>RHMC01000406.1 GCA_003719395.1 Streptomyces altiplanensis
GGGCCTTGTCCCCGATGAGTGGACACCTGTTCGTATCATTATGCGGCGAGTGTCAGGGTAGCTGACTGCTGTTCGTAGGCGATCGGCGCCTGCTGTTCGTTCGCCGAGTGTCGTCGGCGGGTGTTGTAGCGCGTGGTCCAGCGGAAGACTGCCAGGCGGCAGGCACGGACCCCGTCGTAGCGGCGGGCACCACGGAGCGTCTCGCGTTTGAGGGCCGCGTTGAACGACTCGGCGAGTGCGTTGTCCGCGCTCGTGCCGATTGCGCCCATGGACTGCCGCACCCCCAACTGGGCGCAGATGTCGGCGAATTCGCGGGAGGTGTACTGGGCTCCATGATCGCTGTGGAAGACGGCTCCGGCCAGGCTGCCGCGGGTCGCGGCGGCTGCCCGGAGCGCGTCGGTGACCAGCGAGGTTCGCATGTGGTCGGCGATGGACCAGCCCACCAGGCGGCGCGAGAAGCAGTCGATCACTGTCGCCAGATACAGGAAGTCGCCGTCGCCCACCGGCAGGTAGGTGATGTCGCCGACGTACTTGGTGTTCGGTGCGCTCGCGGTGAAGTCACGCCGGAACAGGTCCGGCACGGGGGTGGCGGACGGTTCGGGCACGGTGGTGGTCACGCGCCTGCGCAGCCGCAGCCCGGTGATGTCGAACTTCGCATCACCCGCCCGACACGCTTGTGGTTCACGCGCTCGCCATCGTCGCGCAACTCAGCGGTGATCCGAGGGCGGCCGTAGGTGCCGTCCCATTCGGCATGCACGGCCCGGATCCGCTCGGCGAGCGCGACGTCGGCCCGCTCACGCGCGGCGCGGGCTACGCGGCCGGCCCGCCACTTGTAGAAGCTGGAGCGGGCGACCTCCAGCACGGCACACAACCGCTTCACGCCCCAGGCGCGGTGGTGGTCCTCAATGAACTGGAAGCGGTTCACCAGGTCATCTCTTGTGCGAAAAACTTCGTCGCCTTGCGCAGGATGTCGCGCTCGGTGGCCAGCTTCTGGTTCTCCTTGCGCACCGCCGCCAGCTCCCGGCGCAGGGCCTCGTTCTCGGCCTGAAGCTCCTCGGCCGTCGGCGGGGAATCCACCGTGTTCTTCTCCGTGCTCGTGCTCGTCGTGCTGTCACCGCCGTGGCGGGCCCGCTCGGCCCGCACCCAGTTGCGCAGCGTCTCCCGGCTGATCCCCAGATCCTTGCCGATGCCCTCGAAGGTGTGGCTCGGGTCCGACAGGTACAGCGCGACGGCGTCCGCCTTGAACTCGGGCGAGTAGACCTTCATCACCATAAGAGATCCCTCCTACCCGGCCCCTGCCGGGGCTGGGCTCAGAGGTGTCCACCACTCGGGGACAGGTCCC
>RHMC01000407.1 GCA_003719395.1 Streptomyces altiplanensis
GCGGCGTGGTCTCGGGCGCGGCGGAGCGGGGGTCGGCGGATTGGGGTGGTGCGGGTGCGGGTGCGGGTGCGGGTGCGGGTGCCGGCGCGGGCGCCGCGAGCGTGAAATCGTCGCTCCCCGGCTCGTCGTGCCGTACGCCGGCCAAGGGCAGATCCGCGCCCGGCTCCGTACGGTCCGCCGCGGCGGAGCCCTGCGGCTGCGGCGACCCCTGCGGCGGGGCCGACAGGTCGTACCCGCACGCCCCGCAGTACAAGTCGCCCGGCTCCAGCGGCTCGTGGCAGCCGGGACAGGTCGGCTCAGCAGGCAGCTGGCGCATCTGCGACATCTTTCACACCCAGGTCCGGGGGCGGAAACGGTTGGCCCGTTCCACCAGGTCGATCCTTTCCTCGCCGCGCTGGGCGAGCCGGGCAAGCACCCGGTACGAGCGTTCCAGACCGAAGCGCAGGCCGCGCTCGTCCAGTTGGCTGCCGAGCAGCGCGGTCTGCGCGGGCCGGCCCGCGCCCACCGGAGAGTACCCAGTCCAGGGCGGCGCCCAGCACCTCGGCGGACAGCTGCTCCCGGCGTACGGCGTCGAGTCCGAAGTCCCGCAGGGCCTCCACCTGGGCGGCGGCGGCCGTCAGGTCGTCGATCAGCGGGTCCTGCGCGGCGCGCCGGCGAAGGCGCGCCCGTACGGCCGCCACGCGCGCCGCCGTGTAGTGGATCGACGCCTCCGGCACGGACTCCAGCGTGTGTACGGCGCCCGGCCGGTCGCCCGCCGCGAGCTGGACGCGGGCGAGTCCGAAAGCGGCGCTCACGTAACCCGGGTCGGTCACCCAGACGAGACGGTAGTACTCGGTGGCGTTGTCCAGCTGGCCGAGGAGTTCGGCGCAGACGGCGAGGGCGAGCTTCGGCGCGACCTCGCCGGGGAACGCGTCGTAGACCGCGTCGAAGGACAGCGCGGCGTTCTCGTTGTCCCCCGAAACCAGGGAGGCGATGCCCCGGTACCAGACGACCCGCCAGTCGTCCGGGTGCCGGAGCTCCAGGGCGTGCAGCACCTCGGCGGCGGCGTCCTGTTCGTCCGTCTCCAGCCGGGCGCGCAGCTCGCGCAGCCGGAGCTCCACGGAGTCGCCCGGCGCGGACCGGAGCGCGGTGATCAGCTCCGCGGGCGCGGAGGCGAGCAGGCCGGCGAGGAACCCGGCGTTGGGGTCGTCCGGGTCGACGCGCGGCACGGCAGCGCGAGCGCGGTGGCCGCCGTTCTCAGGGGCGCGAGGTACGGCGACAGCGCCGGTACGCCGCCGGGCCCGGTCCGGGGGCGCCCCCGGCGGCCGCGCGCCCCCGGGCCACGGCCACGGGGGCCGGT
>RHMC01000408.1 GCA_003719395.1 Streptomyces altiplanensis
CTAGTACTGCAACTGCGTTTGGCGTGATGGTGGTTCAGTTCAGGGGCTGTGGCCTCGTCGTTTGTAGTGGCTGATGCGTGCTCGGTGTTGTGCTTGGCGTCGCCAGCGGGACCAGTGCAGGACCTGGGCGACGGGGGGAAGGATCCGTGCTGTGAGGTGGGCGGTCAGGCGGCGGATCTCGGGCAGGCTCAGCGGGACGAGGTGCTGTCCACCGGGTCCGGATCCCCTTTTTTGAGTTCGTCCGCGCGGACTGTGGTCAGGTAGGCGTGGGCCGCCATGGCGAGGGTGATGTGCCGGTACCAGGCATGGTATTTGCGGACCTGGTAGTGGTCGAGGCCGCATTCGTTCTTCGCGCTCTGGAAGCACTCCTCGATCGTCCACCGGCGGCCGGCCACGGCCAGGAGGGTGTTCAGGGTGGTGCCTTCGGGTGCGAAGCACACGTAGTAGGCGATCTCGGTGGGGTCCGCGACATTCCGGCGGGCGAGGACCCAGTGCTCGACACTTTCCTCGCGCCAGGGGCGGATCGGCGCCCGGGCCCAGTCGTAGACACGCTCGCCGTGGGCGCCTTGCCCGCACGAGCGGCGCTTCCACGCCTGTCGGGGCAGGCCGGAGATCAGCTCGTCCACGGGATGGTCCATACGCGAGGCGGTGACGACGGTGTCGGTGCGGCGGGTCGCCAGCACATGGAACACCCCGCGCTGCTCAAGCCAGTACCGCAAGCCCTTGACCTGCCCGTACGCCTCGTCGGCGGTCAGCCACGCGAACGGCATCCGGGCGGCGAGTGCCCGCTCGATCATGGCCTTGGCGTGCTCGACCTTCGTGGCGAAGACGACCTCCTCGGGAACCGCGGCAGCACGGCAGCGTTCACGGTCATCGGTCCAGGACGCGGGCAGGTACAACTCCCGGTCGATCAGCGTGTGACCGGCATCGGTGGCATAGGCCAGGAACGTACCGACCTGGCTGTTCTCGACCCGGCCCGCCGTGCCGGTGTACTGGCGCTGAACCCCGGCCGAGCGGACACCCTTTTTCAAGAACCCGGTGTCGTCCACGACGAGCACCGCCTGCCGGTCCCCGAGACGCTCGACGACGAACTCCCGTACGTCGTCACGGACTTCGTCCGCGTCCCAGTCGCACGTGTTGAGCAGTCGCTGCAAGCGATCCGGCCGCTCGTGTCCCGCCCGCTCGGCGACCGTCCACGCGTTCTTCCGCTCCAGCGACGACACCAGCCCACGCAAATAAGCCAGCGCCGACTCCCGGGGCTCGGACCGCTGAAAACGGTGCACGAACCGCTCGTGCACCTCCTCCAGCCCCGCCACCCACCGCCAC
>RHMC01000409.1 GCA_003719395.1 Streptomyces altiplanensis
GCCAGCTGTTCTTCGAGTTCGTCCAGTTCCGCACGGCGCGCGGTGATCCGTTCCAAAAGTTCGGGATCCAGCATGCGTCGGATCGTAGAAGGCCGTCCGACCGTCACGGGACGGAACCAGCGAACCGGCTGCGGCCGCTAGCCACGCGCTCACTGCACTGAGCGTTCCAGTGCACCCCGATGATCAGAAACCCACCCATAGGCCATTTGAACCTGTCTCACCGCCCCTGCGTCACGGAGCCGGGCCATGGCGACGTCACCCGCATCGGCCTGGGACTTGATGCCCCGCCAGCACCGGTCCTGCCACCACAAGATCGTGGACACGAGACAGCGCCGGTCCGACAACTCGTAGCTGTCAACGATCAGCCTCATGCGCCGGACTACCTCCTCGACATCGGTGACCGAAGGGCCCAGATCGAGGTACTGCCAGCAGACATGAGCGATGTCGTGGACCCGCGCGCCCGGCGCAGCAAGGTCCCAGTCGATGAATGCCGCTGGCCGAAGCTCGCCCCCGCACAGGTGATAGACCGTGTTCTTGGGCGACAGGTCGTTGTGACACACGACCTCTTGGTCGCCGGCCAGCGGGGTACCGGCCGTCAGGTCATGGAACTCACGCACGAGCCGGGCGACCCTCACCAGACTCTCGTCGGATGACACAGCGGCAGGCTGTCGCGGCTCCCATGCCACATGCCCCTCGAGGTAGCTGAGAACTTCACGGCCCTCGTCGTCCACACCGAAATATCGCGGAGCACCACCCCAGCCACTGGCTTCAAGCAGCCTCAGCAGATCACCCACGAACCTCGTGCGATCCGAGCCGGCCGGCGCACCGTGTCCCCGACACGAACGACCGCATTGACGAAACCTCCAGGCAAGGACGACTCAGGCATCCGTCCACCCTGCCCGATCGCTACCTCGATCTGCCATTGACTTGTCCTGACGCTTGATCCGCCCCCGAGACAACTCCGCCAGATGATCTCCTCTCCAGACAGTCGCCCACGACCAGCGCGAGCACTGCCCAAGACGAGCACACCAGCCCTTTGAACTGCGGTTTCAGGTTGGCGGAGGCTCACCGCGCACCATCGGCGCGGGAGTGGGCGTCATCGTACGGAGTGGACCGCGGACCGCACCCGATGTTCGCCACCGCATCCGATGTCCGGACGGTGCACCGCATCCGATGCGCGACATCGCGGTGGGAGTGCCCGGCATCGCCTCGGGAGTGCACGACATCGCGGTGGGGGAGTGCACAGCATCCGGTGTCCACCGTCGGTGGCGGGCGGTGCATCGTTCCTTGACCGGGTTGGAAAGGGGTGGCATCCC
>RHMC01000410.1 GCA_003719395.1 Streptomyces altiplanensis
AGAACCCGCGCACTCAGCCGCGAAGATCCTCTACACCACACAGCGGGACGCCATCTGGCCGCGGCTCGGGGCGTGGGCGCTTTTCCTGCTGGGAGCCTGGCAGGCGCGTGCTGCCGCAGTCGCCACGGTAGCCCATTCCGCCCCCATCGAGTGCCCCATTCAGCACACGTTTGAGGTCAGGTGGCGTGTAGCCCTGCGTGACGTTCGGGGATGCAGTCCTGGACGGCCTCTGCGAGTCGGGCAGGATGAGCTTCATGGATCAGGGGGTGGCGGCCGTTGTAGCGGCCGCAGTAGCGGGAACCGTGGCCGTGGCTGGCAGCTTCATCGGCGTGTGGGTCGGCCGCCGACAGGTGCGCGACCAAGCGCAAGTCGAGCACGAGCAATGGCTTCGCGGGCAGCGGCAGGAAGCATTCGTCGACTTCCTCGCGATCTGGGACGAGGCGGCGGCGCAGCTCGACGAACGGACCCTGAACGAGTACCAGATCGAGATCCTTGACCAGGAGGACGGCTGGGACACGGCGAACGAGGCCGTCGCGGAACAGATGCATCGGGACCGGATCCCGGTTGCCCGGGCAGCCGAGCGAGTCGTCATGCTCGGGCCTCAGCCCGTAGCGCTCGCGGCTACCACGATGATGGACGCCCTCGAATACCTGGCCGTGGGCATCGGGGCCCAGTACATCCCTCCGGAGGAGGGATCCGGAAGCGGACGGTACGACACGTACGGGGAGGCGACGAAGGCCTCGTCTGCCCGCCGGAAGGAGTTCGTGGTAGAGGCGACTAAGCTTCTGCAGACGGCTCCCGACACGAAACGTCTATAGGACCGCAGCCCGGAGCGTCACGCAGGGCTACACGCCATGCCATACGAGCCGCGCCGCAGGACCGCGCCCGTTGCGCGGCTCGTATGCGCTCACTGCCTCACAAACGCAGCGTTTTGGCCGGCGTCACCCCAACAGCGAGGAGACCACGGGGAGAAGGGCATTCCCAAGGGGAACCGTAACGGACAAAAGCATTTCATCCTCCTGTCTTTTGGCCGCGCGCCATGGCGACCGACTGATGACCCAACGATGCCCTTACCTGACCCGACACGGTGCACGGGTGTGAGTTGACGGCTCGACCTGGCCAGGGCTGGTCTCGGTGGCCTCCTTGTCGACCTCGGCATGATTGGTCCAGGGGCCGAAGAGACCGTGTTCTCCGGGGCCGGCGGCGTCGAGGACACCGGGCCCCTTCCAACCGGGGCGACATGGGGATCACTGAGCTCTTTCAGAGTGGCCTCTGATCGGGTGACGGGCCGGTGGCCCGCAACGCA
>RHMC01000411.1 GCA_003719395.1 Streptomyces altiplanensis
GGTCATGTCCCGTGTCGTGGTGTAGGTGATCAGTCGGTTGTGTCGGGCAGGTGGGTGGTGTTGTCCGGATAGAGGCTGTCCATGCTCTCGGTGGAGAGGTAGCGGCGGGGGAAGGCGATCCACTCGTCGTGGAGCTCGGCGAGGACGGCGGTGGCGAGCCGGGCGACAGCGCCGGTGTTCGGGAAGACCTGGACGACGTCGGAGCGTCGCTTGATCTCCCGGTTCAGCCGTTCGAGGGGGTTGGTCGACTGGATCTTCTTCCAGTGCTGGTGGGGAAAGTCCGCGAAGGCGGTCAGGTCCTCCTTCGCGGACAGAAGCATCTCTTTGACCTTGGGGAACTGTTCGCCGAGCATGTCCGCGACGGTGTCGAGGTGGGTCCGGACCGTTTCGGCGGTGGGCTGGGCGAAGAGGGTGCGGATCGTCGCGGCGACCATCTCCGCGGCCCCTTTGGGGATCGTGGAGAAGACGTTGCGGACGAAGTGGACCCGGCATCGCTGCCAGGCGGCGCCGAGCATGACCTTGCGGATGGCTTTGACCAGGCCGCTGTGGCTGTCGGAGATGACCAGGCGCACGCCACTCAGGCCGCGGTCGCGCAACAAGCGCAGGAACGTGGCCCAGAAGGCTTCGGTTTCGCTGTCGCCGACCATGACGCCCAGGACCTCGCGGCCGCCGTCCTCGGTGACGCCGGTGGCGATGACCACGGCCTGGGAGACGATCCGGTGGTCCACCCGGGCTTTGACGTAGGTCGCGTCGAGGTAGACGTAGGGGAAGCGGGTGTGGTCCAGGGGCCGGGTGCGGAACACCTCGAGCTGTTCGTCGAGCTCGCCGCAGATCCGGGAGACCTCGCTCTTCGATATGCCGGTGTCCGAGCCGAGCGCCTTGACCAGGTCATCGACGTTGCGGGTGGAGACGCCGTGGACATAGGCCTCCATGATCACGGCGTAGAGGGCCTGGTCGATTCGACGCCGGCGCTCGAGCAGGCTGGGGAAGAAGCTCCCGGCTCGCAGTTTCGGGATCGCCAGCTCCAGATCGCCGGCCTGCGTGGTCACCGTTTTCTCCCGGTGCCCGTTGCGGTAGCCGGTCCGGGTAGAGGCATGCTCGTTCCACTCCGCACCGATCTGCGCGGTGGCCTCGGCCTCGATCAGCTCCTGCAACAGCCGCTCGGCGACTTCCCTGACGAGTTCAAGACCGTCCGCCGAACGTAGTGACTCCAGCAGGCGAAGTAGGTCATGCTGGGACAAGGCCACCGTGTACCCCCTTGGGTCGAACTGCCCGTTCACCAAGGACAGTTACACGGTGGC
>RHMC01000412.1 GCA_003719395.1 Streptomyces altiplanensis
TGCCGGGCCCGGAGGCCAGCGGTCCCGTTGCAGGACCGCGAAAAAGATAACGGGGTAGTCGAGGAAGGGCGACGAGGTGCCGGCCTCCCGCAGGACTTCGCGGGCCGCCTCGTCCGGTTCGCGCAGGCTGACGCCGACGCCCGCCGCTTCCCGTACGGCGGCCCGGGCCTGGGCCACCACCCGCCCCGCTTCCCGCAGCGCGTCCACCGAGTGGTCCGTCCTGATCTCGGCCAAGCCAATTACTGTACCGGTATCGGCGGTATTAGAATGACGTCATGGTACGTACCCCCCTCACCCCCGAAGAGCGCGAACGCGGCGAGCGTCTGGGCCAGTTGCTCCGGCAGGCGCGCGGCGACCGCACCATGGTGGACGTCGCCGGCCCGCGCGGCCTCTCCCCCGAAACCCTCCGCAAAATCGAAACGGGCCGCGCCCCGACCCCCGCCTTCTTCACGGTGGCGGCGGCTGGCGGGCGGCACTCGGCCTGTCGATGGACGACGTCGCGGCCCGCTGCGCCCCGTCCGGTGTGAGCCGCGCCCGGGGCGGGGAGCGCCTGCCGGGGCCTGCCGGGGCCGGCCGGGGCCCGAGCGGCGTACGACGTAGTCTCACGGGCATGAATTCCGACCAGGACGACCCGCTCGCCGTGCTCGGCCGCAGCCCGTACGTCAGCCTGACCACCTTCCGCAAGAACGGCACCGGGGTCGCCACGCCGGTGTGGGCCGCCTCCGACGGCACCGAACTCTACGTATGGACCAGGGCCGACTCCTGGAAGGTCAAGCGGCTGCGCAACGACAAGCGGGTCGTGGTGACGGCGTACGACGTGCGCGGCGCGTCAAGGACGGCGCGCCGTCCGCCGAGGGCACCGCGCGGCTGCTGGACGCGGACGGTCTGCGCGCGGCGCGCAGGCTCCTCGCGCGCAAGTACACCTGGCAGTTCTGGCTCACCGACGTGCCCGCCATGGTCGTCCGCCTCGGCAAGCGCCCGCACGTCGGTATCGCCATCAGCTTCTGACTCCCACCGCCATGAGGAGTCTGCGCCTCGCGCGAAAACCGCCCGTAGCGGCGCCGTAACACGGCTGCGGTCCAATGCCTGCGGACCGGATCGGACCGGACGGTTCCGGGTGGGCGGCAGGGGCGGGCGGCTATGGCGGTAGGTCAACACGCTTCACCGGGCGAGGAGTTCGCGCGCTGTCTGCGCGAACTGACGGCGCTCGTCGACACGGGGCGCCGGCTGGTGCGGCGTCTTCGGGGCAGCGCGGTGGTCAGTCCCGCCTCGCCGATGACGTACGCCGTGCCGCCGGGCCG
>RHMC01000413.1 GCA_003719395.1 Streptomyces altiplanensis
CGGGGATGCCGCCGCTCTCCGTCGAGCAGGGCCTCGCCCTGTTCGACACGGCACTCGCCACGGGCGAGACTGTGGTGGTGCCGGCGCGGCTGGACCTCGCCACCCTGCGTTCGCGCGGCGAAGTGCCCCCGCTCTTGCGGGCATTGATCCGCACCCGCTCTCACTCCCGACGGAGTGCGGTCGCGGGATCGGTCACCGCCAGTGGGCTGCTGGCCCAGCTGACCGGACTGACCGCGGCTGCCCGCCGCGAAGCGCTGCTGGATCTCGTACGCAAGCAGGTCGCCCTGGTGCTCGGTCATGCCGGTGTGGCAGCCGTGAACCCCACGGCTCAGTTCAGGGAGCTCGGCTTCGACTCGCTGACAGCGGTGGAACTGCGGAACCAGCTGAGTGCGGTGACGGGCCTGCGGCTGACCGCCACGCTGATCTTCGACTACCCGACCGCGACAGCGCTGGCCGACCACCTGAGGGACGAGCTGTTCGGTACCGACGTCCAGACAGCGATCCCGGCTCGGATGCTTCCGCCCGTGGCCGACGACCCGATCGTGGTCGTGGGCATGAGCTGCCGGTATCCCGGTGAGGTCGCCTCGCCGGAGGATCTGTGGCGACTGGTCACGGAGGGGACGGACGCCGTGACCGGCTTCCCGACCAACCGCGGCTGGGACGTCGACGGGCTCTTCAACCCCGACCCGGCCCATGCGGGCACGTCGTACACCCGATCGGGCGGTTTCCTCCAGAACGCGGGCGACTTCGACCCGGCGTTCTTCGGGATGTCGCCGCGTGAGGCGATGGCGACGGACTCGCAGCAGCGGCTGCTGCTCGAGGCGTCGTGGGAGGCGATCGAGCGGGCGGGCATCGACCCGGTGTCGCTGCGCGAGAGCCAGACCGGTGTGTACGCCGGTGTGATGTACAACGACTACGGCACCACTCTGAACGGCAAGCAGTTCGAGGGACACCAGGGCCAGGGCAGTGCCGGAAGTGTCGCCTCGGGTCGGGTGTCGTACACCCTGGGCCTGGAGGGTCCGGCGGTGACGGTGGACACGGCGTGTTCGTCGTCGCTGGTGGCCATGCACCTGGCCGCGCAGGCCCTGCGCAGTGGTGAGTGCTTGCTGGCGCTGGCCGGCGGTGTGACGGTCATGTCGACCCCCGGCACGTTCGTGGAGTTCTCCCGGCAGCGGGGTCTGTCGCCTGATGGCCGGTGCAAGGCGTTCTCCGAGTCGGCCGACGGTGTCGGCTGGTCCGAGGGCGTGGGCATG
>RHMC01000414.1 GCA_003719395.1 Streptomyces altiplanensis
TGTCCCGCCGCCTGTTCACCTCGGAGTCCGTGACCGAGGGCCACCCCGACAAGATCGCTGACCAGATCAGCGACACGATCCTCGACGCGCTCCTGCGGGAGGACCCGGCCTCCCGGGTCGCCGTGGAGACCTTGATCACCACCGGCCTGGTGCACGTCGCCGGCGAGGTGACCACCAAGGCCTACGCGGACATCCCCACGCTGGTGCGCAACAAGATCCTCGAGATCGGCTACGACTCCTCGAAGAAGGGCTTCGACGGCGCCTCGTGCGGTGTCTCGGTGTCCATCGGGGCGCAGTCCCCGGACATCGCGCAGGGTGTCGACACGGCGTACGAGACCCGGGTCGAGGGGACCGCCCCAGGTGACGAAGGGGACGAGCTCGACCAGCAGGGCGCGGGCGACCAGGGCCTGATGTTCGGGTACGCGTGCGACGAGACGCCGGAGCTGATGCCGCTCCCGATCCATCTCGCGCACCGTCTGTCCCGGCGTCTGTCCGAGGTGCGCAAGAACGGGACGATCCCGTACCTGCGTCCCGACGGCAAGACCCAGGTCACCATCGAGTACGACGGCGACAAGGCCGTGCGCCTCGACACGGTCGTGGTCTCCTCGCAGCACGCGTCCGACATCGACCTGGACTCGCTGCTCGCCCCCGACATCCGTGAGTTCGTCGTCGAGCACGTACTGAACGGTCTTCTCGAGGACGGCATCAAGCTGGACACCGAGGGCTACCGTCTGCTGGTGAATCCGACCGGGCGTTTCGAGATCGGCGGCCCGATGGGTGACGCCGGCCTGACCGGCCGCAAGATCATCATTGACACGTACGGCGGCATGGCCCGTCACGGCGGCGGTGCCTTCTCCGGCAAGGACCCGTCCAAGGTCGACCGCTCGGCCGCCTACGCGATGCGCTGGGTCGCCAAGAACGTCGTGGCCGCGGGGCTCGCCGCGCGCTGCGAGGTCCAGGTCGCGTACGCGATCGGCAAGGCCGAGCCGGTCGGTCTCTTCGTCGAGACCTTCAACACCGCCACGGTCGAGGTCGAGAAGATCGAGAACGCCATCGGCGAGGTCTTCGACCTCCGTCCGGCCGCGATCATCCGCGACCTCGACCTGCTGCGTCCGATCTACGCCCAGACCGCGGCGTACGGCCACTTCGGCCGCGAGCTCCCCGACTTCGCCTGGGAGCGCACCGACCGCGTGGACGCCCTGCGCGCGGCTG
>RHMC01000415.1 GCA_003719395.1 Streptomyces altiplanensis
GGTGCGAGCGGTCGAGCACGACCGGCGAAGCCTGTGGGCGGCATACTCGGCCCTGCTACTCACGGCCTGTTTAGTACACGAGTTTGCGGTACTTGCGTTGGCCGCACATGCCTTGGTGGTGCCACGCGCAATACGCCGGACCTGGATATGCGCGGCCGTATGTGTCGGCGTCGGGCTCGCCCCGCTTGCCCTGGTAAGCATGCGGCAATCGCCCCAGGTGGGATGGCTGGATGCTACGAAGCCCGGCGATTACACCCACTTCGCACTCATGGCGGGCGTGGCTATGGCGGCGGCACGGGTCGCGAGGGCAGGCCGGCAGACCCCCGCCACCGCGCGCGGAGCCCGGCTGATCGTCCTCGGTCTCGGACTGTTCCTCGCGCCGACCGGGCTCCTGATGCTGCTGTCCCTGGCCAAGCCGCTCTACCTGGACCGGTATGTGCTCTACAACCTCGCGGGCCTCGCACTGCTCCTCGGTGCCGCGTTCAGCCAGATGCTGCGACTCGGGCACGGAATCCGCGCTGGCGCGATCGTCGCGACCGTCGCCGCCTGCGCGGCACTGGTACCGACAACCCTTGACCTGCGCACTCCCGCAAGCCGCTCGGACGACATGACCGCACTCGCCACCGCTCTGCGGAAGACCACACGGCCCGACGACGGCGTGGTCTACCTCTCCGTGAAGCGCAGGGCCTGGGAACTCGCCGGGTCCACGCCCGCCACCGGGGTGGATCTCGCGCGAGTGCGCAGCCCGGTCGCCTCGCACAGCCTGTACGGCACCGAGGTGACGCCCGACGAACTGCACGCCCGAATGCTCGCACGCCACCGGATCATCGCCGTCACCTCACCGCCCGGCGTCACGGTGGAGAACGACGCCATGGCTCGGATGAAGCGGGACACGCTCGCTGACCACTTCGAGGCGTGCGGCGAGCACACGGTCAACGGGTCGGTGATCACGCTGTACACGCGCCCCGGCCGCTGCCGAATCCGCAGCGGGTCGGGAGTGTCAACTTAGCGGCCCTGTCTCATATTCGGTGGTGACAGAGAGTTGTGAGGGTCGTTGACCTTCATGTGATGGATGCCAACGAGCTTGTGCAGACGGTGTTTTCGGGTCTCTCCCCGCTGATCATGGAGGATGTGGCCGACGAAGGTGAGCGGATCGTGGTGCGGGCCCGGACGCC
>RHMC01000041.1 GCA_003719395.1 Streptomyces altiplanensis
AGCGCGCCCGCGCCCGCGCCCGCGCCCGGGCCCGCGCCCGGCCCGCGCGCGACGCCCGCGAGCGCGAAGTCCGCACGGCCAGCACCTCGAACGCCGGCGGCCGCCCGAAGACGGCCACCGCCCCGTCGCCCACCTGAAGACGGACCGCCGCGGCCCGGTCGTAACGGATCAGCCGCCCGAGGAACGCGGCGAGATCCGCCGCCTCCCCCGCGTCGGCGAGCGCCAGCCGCCCGAGCGCGGTCATGCGGCGACAGCCCCCCGCTGGCCGCCGCGGTCGCGGTCCTCGTCCAGGTACTCCTGGAGGAACGCCTTCTCCTCGGCCGAGATCCGCCGCGGCCGCGCCGCTTCGAGGTCGTACGGCACGACGACGGTCGAGGCCCGGACGTACACCCGATCGGAGCCTTCGGCGTCCTTCACCTCGTACGCGATCGTCAGCGACGCCGCGCCGATCTTCGTCACCCACGACTCGACGATCACCGGCTCGTGCCGGTGGACCAGCGGCAGCTTGTAGTCGATCTCGTGCCGGGCCACGACGGACCCGCCGGCGAACGACGGCGAGCCGTCCCCCGGCGCCAGCCGGAACATGAAGTCGATCCGCGCTTCCTCCAGGTAACGGAGGAAGACGACGTTGTTGACGTGCCCGAAGGCGTCCATGTCCGACCAGCGCAGGGGACAGCGGTAAATATGGCGGGACAAGATCAGCCTCGCGTCAGCTTCTTGTACGTCGCGCGGTGCGGCCGCGTCGCGTCCGCGCCGAGGCGCTCGATCTTGTTCTTCTCGTACGACTCGAAGTTGCCCTCGAACCAGTACCACTTGGAGTCGCCCTCGTACGCGAGGATGTGCGTCGCGACCCGGTCCAGGAACCAGCGGTCGTGGGAGATGACCACGGCTGCGCCCGGGAACTCCAGCAGCGCGTTCTCCAGCGAGGACAGGGTCTCGACGTCCAGGTCGTTCGTCGGCTCGTCGAGGAGCAGCAGGTTGCCGCCCTCCTTGAGCGTCAGCGCCAGGTTGAGGCGGTTGCGCTCACCACCGGACAGGACACCGGCCGGCTTCTGCTGGTCCGGGCCCTTGAAGCCGAACGCGGAGACGTAGGCCCGCGAGGGCATCTCGACCTGGCCGACGTTGATGTAGTCCAGCTCGTCCGACACGACCGCCCACAGCGACTTCTTCGGGTCGATGTTGGAGCGGTTCTGGTCGACGTACGAGATCTTGACGGTCTCGCCGACCCGGATCGCACCGGAGTCCGGCTTCTCCAGGCCCTGGATCATCTTGAACAGCGTGGTCTTGCCGGCACCGTTCGGGCCGATGACGCCCACGATGCCGTTGCGCGGCAGCGTGAAGGACAGGTCGTCGATCAGGACCTTGTCGCCGAAGGCCTTCGACAGCTTCTCGACCTCGACGACGATCGAGCCCAGACGCGGGCCCGGCGGGATCTGGATCTCCTCGAAGTCCAGCTTCCGCATCTTGTCCGCCTCGGCGGCCATCTCCTCGTACCGGGCGAGACGCGCCTTCGACTTGGTCTGGCGGCCCTTGGCGTTGGAGCGGACCCACTCCAGCTCTTCCTTGAGCCGCTTGGCGCGCTTCTCGTCCTTGCGGCCCTCGACCTTGAGGCGGGCGGCCTTCTTGTCGAGGTACGTGGAGTAGTTGCCCTCGTAGGGGATCGCGCGGCCGCGGTCGAGCTCGAGGATCCACTCGGCGACGTTGTTCAGGAAGTACCGGTCGTGGGTGACGGCGACAACGGCGCCCGCGTACTTCGAGAGGTGCTGCTCCAGCCAGTTCACCGACTCGGCGTCGAGGTGGTTGGTGGGCTCGTCGAGGAGGAGCAGGTCGGGCGCCTCGATCAGCAGCTTGCAGAGCGCGACACGGCGCTTCTCGCCACCGGAGAGGTTGTTGACCGGCCAGTCGCCGGGCGGGCAGCCCAGCGCGTCCATGGCCTGCTCCAGCTGGGCGTCGAGGTCCCAGGCGTTGGCGTGGTCGAGGTCCTCCTGGAGCTTGCCCATCTCTTCGAGCAGCGCGTCGGAGTAGTCGGTGGCCATGAGCTCGGCGACCTCGTTGAAGCGCTTGAGCTTGCCCATGATCTCGGCGGCGCCGTCCTGGACGTTCTCCAGGACGGTCTTGGACTCGTCGAGCTTCGGCTCCTGCATGAGGATGCCGACGCTGAAACCGGGCGACAGGAAGGCGTCACCGTTGGAGGGCTGCTCCAGGCCCGCCATGATCTTCAGCACCGTGGACTTACCGGCACCGTTGGGCCCCACCACACCGATCTTCGCGCCCGGCAGGAAGCTCAGCGTGACGTCGTCAAGGATCACCTTGTCGCCGTGCGCCTTGCGCGTCTTGCGCATCGTGTAGATGTACTCAGCCAAGAGAAACCGTCCGGCAATCGATGTGTGGGCAGATACACCCCATCTTGCCTGACGTCCACCCCGGGACGGAAACGGGTATGCCGACGGCCCCGGTACGCCGACGCGTACCGGGGCCGCAGTGACCGCCCGGCGACCGGGCGTCGCCGTGTCTGCTTCTCTCTTTACTCCTCGCCCGGGCCCGGTGCGGGCTCCTTCTTGCGGAAGAAGAAGACCGCGGCGCCGCCGAGGACGACGAAGACGGCCGCGATGCCCAGGATCATCGGTGTGGCGTTGGAACTGCCGGTCTCGGCGAGGTCCGGGCCGTCGTGGACGACGGGGGCGTCACCGGCGGTGGCGGGGCTGGGCTGGTTCTGGGGCTCCTCCATGGTGCCGACGCCCGTGGCGGCGGAGGTCTTGCAGTCGAGGATGCCCTTGAAGCTCTTCTTCAGGCCGCCGGGGCCCTTGATCGTGAAGTCGTACGCCTGGTCCTCCTGGACCGGGACGGTGACGGTCTGCGACCGGCCGGCCGCGACGGTGTGCTCGAAGCCCATGAGCTCGAAGCTGAACGGCTCGTCGCCCTTGTTGGTGGCGGTGATGTCCACACCGCCCTTCGCGCAGTTCTTCCTGGCGGAGAGCGCCGGAACGGCTCCCTTCTTCGCCCAGGTGGCGGTGGCGCCGGCGGAGACGGTGGACTCGCTGGAGCCGGCCAGGATCTGGGTCTGGCTCTGCGTGACACCGGCGAAGGCCCGGCCGACCGGCACCGAGGTGGTGGCCTGCACGGTCAGCCCGGACGAGCCGTCGGCCGCGGCGGCGGGGACGTCGAAGTACAGCTCGCCGCCGTCGGCGGCGGCGGTGACGGGCTCGCCGTCCTTGCCGACGACCTTGATGCCGCTGGCGGCGGCGTCGGCGGGCGGGGCCACGGTGACGCGGTCCGCGTTGGTGCGGACGGTGACCGGGCCGAGCTTCTCGCCGGCCCTGCCGGAGACCGCGCTCGGCTCCAGGGTCAGGGACGGCCTGGGCTCGGCGGCGTCGCGCGCGTTCTTCTCGAGGTAGTCGGCGAGCTTCTCCGCCTTCGCGTCGAGCGCGTCGACCTTGACGTGGTCGGAGTACCGCCAGATCGCGACCTGCGTGCCGCCGCGGCCGTCTGCTCGGTGAGCGAGTCGACCCCGGCCCGCTCGGCCAGCGCGCTCAGGTCGTCGACCTGGGGGTAGGAGTGCTCCAGGATCCAGCGGATCTTGCCGGCGTCGCCGTTCGTGCCGAGCGACGTCTGGTCCCAGGAGGTCTCCAGGTACTTCGCCTGCTCCTGCGTCGGGCGGTGGATGTCGATGCAGTACGTCTTGAGGGTGCCGCCGCCGTCGACGGTCATCTCGAACAGGCCGGCGGGGATCCGCCGGTCGCCGCCGTCCGTGTGGATGACGGCCCTGTCATAGGTCTTCAGCCCGTCGAGCGTGGCTGCCGCACCGCCCTGGTGCTGCGGCGCCTCCTCCGCGGCGGCGGGGCCCGCGGCGGCTATCGCCCCCGCGGTGAGGAGGCCCGAAGCCACGGCCGCGGCGACGAGACGGGCAAAGCCCCGTCTCCGTACGGAGAACGCGGGATACGCGGAGAACGCAGAAAACACAGAGAGCGAAGCAAACACAGAATTCCCCTTCGGGCGAGGCTCTCTCGCGTGACGCGAGTGTGGGGAGGGCCTCGCCGGCAGACTCAAGTGCCCCGTGAGTATCCAGAAATCCTAGATACGCGTGGAACGACAGCGCCCTGTCAAGCCGTCAGACAGTCATTCCGAATCGGAATCGTTATCGCTCCTCGCTTCCCTGAACTGACGCTGTCGACAAATCACCGTACGAATCGGCCGAGTTGTGGTCTTCCGTCACCGAACGCCGCGTCAGGGACGGATCTCCCTTCACCACCCGCCTGAACGCGGATGTCCCGCGCGTCATGTCGTGTCCCACCGCCAGCGCCTCGATGTCCGCGGAGAATCTGCGCTGCCCGCCCTTCTCCTCGTCACGGATCCTCAACCGCCCGTGCACGAGCAGTGGTTCACCGATGGAGAGCGAACCCGCCAGGTTCGTCGCCAGCGATCTCCGCGCCCATACCGTGTAGAAGCTGGAGTGCCCGTCCGCCCAGCTCTCCTTCTGGCGGTCCCAGTACCGCGCCGTCACCGCGAAACGGAAGCGGGCCACACCGCCCGCCGCCGAATCCCGGTAGTCCACGCCGGTCGCGGCATTGCCCACCAGCGTCACCCAGGTGTCGCTCATCCCAGCACCCCCTCCGCCCCCGGCCGTTCGGCCGGCCGGCTGGTCCCATGCTGGACCGGGCGCGGCGAACCCGCCGGGGCCTGTGGACTACCGGCCGGTTGTGGACACTCCCGTCACCGCCACGTACTGCTCCCGCACCTCCCGGTACCGCAGCAGCTCCGCCGACACCGGATCCAGTACGCGCGCCCGGCCGCATCCGGCGGCCGCCTCCCGCAGCCGGCGTTCGGCGTCCTGCCCGTACCGCCGCGCGGGCCCCTTGGCCGCAGCCGAGCACGCCCACTCCACCAGCGGGCCGCCGATGATCCCGGTGAGCATCACCAGTACGGGCGGCAGCAGGTCCGGGTCCAGTACGCCCACGATCTGGCCCACCAGCCACAGCCCGCCGAAGACCTGGAGCAGTGTCATCGAGGCCTGGGCCAGCACCGCCGCAGGCCACCACGCGGGCCTCGGGGGCCTGCCCAGGGGCACTCCGGCCCGTACCGCCAGTACGTCCAGCTCCTCCGGAAGTCTGGCGGCGCCGCGCACCGCGGCCTCCCGCACCGCCTGCGCCCAGGGAGTGGGCAGCCCGGCGGCGGCCTCGTCCGGCACCGGCGCGCACAGCCTGCTCCACGCGCTGCCTGGCGGTGATCTCCCCCTCGTCCCCCTCGTCTTCGGTCCGCCTGTCCACCGGCTCGATCCCGGCCCCCGGCGTACGGCTCTCCTCGTACAGGCGCCACAGTCTCAGCCACGGATTCCCGCACGCCTTCCCCGCGTTCCTGCGCCACTCGCGCTCCGCCGCCTCGCCCACCGCCGTCGCGCCCACCGCCTCCGCCAGCCGGTCGGTGAACTCGGCCCGGGCCCGCTCGTCGAGCGCGGCCGCCCGCCCGTCGGCGACGTAGACCGGACGCAGCCGGGCCGCGGCGCCGTCCACGTCGGCGGACAGGCGGCGCGCGGCGCGCCGCGCTCCTGCACGAACTGGCCGAGCATCTCGCGCAGTTCGCCGACGCCCTCCCCGGTCATGGCGGACAGGGCCATCACCGTGGCACCGGGTTCGCCGTGTTCGCCGAGCGCCGTGCCTCCTCGTCGAGCAGCCTGCGCAGGTCGTCGAGGACCAGGTCGGCGGCGTCGCCCGGCAGCCGGTCCACCTGGTTGAGCACCACGAAGGTGACCTCCGCGTGTCCGGCGAGCGGCCGCAGATAGCGCTCGTGCAGTACGGCGTCGGCGTACTTCTCCGGGTCGACGACCCAGATCACCGCGTCGACGAGCGTGAGCACCCGGTCCACCTGGTCCCGGTGGGCGGTGAGGGCCGAGTCGTGGTCGGGCAGGTCGATGAGCACGAGCCCAGCTCAGCGCCTCGTCGCGCAGCGCCGTGCAGCGGCCTGCGGCGCAGCCGCCCGGGGATGCCGATCCGGTCCAGCAGCCCCGGCGGCGCCGTCGGTCCAGCTGCAGGCGATGGGCGCGGACGTGGTCGGCCTGCGAAGTCCCGTGTCGGAGATCTGAGCGCCCGCGAGGGCGTTGAAGAGCATCGATTTGCCGCTGCCGGTGGCGCCCGTGACGGAGACGACGGTGTGCCGGGCGGAGAGCCGCTGGCGGGCGGCGGCCTCGTCGAGCACGCGGCCGGCCTCGGCGAGCGTGGTCGCGTCGATGCGGGTACGGGAGAGCCCGACCAGCTCGCGCAGGGCGTCGAGGCGTCCGCGCAGCCCGCCGCCGTAGGCATCGTCGTAGGCGCCACCGCGCGGCAGGCCGTCGTACTCGTCGGGCTCCTGGGGCTTCTGCGGCTTCTGCGGCTCTTCGGACCGGGGCCGCGCGGACGGCTTGCCCTTCCCCGCGCGTGCGGCGGCGCGCCGGGCGATCAGCCCGTCGTCCCACCGCCCCGCGCTGCGGCGGGACCTGCGTCCCTCAGTGGTGTCGTCCGTGTCATCAGTCACAGCAGTCACGTTTCCGGTCACTTTTCCTTCTGCAGTACGGAGAGCGCGGCGATCAGCACGGCCTGCGGCTCCGGAGTCACTTCGAGGGCGTCGACCGGCGCGAGCCGCCGGTCCCTTTCGGCGTTCAGTACGCGGTCGATGTACGCCGTGAGCAGCTCCCCGCCCTTGTCGCGCAGCCGGGACGCGGCGACCGCGCCGATCCGCTCGGCGAGCCGCTCCCCCGCGTTGCGCGCCCGGCGCCCGCCCAGCAGCGCGGCGGCGAGCAGGGCGGCGACGGTCTCGGAGTCGGGCGCGGGGGGCCGCTCCAGTTCCCGTACCTCCTCCTCGGCGAGCTCTTCGAGCACCCGGAGCCAGCGCCGGGCGGCCACCCCGATCCGCTCGCCCGCCTCCCGGTCGGGGACGGCGAACACCATCTCCCCCGCGGCGGGTTCGCGCCGCCATGCCTCGTGAACGTGCTCGTCGGCGGCGGCGACCGCGCACTGCAACAGCGCGGTGAGGCTCTCGACGAGCGAGTCGAGAAGTTCACCCGCCGAACTGTCCAGCGGATAACCGCGCCAGCGGGTGAGGGCGTCCCCGGCCAGGACCGCGCCGCGCCGGAGCTGCAGGCGCACCCGCTCGCCCTCCTTCTCGTACGCCTCCTCGACATCCGTGATCAGCCGTACGGACGCGGCGTACTGCGCGGCGACGGCCCCGGCGAGTTCGGGCATCCGGGCGTTGAGCGACTCGATGACGCCGGCCGCGGTACGGCTGATGGCCTGCTGCCGGGCCGCCGGGTCGTGCACCCGGTGCGCCAGCCAGGCGCGCAGCGGCTCGACGGCGGTGTCGGGCAGCAGACCGGTGCCTAGCCGCCCGCCGATTCGGGCAGCTCGGGGATGGTGAACCGGGGCACGTCGCCGAGCCCGGCCTTGGTGAGCAGCGCCCCGTACTGGTGCGACACTTCACCGACGACCTGGTGGGGCACCCGGTCGAGGACGATGACGAGGGTGGCGTCGTACTCCTTCGCGGTACGCAGCAGGTGCCACGGCACCGCGTCGGCGTACCGGGAAGCGGTCGTCACCATCACCCAGACGTCCGCGGCGCAGATCAGCTCGGCGGCGAGCACCCGGTTCCCGGCGACCAGTGAGTCGATGTCGGGGGCGTCGAGCAGCGCGAGTCCGCGCGGCAGCGACCCCACGGTCTCCACCCGCAGCGAACCCCCGGCCTCCTCGCCCCGGTCCCCCGCCGCCGGCCCTCTCCCCGCCTCCTCCTGCTCCTCCTCCTGTCGCGGCAGCCATACGCGCGTGAGCTGCGGCAGTACGCGGAGGTTCGCGAACCAGTGGTGATCGTCCGGGTGGCACACGAGCACGGGCGTCCGGGTGGTGGGCCGCAGCACACCGGCCTCGCTGACACGCCTGCCGACCAGTGAGTTGACGAGCGTGGACTTGCCGGCTCCGGTGGAGCCGCCGACGACGGCGAGCGCGCCTCGGGCTGTTTCAGCCGGGGCAGCAGGTAGTCGTCGAGCTGTGCCAGCAACTCGAGCCGTGCCTGTCGCGCCCGCGGAGCCCCTGTCAGGGGGAGCGGAAGGCCCACGGCAGCGACACGGTCGCGCAGGGCGGA
This sequence comes from Streptomyces altiplanensis, assembly GCA_003719395.1. Classification (GTDB taxonomy): domain Bacteria; phylum Actinomycetota; class Actinomycetes; order Streptomycetales; family Streptomycetaceae; genus Streptomyces; species Streptomyces altiplanensis. The sequence goes on from RHMC01000041.1 coordinate 8,101, forward strand.
GAGTGCGTCGATCAGCTGAGGCCGTGCGTCCAAGGTCACCACATGCGAAGAATGCCCAATTTTAGAGTCTTTTAGAAGCTTAAAGGCCCCTCTGCGCGCCGATTGGCGGCCAGGGGCGGGCGGTACGAGTGAGACCCAGGCATAACGAGTGCACAACACCCGGGGCGGGAGACGCCAAAAGCGGTGCGCGATTCGCACTCGCCTGCGATTATCAGGTTCGCTTCACTGAACCTCCACATCGTGCCACGCAGCTGAAGCAACCGGCCCAAGGCAATCGGAGCCCTATCCTTGTCCCCGGCAAGGCCCAGGACTCTCCCAGCCCGGGGCTCCAGGCCGACCAGGCCACGATCCGGCCCCCGTAGCTCAGTGGATAGAGCAGGCGCCTTCTAAGCGCTTGGCCGCAGGTTCGAGTCCTGCCGGGGGCGCACAGTCCGCGCGTGCCCGGCCCTCCCTTCGCGGAGGGCTTTTCCCGTGCCCGGGACACCTTCACGCATGGGTGCGGTACGAGCGGGCACGCACTCGTCATGGCCGGTGACACGGACAGGGACGGGCAGGACCGGCGCCCGGGAGAGAGCGGACACCGGGCGGTGCCGCACACGGCCGACCTGCGCGTCGAGGCGTGGGGGGCGAGCCGCGAGCAGTGCCTGGTGGAAGCGGTGCTGGGGATGGTGGAGAGCTTCGCCGACCTCTCCGGCGTGCGGGCGAGCGCCGTGCGGCAGGTGCGGGTGGCCGAAGGCAGTGACGACGACCTGCTGGCCTCGCTGCTGGACGAGGTGGTGTTCCGGCTGGAGGTACACGGCGAAGTGCCGGTCGACGTCGAGGCGGAGCCGGTCGACGGCGGGCTGGACGTCCGGATGGCGGTGGCCGACGTGCGATCGGTGCCGATCACCGGTGCCGTGCCGAAGGCCGTGTCCTGGAACGAGCTGCACCTGGCCCCGGCCCCGTGCGGATGGTCTCGCGGTGACGTCGAACGTCTGAGGCGGCGCGGGCCCGGCGTGAGCCGGACGTCCGGCGCGGCGCCGCTCATCCCTTGACCACGCCGAGCGGGACCAGGCGGGCCACCTTGCGGCACAGCCCCGCGCCCTCGCTCGCCTCCACCACCGCGGTGACGTCCTTGTACGCCTCCGGGGTCTCCTCGGCCAGGCCCCGCCAGGACAGCGGGCGCACCGCGATGCCGTCCGCCTCCAGCCGGTCCCGCAGTTCCTGCCGCCGACGGTGCGCGCGCCTGGTGCCGGCTCATCACGCGGCCGGCGCCGTGGCAGGTGGAGTGGAAGGCGCCGCCGCCGGTGACGCCTGTGAGGACGTACGAGGCGGTGCCCATGGTGCCGGGGATGAGCACGGGCTGGCCGGCGTCGCGCAGGTCCTCGGGCAGATCGGGGTGGCCGGGCGGGAAGGCCCGGGTGGCGCCCTTGCGGTGCACGCACAGCCGGCGCTCCTCGCCGTTCACCCGGTGGGTCTCGGTCTTGGCGAGGTTGTGGGACACGTCGTACACCAGCGTGAGCCGGCTGCCCGTCTCGCGGCGGAAGACCCCGCGGGCCGCCTCGGCCAGCAGCTGACGGTTCGCGCGGCCGTAGTTGGCTGCCGCGGCCATCGCCCCGAGGTAGGCGCGGCCCTCCGGTGAATCGACCGGGGTGCAGGCCAGCTGCCGGTCCGGCACGTCGATCCCGTACCGCGCCATGGCCCGGTCCATCGCCCGTACGTGGTCGGAACAGATCTGGTGCCCGAGCCCGCGCGAACCGCAGTGGATCATCACGCACACCTGGTCGGCGGCGAGCCCGAACGCGGCGGCGACCCGCTCGTCGTAGACCTCGGCGACCTGCTGGACCTCCAGGAAGTGGTTGCCGGAGCCGAGGCTGCCGACCTGACCGAGCCCGCGCTCGCGCGCCCGCTCGTTCACCTGGCCGGGGTCGGCGCCGGCGACCGCCCCGCCGTCCTCGCAGCGCCAGCAGGTCGCGCTCGTCGCCGTGGCCCTGCTCCACGGCGTACCGGGAACCGCTCTCCAGGACCCGTTCCAGCTCCCGGTGGCCGCTCAGCCGCCAGACCCCGCCCGGTCCGGCGCCGCGCGGGGCGCCCGGCCCAGGCCGTCCATGAGCGCGGGCAGCACCGGTTCGAGCGCCCGCCGGTCGCAGTCGGCGGCCAGCAGCCGCACCCCGCAGGAGATGTCGAAGCCGACACCGCCGGGCGAGACCACACCGCCCGCGCCGATGTCGGTGGCGGCCACTCCGCCGATGGGGAAGCCGTAACCCCAGTGGACGTCCGGCATGGCGTACGAGGCGCCCACGATGCCCGGCAGCGTCGCCACATTGACGACCTGCTCCAGCGACTTCTCGGCGTCCCGCAGCAGTTCCCGGGACGCGAACACCACTCCCGGCACCCGCATCTCCCGCCGCGGGTCGATACGGAAGCGGTAAGGACGCTCCTCCACGAGTTCCATCGCAGCCTCCTGGGTCCGCCGGCACCCGGCGAGTTCCCCCTGTTTCCAGGATGACTCACGCAGAAATCGCACGGCCCGCGCGCACCCGCACAGGCGGTGCTCGTCCACCGCCGCCCGTCCTTTTCGACGGCACTTTCCATACAAGCGGATCAGAATCGTGAACCACCGGCGTCCACCCCGCCCGTATGCGGCGATCCCATACAGCAGCACACGGCTGCGGACGAAATCCTCGGTCACCCAGGAGTTTCACGACCGAGCACCTCCAGACATCCCTCCCCGTCTCCCGCAGTGCCGACAGCGACACCCTGAACAGGCATGACCCGCAGATGGGCGAATTCCCCTTCCCTCTTTCGGCGGAAGACTCCCGTACCGACGGCAGGTACAAACAATCCTGCGAGGGAGTGAATCTCACCTCCCACCGCGACCAGTTCGCGATGAATGCGTTAGGTATTTCATCGGCGCCTCCGCGGCGCCGGAACTTCCCCTCCTTTTGAAAGGCTAATCGCATGAACGCCAAGAAGGTCCTCACCGGCTCCCTGCTCGCGCTTGCCGCCACCGGCTTCGCCGCCTCTCCCGCCGTGGCCTACGGCGGCGGGGACCACAAGGGCGACGACTCGTCGTTCGAGCAGGAGATCCAGATCATCGACGACATCTGCGCGCTCAACCAGGTGCTCAACGTCGCCGTCCTCGGATACGTCGACGCCAGCTCCACCCAGTGCAACGACGCCGAGGACCACTCCGCCGTCGTGGGCAACAACTAAGGAGCCCTGACGGCGGGCATCCTCGACGTCGTTAGCCAAGGCACTCAGTCGCAGCACTGCTTCCTGGGTCATCAGGAATGACGCCGGGCCTCGCGGACCCTTCCGCGAGGCCCGGCGTTCGCCATGCTCGCAGCGCACGACCGGCCGGGAGGACCGCTTTTGCCGACAGGTTCCGCTCCGGCGTGACACGAATGGCGAATGAGGGAATTCCCGCATCACAGCCGCAACTCTCTCGCGATTTCTACGTTAGATATTGCATCGGCACCTCCGCAGTGCCGAAACTTCCCCCCTTCATGAAAGGCTAATCGCATGAACGCCAAGAAGGTCCTCACCGGCTCCCTGCTCACGCTCGCTGCCACCGGCTTCGCCGTGTCTCCCGCCGCGGCCTACGGCGGCGGGGGCCACCAGAACGACGACGGGTTCTCGCAGGAGATCCAGGTCATCGACGACATCTGCTTGCTCAACGAGGTGATCAACGTCGCCATCCTCGGAAAGGTCGACGCGAGCTCCACCCAGTGCAACGAAGCCGAGGACCACTCCGCCGTCGTGGGCAACAACTAAGAAGCCCCAGTGGCGGGCGTCCTTGACGTCGTTCCCTAGAGCCCACTGAAGCGCTGAGCCGCCAGCGCTGCAGCGACGACGCTTTCCTCCGAGGGCCCCGGATCCCGTGATTGCTCATGGGATCCGGGGCCTTTCCTTGTCTACTTCCTGGCGCCGGGAAACGCTCCGGCTATTCGGCCCACGGTCATTACTGCAAATGGGTTACGCGGTATGTACGCTTTTACCAGCGATACCTCGCCGCGCATTCCCTGCGGCGGGACACCGTTTTCCCCCTGGACGTCAGCGATTGAACGAGGAACCGAGGGCGGCTCCGGTGGCGACGGTGTCCGGTGTGCCCGCCCCGAAGGTGAAGGAACCGGTGACGGTGATGCTCGCCGTGGTCCCGGGGAGGCCCCGGACAGAGCCCGCGCCGGCGTTCTCACCGGGGGCACCCACGAAGAGTTCGACCCGGCCGTCGCGGTTGGTGTCCACCAGCTTCGTCGCGAGGCCGAAGGAGAAGGAGTCACCGGCCTCGGCCGCGCCGCCCACCCCCTGAGTGTCCTGGTGCAAGCCCGGGGCGCCGGTGCCGGCCGGGCCGGTGGCCGAGCCGCGCATGACGACACCGACCCGGCGCGCTTGACCGTGCCGAGCGCCTTGCCGGAGACGCCGATCGCGATGTCGCCGTTGAAGTCGTCGCCACGGGTGGTCGTGGAGGCGGCGGGTGCGGCGTGGGCCGCTGCCGGGAGAGCCACGACGGCGGACACCACGGCGGCCAGGGCAACGCTGGTGCGGAGTGCTCCGGCGGGCACACTGACTCCTTCGGTGCGGGATGGGCTGTGGTGGGAGCGGACGGCTCCGTACACGCCTCATCAGCCCCCCGGGCTCCACGGATGGCGGGCCCTGGGGCCGGCTCCCGCCGGCTGTCCCGTCGTTACGACAGGGAGCCGCCGACCACCAGGACGAAACCGGCTGCGGCCAGCAGTGTGCGTACCAGGTGCAGCCGGTTCCACCGCGTCTCGAAGGCCGCGCGGACCCCCCGGTCGGCGGCGCCCGTCCGCTCGGACGCGGCGAGGGCGTTGTTGAGGGGGATGTTCCCGGCGATCGTGACCAGGTGGTTGAGGACCACGAGCCCGAGACCGGCCGCCAGGAGGATCCACTGCGCGGCCGGCCGGCCGTCGTCGCCCGGGACCGCGAGCGCGGCCGCCGGGAAGGCCACCGAGGCGAGCATGACCGACACGAACACCCCGCGCGGTACGTCCTCGTTGACGCGCCGCATCGCCGCCACGAACTGCTCGTCGGTCAGCCGCCCCAGGGCGGGCATGACGCCGGTCAGGAAGATCAGCATGAAACCGGCGTAGAGCCCGGTGGCGATGACGGCGAGGGCGATCAGGAGGGTGGCCATGGCGCACATCATGGCCGACCCCCCGTCAGGAGACGATGTCTTTGCGGCCGAATCCGCGGAATGCCAGGGCGAAGAGCACCAGTGCGTACGTCACCGACACCGCCGCCCCCTTGAGCATTCCGCCCCACTCCAGCTGCGGCTGAAGCGCGTCCGCCCACGCGAACTGCCAGTGCGCGGGCAGGAATTCGCGCCAGGTCCCCAGCGCCGTCACCGCGTCCAGGACGTTGCCGACGATCGTCAGGCCCACCGCGCCGCCGACCGCGCCCAGGGGGGCGTCGGTCTTCGTCGACAGCCAGAACGCCAGGGCCGCGGTGACCAGCTGGGAGACGAAGATGAAGGCGACGACGAGCGCGAGGCGCGGTACGGCGTCTCCCGCGGGCAGGGAACCACCCGTCGGCAGCTCCAGCGGGCCCCAGCCGTACGCGATCGAACCCGTCGCCAGTGCCACGACCGGCAGCAGCACCATCGCCGCCAGGCTGAAGCCCAGAGCCACCGCGAGCTTGCTCCACAGCAGCCGGGCGCGCGGCACCGGCGCCGCGAGCAAGTAGCGCAGCGAGGACCAGTTGGCCTCGGAGGCCACCGTGTCGCCGCAGAACAGCGCGACCGGCACCACCAGCAGGAAGCCCGCGGAGACGAACAGGCAGGTCGCGGCGAAGTTGGCGCCGGAGGCGGTGGCGGTGTCCATCAGGGTCACCCGGCCGCCCTCCCTGCCGGGGGTGCCGCCGATCGCGAACGCGGCGATCAGGACGAGCGCAGGGCGCCCAGCACCAGGGCCATGACCATGGTGCGCCGCCTGCGCCACTGCCGCATCGCCTCGACGCGCAGCGGGAGCGTGTGGCCGGGACGGTAACCGGGGGCCGATTCGGCCACCGGCCCGGCGTCCGGCCGGGGGGCCGGACCGGTGGCCGGCCCGGCGACCGGCTCGGTGATGTTGGTGCTCATGCGGAGGAGCCTCCGATCAGGGTGAGGAACGCGTCCTCCAGGCGGCGGTTCGGCCCGACACCCGTCAGCTGGACGTCCAGGCGGACCAGTTCGCCGATGAGCGTGCCGGGCGATGCCCCGTCCAGCCGTACCAGCAGGCCTTCGTCGGTCCGTACGGCGGATCCGATGCCCGGCAGCGCGCCCACCTTCTCGGCCAGCGCCTCGCTCACCTCGCCCTCCACCGTCACGAGCAGGGTGTCCGTCCCACCGGTGATCTCCGCGACGGGTCCGGCCTGCATGAGCCGGCCCCGGTCCATGACGACGAGGTGCGTGCAGGACTGTTCGACCTCCGAGAGGAGGTGGCTGGAGACGATGACGGTGCGCCCCGCCGCCGCGTACCGGATCATCACGTCGCGCATCTCACGGATCTGCGGCGGGTCCAGGCCGTTCGTCGGCTCGTCGAGGATGAGCAGGTCCGGCATGCCGAGCATGGCCTGGGCGATGGCGAGCCGCTGCCGCATGCCCTGCGAGTACGTCCGCACGGCCCGCTCCAGCGCGTCGCCGAGCCCCGCGATCTCCAGGGCCTCCTCCATGCGGGAGTCCTCGGCGGGCCGGCCGGTCGCCTGCCAGTACAGGTCGAGGTTGGCGCGCCCGGTGAGGTGCGGCAGGAAGCCGGCGCCCTCGACGAACGAACCGACGCGCGACAGGACGGGCGAGCCGGGCCTGATGGCGTGCCCGAAGACCCGGATCTCGCCGCTGTCCGGCGTGATGAGGCCCATGAGCATGCGCAGGGTGGTGGTCTTGCCCGCGCCGTTCGGGCCCAGGAGCCCGAGCACCTGGCCCTTCTCGACGCGGAACGAGAGGTCCCGTACCGCGTAGCGGTCGACGGACTTGGCGTACTTCTTCGTCAGACCGGTGATCTTCAGCGGCACCTCGGCGAGCGCCGGGTCCGGCGCGGGCGCGGCGGCCCGCCGCCGGGCGGTGAGCAGCAGCAGCACGGCGCAGGGCGGCGCCGGCCGCCGGCAGTCCCCAGACCCACCGGGGCAGCGGGGCCGCCTGGGTCTTCACACCGGACGCGGTGGGCACGGTGAGCGCCCCGCCCCCTTCGAGGGTCACGGTGTACGCCGTCGGGGCGGCCGGGGAGGCGTACCCGAGGTCGGTGGCGGCGAGGACGACGCGCAGCCGGTGCCCGGCCCTGACCTCGTGGTCGATCGCCGGGAGCCGCAGTTCGACGGTGGCGCCGTCCTTCGCGCCGGCCCCGGTGACGCGGACCGGTGCGACGAGCTGTGAGGGCAGCACCTGCCGGCGTCCGTCCGCGCTCACGTCGTACACCTTGCCGAACAGGACGGCGTCCTCACGGTCCGACTTCACCTTGACCCGGACGGTCGGCGAGCCGGTGACGCGCAGGTCCGAGGCGAGCTTCGCGGTCTCGAAGCGCGCGTTCTGGCCGGGGAAGTCGAGGGAGAGCCCGACGCCGAGCCCGGAGAGCTGGGACAGTGCCCCGACGCCGGCGACGCCCGGTACGGAGGAGATGGCGGGCGGGTTCGCCCCGGCCGGACTGGCGAAGCGCTGCTCGCGCTCGCCCGCCACCAGCTTCAGCCGCCGCTGCCCGGCTTCAAGGCCGGGGTAGCGGTCGCCGGTGGCGCCGCGCAACTGGGCTCCGCCGTTCGTGGAGTCCACGCCTCCGGTGCGGGTGACGCGGAAGGCCGGTCCGGTGTCCGTGCCCTTCTCGTCCTTCAGGTAGCGGTCGAACCAGTCGGTGATCCGGCCCTCCACGCGGGCCGTCTCGCGGTCCCCGCCGTCGTGCCCGCCCGCGATCCAGTCGACGGCGACGGGCGCGCCGTTGGCTTCGATCGCCTTCGCCATGGCGTCGGCGTGGTCGAGCGGGAAGAGCGAGTCGTTCTGTCCCTGCACGATGAGCGCGGGCACCTCGATGCGGTCGCCGACCGCGGACGGGCTGTGCGCCTCCAGCAGGTCGCGGGCGGCGGCGTCCGGCTCTCCGGCGACCGCGACCCGTTCGTACATCTCGCACAGCCGCTTCTCGAACCTGTCGCAGCCGCCGCCCGTGTTGATGAAGAGCCCGGCCCAGAGCTTCTTGAAGACGCCGTCGGGGAAGAGGGCGTCGGCCAGGTTCCAGTAGGTGATCTGCGGGGCGACCGCGTCGACGCGCTCGTCGTGGCCCGCGGCGAGGAGCGAGACGGCGCCGCCGTACGAGGAACCGCTGACGCCCACGCGCGGATCGCCGTCCGCGTCGAGCCGCACCTCGGGGCGCTCGGCCAGCCAGTCGATCCACCGCGACACGTCCTCGACCTCGCCGTCCGGATCGTTCAGCCCGATCTTCCCGGTGGACTTCCCGAAGCCGCGCGCGGACCAGGTCAGCACGGCGTACCCGTCCCGGGCCAGCTGCTCGGCCTGCGCCCGCACGTCGCGCTTGCTGCCGCCGAAGCCGTGGCCGAGGAGGACGGCGGGACGGACACACCGCCCGCGCCGTCCGCCGTGAAGAACGAGGTGTCGATTCTCGCCCCGTCCATGCTCATGATCCGTTCCTCGCGGTGCACGGCGGGCGCGTCGCCGTCGGAGGCGACGCCGTCCACGTACCGCCCCCGACGAGGACGGCGAACGCGGCGGCCGCACCGGCGAGCGCCCGGCTGCGGGGAATGCGTAGCTTCATACCTGAACCCTAGGTCCCCGGTACGACAACCGATGAGGCCCCCGGGTGGACCTCCTCGGGGTACGCAAGGAGTACGGTGCCGTCGCCCCGTACCGCAGCCGGAGTAGCAGAGGGAGCCCCATGGACATCCGCCCGGTCGTCCGGCGCGCGACGGCAGTCGCCGAACCGACCTCCGCCGAGCACCTCTACGACGGCCGGCGCGCCCGGAACGGGCCGAGCGGTTCCTGGCCGCGCCCGGTCACCTGATGCTCGCCGCGTACGTCGACGGGGAGCCGGCCGGGACGGTCTCGGGCGTCAGGACGACCCACCCGGGCAAGGGCACCGAGATGTGCCTGTACGAACTGTCCGTCGACGAGCCGCACCGGCGGCGCGGCATCGGCCGCGCCCTGACGCGGGCGCCGGCGGAGGTGGCCGAGGTGGCCGAGGAGCACGGCTGCTGCGGCATGCGGGTGGGCGTGGAGCGCGACAACGACGCGGCGCCGGCGACGTACCGCTCGGCGGGTGCCGGGGACGACGGCGATTTCACGATGCTGACCCGGACCTTCGAGTGAGCGGGAGTGGGAGCGGGAGTGGGAGTGGGAGCGGGAGTGGGAGCGGGAGTGGGAGCGGGAGTGGGAGCTGCCGGGCTTTCGCTGGCCGAGGGGCAGCGCTCGCTGGGCGACCCCCGGGTCCGCTATCCGCTGTGGCCGCCGCTCACCGCCGGCTGCCCCGTCACCAGCACTCCCGCCATGGCGTATCCCGTCGAGGTGGACTACGCGTACGACGACGTACCCAGCACCCTCTTCGGCCCCGCACCGGACAAGGGCGGAATCGACCGCTGGGCCCCCCTGCTGCCACCGCTCCACGCCCCGGGCCTGGGTGAGGGCCGTACCCCGCTCGTCGAACTCGCCGACGGTGTCTGGGTCAAGGACGAGTCCCGCAACCCCACCTGGAGCCACAAGGACCGGCTGAACCGCTGCACGGTGAGCGCGGCGGTGGGATCGGACGCGCAGGGCGTCGTGGTGGCCTCCTCCGGCAACCACGGCGCTTCGGCCGCCGCGTACGCGGCCCGCGCCGGTCTGCGGTGCGTGGTGCTGGCGTCGGCCGGCGCTCCGCCCGCCGTCCAGTCGTTCCTCGACGCGTACGGCGCGGTCGTCCTGCCCGTGCCGCAGGAGGAGCGGTGGCCTCTGATGCGGCAGATCGCCGACCGTCTCGGCTACCACCCCGTCAGCAATCTCACCGCCGCCGCACACACCGGCCACGCCTTCGGTCCGGAGGGCTACAAGACCGTCGCGTACGAGGTGTACGCCGAACTCGGCGTCCCGGCGGCGGTGTTCGTCCCGACGGGGTACGGCGAGCTGCTCTTCGGCGTCTGGAAGGGCTTCGCGGAGCTGGTCCGCCTGGGACTCGCCACCCGTACGCCCAGGATGTACGCCTGCGAGCCGGCCGCCGGCGCCCCGCTGGCGGCGGCCCTGGACCGGGGCGTTCCGGCAGCCACGGTCCAGGTGGGCCCCACTTCGGCGTATGCGATCGACTGCTCGGTGAGCGGCTACCGGGGCGTGGTCGCGGTACGGGAGAGCGGCGGCCGGGCGCTGCGGGTGACGGATGCCCAGATGGCGGCGGCACGGGCGGAGCTGGCGGCCGGCGGGCTCTGGGCGGAGTTCTCGTCGGCCGTGTCCCTGGCGGGGATGCGCCAACTGCCGCCGTCCGACGAGGGGGCGGTGGTCTGCGTCTCGACCTCCAGTGGCTTCAAGGACATGAGCACAGGCAGGGATCCGCTCGAACCCCTCTCCCCGCCCGACTGGACGGCCGTGGCCGGACGGCTCCGCGCCGCAGGCATCTCTTTGGCGTAATCCCGCCCGTAACACGACCTTGTGCACTTGTGCACCGCACGAGACGCTGTGCTGCGCATCCGCGCCGCAGCACACCACGCAGCCCGCGATTGCCCGCGTCCGGTCAACGAAAGGTCAGGTGCACGACACCATGAGAACCGCTTTCCGCCGCGCAGGGGCCCTGATACCCGTCATGGCCCTCGCAGCCGGTCTCCAGCTCGCAGGCCCTCCCACAGCACAGAGCGCGCCCGCCGGAGACCTCCGCCCGGCCCCGGCCTCGACGGCGGTCGAGAACAGCTGGATCGTCGTCCTGAAGGACGGCACGACGCGCGCGGCCGACCTCGGCGTCACACCGAAGCACGTCTACCGCAGCGCCCTCAAGGGCTTCTCCGCCACGATGTCCAAGGCGCGGGCGGCGAAGCTGGCCTCGGACCCGAAGGTCGCGTACGTCGAGCAGGACTCCCGCGTACAGCTCAACGAGACGCAGACCGGTGCCACCTGGGGCATCGACCGCGTGGACCAGCGGGACCTCCCGCTCTCCACGACGTACACCTACGGCACCACCGCGTCGAACGTCTCGGCGTACATCATCGACACCGGCATCCTCACCTCCCACAGCGAGTTCGGCGGCCGCGCCACGGTCGGCACCGACACGGTGGGCGGCGGCCAGAACGGCCAGGACTGCCAGGGCCACGGCACGCACGTCGCGGGCACGGTCGGCGGGAAGACGTACGGCGTCGCCAAGGCCGTCAAGCTGGTCGCGGTGCGCGTCCTGGACTGCGCGGGCTCCGGTACGACGGCGGGCGTCATCGCCGGCGTCGACTGGGTGACCGCGAACGCGCAGAAGCCGGCCGTGGCCAACATGAGTCTGGGCGGCGGCGCGAACACGTCCCTCGACAACGCGGTGAAGAAGTCCATCGCGTCAGGTGTCAGCTACGCCGTCGCGGCCGGTAACGGCAACTTCCTCGGCTGGCCCGCCAACGCCTGCAACTACTCCCCCGCCCGCGTCCCCGAGGCCATCACCGTCGGCGCGACCGACAGCGGCGACCGCCGCGCGTCGTTCTCCAACTACGGCACCTGCCTGGACCTGTTCGCGCCGGGAGTGAACATCACCTCGGCCTGGAAGGACAGCGACACGGCCACCAGCACCATCTCCGGTACGTCGATGGCCGCTCCGCACACCGCGGGCGCAGCCGCCCTCTACCTCTCCGCCAACCCCACCGCGACCCCGGCCCAGGTCCGCGACGCCCTGGTCGCCAACGCGACCCCCAACAAGGTCCAGGACCCGCGCACCGGCTCCCCGAACAGGCTCCTGCACTCCCTGTTCTAGCGGCCCGGCCTCCCTCCCCCGGGGCGGCGGGCGTCGCCGTACCGGGGAGGGAGACATCGGTGCGGGCGGCCGTGTCCCCGCGCGCTGTCCGGTATGGGCCGGGGGCGGCTACGTCGACGTGCGCTGACGCCTCAGGCCGGTAACGCGTTCCCCCGGGCGGCAGCGGTCACGCCGCGCCACCCGGGGGAGCGAGCAGTTCCGCCCCTGCCGGAGACGTCCACTCGTCCGCGTACCGCCCCGCCGCCGCCTACCGGCCGGCTACGACCTGGCGGTGGTGCTTGTTCAGGGTGGCCAGGAGGAGGTTCGGGTCCTCCATCGTGAAGAAGGCCGCGCTGGGTACGTAGACCGTCTTGCCGCGTACCGCCACAGAGGTGGGGTTGGACAGCCCGTCCTCCGCGGTGAGTACGACCGAGTGCGTGCCGTCGGGCCGTACGAGGGCCAGCTCGCTGTCGAAGACCAAGGCGGCCAGGACCGTGTCGTCACGCCCGACGAAGGTGAAGTCGTCGATGCCGGTCAGGCCGGTGGCCCTGGTCCGGATCGGCCCCGCGGACCCGTTCGGCTTCACGGGGATGCGCAGCAACGACTTCTTGTCGGTGTTCGACACCCACACCGGCGCCGTGGCGCACCTGGAGGCCATTGGCGCCGATCAACCCGGCCGGCGGGGCGGCGGGCTGGAGTTCGCTGCCCGTGGCCCATGCCTTCGGCTTGACGCAGCCACGGCCCGGGTCGACGTTCGTCGGAACGCGCCACACGGTGCCGCGCGTCGAGTCGGCGGCGTACAGGACGCCACGCTGCTCGTCGAGCGCGAGGCCGTTGGGGAAGCCGTTCGTCGGCAGGCACGCGATCTGCTGGGCCGACCGGTGGTGGGGGCGGATGCGCCAGACGCCCGTCAGCTCGGTTCCGGTGGCGTAGTTGACGTACAGCGTCCCGTCATGCGCCCGTGCGATGCCGGTCGTGACCGCGGCGCCGACGATCGGCGTGTCCGGGTTCGCCACGGCGGGGAGCTCCGCGAGGATCCGCGGCTCGTGGTGCGGGGAGAGACGGGCGACCTGCCGGGCGAAGGCGAAGGTCACGTTGGCGGAACCGTCGGGTTCCAGTGCGATGCTCTCCGGCGTCTGGCCTGCGGCGAAGTCGAAGTGTTCGACGACGCGCGGGTCCGTCAGCGTCGGCTCCTGGGCGGACGTGGGGGCCGAGGCGAGCGCTGCGAGGGCGACGGCGGCCGTGGCGATGCCGACCAGGCGTGGGAAGCGGGGCAGGCGGGGCATGGGGCTCCTCGGGCTGTGCACAAGGTGCGAGTGACAAGGGAAGCCAGAAGAACATGATGGTTCGTCAGCTAATGTGCGCCGGTCCCTGGCGGGCCGATAGATCGCCCGCGTGGCCGAATGCGGCGTGGCCGGGTGATTGCCGTCAGCGCCCTCGGGGATGCGGAAAAGGGCCGGAGTGCGGGTGAGGCGGTGGGCCACTGTCCACCGGAACAGTCATCTCCATGACGGCCGTCGCGCCGTTGGCCTCCTCGCTCGGCGCTTTGACCTCGCAGGAACCGTTCAGCGTCCAGAACGCCTGCCCGCCATCGCTGTGGCGCACGTGGGCGTTGCTCGCCCCTCCCTCCCCTGCCGGGCGACGCGACAACGGTCACGCGCCGCCCAGCGGGGCGAGCAGTTCCGCCGGCACGGGACAGACCCGCTCGCGCGGCAGCCACCTCCCCACCCCGCACCAGCGCGTGGATCTCGCGGGCGAGCGGGGTGACGTCCGTGACGGAGACCGTCCACCCGTCCGCGTACCGCCCCGCCCGCCAGCCCCAGCGGAAGCGGGTTCAGCCGTACGTCGCGCTCCGGGTCCCACTGCACACGCGCGGGCGCCTGCCTCAACCGGCGCTTCCAGTCACCACATAAGCGGCGGCCCATCAGCCCTTGGTGATCACAGCCACGTGAGCGCGGGCCAACTCCGAGAAACTGTCCAAGAGGGCCTTGCCCTTGGCGGCGGTGGCCAACGACGGCTGGCCGATGATCCCGTTCGCGGTGTACTCGGCCATGCCCATGGTGAGCAGATGCGGGCGGCTGGGGGCCGAGTGGTCGTCTTGTTCGATGCCGTCACGGACAAGGTGGGGCGCACCGTGCAGGAGGAGCGATACCTCGAACTCTCCGCCGTGCATGTCCTCGGCTCCACTGCTCTCCAGCCCGGCATCCGCTCGGGCCTGGGCCCGGTCCTCGTGTACCGGGAAGAGAGCGACGCGCGGGCCGTTGACGTTGATCTCTTGGACGACATTGGACAGGACGTAGTTGCCACCGTGTCCATTGACAATGACCAGCCCCGGAACGCCGGACGCCTGGAGTGAGCGCCATATGTCGTTGACCACGGCGTAGAGGGTGGTGGCGCTGATGCTGACGGTACCGGCCATGGGGGCGTGCTCGTGGGAGCAGGAAACCGTGATGGGCGGCAGGAGGAACAGGCCGTGATCGTCCGCGATCCGCTGCGCAATCAGGCAGGCGACGGCAGTGTCAGTGATGAGGGGCAGATGGTCGCCGTGCTGCTCGAAGCTTCCGACCGGAAGGACGGCAACGGCCGGTCCCCTGCGGCGCTCTTCTCCGGACGTGGCCTGCGTGATCAGATCGTCCATGCCCTCAGCTTCCCTCATCGCGTCCGGCCCGGCTAAGCGGCAAACCGATCACGAACGATCCGAAAGCGCTCGATAAACGTCGCCACAGCGGGCACGCTCCGTCGCGACTCTACAGCGCGGCTCACTGCCGCCAATTCGCCGAGTGTCCTGGCCGAACCGGTCTGAGCAGCGATCGCAAGAGCCTTCGTGGCGGCTTCGGAACCCTGCTCGGGCTCCCCGGCCTTGCTGTAGGCACGGGCGAGCCGTGCGAGGTAAACGCCCCGGTCGTTGCGGTAGATCTGGGGCAGCACGGCGATCTCGTCCTCGAAGAGCTGGACGGCGCGCAGCGGGTCACCGAGATCGATCCAGCAGTTCGCTCGCTGGAGCTCGATGTAGGCAGGCGTGCAGTACGAGGTGTCGAGTGTGCTCGCGGAGTCGTTCGTCCTGGGTTGTGATGCCAGCTCGCGCGCCTCGTCGAACTTTGCGAGTGCGGCCCTGGGATTACGCTGCAACGCGTAACCAGCCGCCTCCTGTTGGGCTGCCAGTGCACTGATCGTCGGCGTGAGGTTGGGTACCCGCTGCGCGGCGCGGGCAAGGCCGATGGTTCGCTCCGCATTCACCTGTGAGGCGGCTTGATGGCTCTTGCGGAAGAGCACGTACGACTGCATGTGATCGTCGGCAGCCTCTTGGGCCCATTCCATCGAACGGTCGGACCAGTAGCCGGCAGCTCGGAAGTCCCCAAGATCCTGGTAGAGCCAGCCGAGGAATTCCGCGGTTCGGTTGCCGATGCGCAGCAATTCGCACCGGGTTGAGCCGTTGGCATCCTCCAGCAGGCGGCCGATGGTCTTCGTGTGGTGGATAACCGTGGTGAGCGGTTGCCGTGCACCGAAGTAGTTCGCACTTTTGTAATGCTGAGGCAACTGGCTCTCGATGAGGGCTGCGGTGAACTCGGGATCAACGAGATCGCCGCCGGGGGGCGTGACCCACAGATCATCAGCTACCGGATCGTGGCTGGGCAATGTAGCGGTCAGCAGCGCGGTGGACCGTGGAGAGCCCTCGGCCTCCTCCCACTCCCGGCGTGTGAGGCCGAGCATGTGTCCCGGAATTCGTAAGGCATCGGCAATCTTCACGATCTTGTCGAATGTGGTGACGCTGCCCTCGCCGCGTGCCAGCGAACCGACGCGCTCCGGCTTGATGTCGCATTCAGCCGCGATCCTCGAATAGCTGATCCCGGCCTCGCTGCGCGCGATGCGGAACACGGTGCCGAAGTCGTGAGCTGCGATCGCGGTTCTCACGTCCGCCCGGTCCAGGATCTCGCTCGACAGCGCTGTCGGCGGGTTGTACGCGGTCATACGCTGCCCCGTCACGCCTACGTTTGAGTGTGCCGTGCTGGCCTGGGCTTCAGGTTACCCATGATGGGGATACCCGGCGTGGGGAAGTCAGCGTCCCTTTCCCCCATAAGAGTTGACAGCCAAGACCCCCGCAACCGCGCAAACGGTCCGGGGGCGTGGCCAACGCTTTTGGGAGCGCTGACATGAACCAAACTACCGTCCGGCTCGTCGAGCTGCTGATGCGGCTCTTGCCTCCACCGAGGGGACGTCACTCCGCCCCGCCTCTCGCCGCTGTACCTTCCCCCACCTTCCCCGGAGTGCGCATCACGCCCGTTCGGTCAGACTCGGAGGCTGCCCGCAGGCGGTGCGAGCGCGCGGAACTGCGGTTGCGGCGGCAGCGACGTCGGGCCTTGTGGCTGGCCGTACACGGGGTCGGTATCGGTCCGCGCCTCATTCACGGGGTGGCGGTCTCCCGGTGAGCGCGAACAGGGTACGGCCGGTGGTCGCAGACGAACCGCCTGGTGAAGAACTCGACTCGGGTGACGCGGTAGTGCTGCGGTGGAGTGACGACCCCCGTTGCGTCGGACAGGCACGGGACATACTGCGTCGGACACTGATGGGCTGGGGGCTCTCGGCCATCGAGGACTCGGCGCTGGTGATCCTGTCGGAGCTGCTGACCAATGCCGGCCGGCATGCCCGCGTACCGGGGCAGGACATCGAGACGCGCTACCTCCGGATGCTCGGCGGGCTGCGTATCGAGGTGCACGACGGCACCTGCAAACTGCCGATTCTGTCGGCCCCTGACGGTGATCAGGGCGGTGGGCGCGGGCTGTGGCTGGTCGACGCGCTTGCCGACCGGTGGGACGTCGGCGAACGCGCGGGGCTCGGCAAGGTCGTGTGGGCCGAGGTTTCGGCGCCTGCTGTGGACGACGAGCGGCACGGACAAGGTGGCGGTGAAGCGGTGAGCGGTGAGGGACACGCGCGGGCCGGGACGGTGCTGCGCTTCGCCGATTGGACGCTGAGCCTGGATGTCTCGGGCAGTGTGCCGATCAACGAGGTGGAGTGCACCACGTGTCATGAGGCTCCGAAGCCCGGTGAGCGGAGCGTCTTGGAAGAGTGGTGCCTGAGGCATGCAGGCCGTACCCGGCACACCGGATTCCGGGCCGTCACGACCTCGTTCTTCCGTGCGACGTGCCATGAAGCTCTGTCGGAGGCTGCTGATGGTGACGCGTAGGAAGTGGGCCGTGCTGCTGCTCGCCGTGGACGCGGGCCGCTGGTGGTTGGCGGACTCGGCGCGCAGATGCCTGCGGTCCGCTGTGGGGCACCTGGATGAACGCTGGTACTGGTTCCGTCAGTGGGCGCTCTGCCATCTCGGCCCTGCTCCTGGTTCCTCGTCCGCCGGGCAAGCCATGGGCCGGCTCATTCGGCGTGAGAACGACGCGGCCGAATGGGAGGCAACTCGTGGCTCGGCTGACTCAGGACGCGGGCGGGGGCGAGCCTCGGCCGACGTAGGGCACCGACTCCGCTCCGGCCGTCAGCTGGTGACGGCCGGAGCGGGTATGGCGTAGCGCCGGTTCATGCAAGTCGCGTGCTTCAAAGGCGCCTTGTCGCCCCTCCCTCCCCTGCCGGGCGACGCGACAACGGTCACGCGCCGCCCAGCGGGGCGAGCAGTTCCGCCGGCACGGGAAAGACCCGCTCGCGCGGCAGCAGCCGCTCGGCGGCAGCCACGTCCCCGCCCTTCACCAGCGCGTGGATCTCATGGGCGAGCGGGGTCACGTCCGTGACGGAGACCGTCCACTCGTCCGCGTACCGCCCCGCCGCCTCCCCCGCCAGCCCCAGCTGGAGCGAACGGTACGGAAGCGGATTCAGCCGTACGTCGCGCTCCGGGTCCCACTGCACACGCACGGGCGCCTGCCTCAACCGGCGCTTCCAGTCGGCCTGGTCGGCGTGGACGCCGGGTGCGTAGTGCGACAGGCAGGCGTTGCGCAGCGCCCAGTCGAAGCCGTCGCGGGTGATCTCGACGGCCAGGACCGTCTCCTGGTCCTGCTTCGTACCCCAGCCGCAGCGGTACATCATCCACAGGAACGACGGCTTGATCCACGTCATCCGGTCCCGCTTCCAGGCGGCGGGGAACCGGCCGTCGCGGGCGGCCGGGACGCCGATGGCCGGGGCGTACGCCTGGTAGACGGTGACGGTCGTGTCCGTGTGGAGAGCGCGTATCTCACGCATCCGCATCCGCCTCAGAGGCCCAAGTGCATGATGTGCAGGCCGACGTAACCCTGCGTGGGATGGTTGAACCCTTCGGGGAGCGTCCCGATCACGTCGAAGCCGATCGACTTGTAGAGCTTCACCGCGTGGACGTTGGTCTCCACGACCGCGTTGAACTGCATCGCCCGGAACCCCGACTCCCGCGCCCACTTCACGCTGTACTCGCACAACGCCCGCCCCACGCCCCGACCCGAGTGCTGGGGATCGACCAGGTAGCTGGCGCTCGCGATGTGGGAGCCGTTGCCCATGTGGTTGCGGTTCATCTTGGCCGTGCCGAGGACCGTACCGGCGTCGTCGACCGCGACGACCGTACGGTTCGGGGCTGCCAGGTACCACCACGCGCGGGCGTCGTCCGCACCGAGGTCGAGCGGGTAGGTGAGGGTTTCGCCCGCGGCGACGATCTCGTGGAAGAACGGCCAGATGGCGGGCCAGTCCTCGGCGGTGGCTTCTCTGATCAGCATCCGGCCAGGATGCCGGTACGGGGCCGTGCCCCGCCAGGGGTTTTGTCACGAGCAGGACCCCCGCCGGCCGTGGCGGGGGCCCCGAGCGGCGCCGGTGGATCAGTTGTTGCGCGGGAAGCCCAGGTCGACGCCGGCGGGCGCGTCCGCCGGGTCCGGCCAGCGGGTCGTGGTGACCTTGCCGCGGGTGTAGAAGTGGATGCCGTCGTTGCCGTAGATGTGGTGGTCGCCGAAGAGCGAGTCCTTCCAGCCACCGAAGGAGTGGTAGCCGACCGGCACCGGGATCGGCACGTTGACGCCGACCATGCCGGCCTCGATCTCCAGCTGGAAGCGGCGTGCCGCGCCGCCGTCGCGGGTGAAGATCGCGGTGCCGTTGCCGAAGGGCGAGGCGTTCATGAGGGCCACGCCCTCTTCGTACGTGTCGACGCGCAGGACGCACAGCACCGGGCCGAAGATCTCGTCGCGGTACGCGTCGGAGTCCGTGGAGACCTCGTCCAGCAGGGACAGGCCGATCCAGTGGCCGTTCTCGAAACCCTCGACCGTGTGGCCCGTGCCGTCCAGGACGACCTTCGCGCCCTGCGCGGCCGCGCCCGTGACGTACGAGGCGACCTTGTCGCGGTGGGCGGCGGTGATCAGCGGGCCCATCTCGGACGCCGGGTCGTTGCCGGGGCCGATCTTGATCTTCTCGGCGCGCTCGCGGATCTTGTCGACCAGCTCGTCGCCGATCGCGCGACCGCCACCACCGCGGAGATCGCCATGCAGCGCTCGCCCGCCGAGCCGTACGCCGCCGAGACCGCCGCGTCGGCGGCCGCGTCGAGGTCGGCGTCCGGCAGGACCAGCATGTGGTTCTTCGCGCCGCCGAGGGCCTGGACGCGCTTGCCGTTGGCGGAGGCGGTCTGGTGGATGTAGCGGGCGATCGGGGTCGAGCCGACGAAGGAGACCGCCGCGACGTCCGGGTGGGTGATGAGGCCGTCGACCGCGACCTTGTCGCCGTGCAGGACGTTCAGCACGCCGTCGGGCAGACCGGCCTCGGACGCCAGCTCGGCCAGCCTGACCGACGCGGACGGGTCCTTCTCGCTCGGCTTCAGTACGAACGTGTTGCCGCACGCGACGGCCAGCGGGAACATCCACATCGGCACCATGGCGGGGAAGTTGAACGGCGTGATGCCGGCCACGACACCGAGCGGCTGGCGGATCGAGGAGACGTCCACGCGGTTCGACACCTGCGTGGACAGCTCGCCCTTGAGCTGCGTCGTGATGCCGCACGCCAGCTCGACGATCTCCAGACCGCGCGCCACCTCGCCCAGCGCGTCCGAGTGGACCTTGCCGTGCTCGGCGGTGATCAGCGCGGCGATCTCGTCGCGGTGGGCGTCCAGCAGCGCGCGGTAACGGAAGAGGACCGCGGTGCGCGCGGCCAGGGAGGACGTGCCCCAGGTCGCGTACGCGGCCTTCGCCGACGCGACGGCGGCGTCGTCGACCTCCTCGACGGAGGCGAGCGCGACCTGCGTGGTCACCTCACCGGTGGCCGGGTCGGTGACCGGGCCCCAGTTGCCCGACGCGCCCTCGACGGTCTTGCCGCCGATGAAGTGGTTGACGGTCTTCATCCCAGAAACTCCTTGTGTTGCAGCGGGGGCGGTCAGAGATGGCGGCGTCGCGCAGCGGCTTGACGGTCGTACTCCTCCCGGGCCTTGACCGTCGACGGGCGGGTCGCGGTCTCGGCCACGGGAACATCCCACCACGCCTGGGCGGCGGGCGGGCCGACACTGTGTCGGGCGTTCGTGTCTCGACGTAGACGACATGTGGGCCGGTCGCTGGCGCGCGCCCGGGCCAGGGCTTCCCGCAGGTCACGGACGGTATCGGCGCGGATGACCCGCATGCCGAGGGAGCCTGCGTTCGCCGCCAGGTCGACCGGGAGCGGCGTGCCGGTGTACGAGCCGTCGGGCTCCCGGAAGCGGTACGCCGTGCCGAAGCGCTCGGCGCCCACGGACTCGGAGAGGCCGCCGATGGAGGCGTAGCCGTGGTTCTGGAGGATGACGACCTTGAGGGGGAGGCGCTCCTGCACGGCGGTGACGATCTCGGTGGGGTTCATCAGGTACGTACCGTCGCCGACCAGCGCCCACACCGGGCGGCCGGGCGCGGCGAGCTGCACGCCGATGGCGGCCGGGATCTCGTAGCCCATGCAGGAGTAGCCGTACTCGACGTGGTACTGGTCCCGGGAGCGGGTCCGCCACAGTTTGTGGAGGTCACCGGGGAGGGAGCCCGCCGCGTTGATGAGGATGTCTTTGTGGGTGACGAGGGAGTCGAGTACGCCGAGGACCTGGACCTGGGTGGGGCGGGCGTCCTCGTCGGGGGCGGCGTAGGCGGCGGTGACGCGCTCCTCCCAGCGCGCCTTCGCCTCGCTGTACTCGGTGACGTAGGCGTCGGGGACGTGGTGGCCGCGCAGGGCCTGGACGAGGGACTGGAGGGCGACGCGGGCGTCACCGACCACCTGCTGTGCGCCCAGCTTGTGGGCGTCGAAGCCGGTGATGTTGAGGTTGACGAAGCGGACGTCCGGGTTCTGGAAGAGGGTGGCGGAGGCGGTGGTGAAGTCGGAGTAGCGGGTGCCGACGCCGATCACCAGGTCGGCGGTGCGGGCGAGTCCGTCGGCGGTGGCGGTGCCGGTGTGGCCGATGCCGCCGACGTCCGCCGGGTGGTCGTACGGGAGTGAGCCCTTGCCCGCCTGGGTGGAGGCCACGGGGACGCCGGTCGCCTCGGCGAAGACCTTCAGGGCCGTCTCGGCGCCGCTGTGGTGGACGCCGCCGCCCGCGATCAGGAGGGGGCGGCAGGCGGCGCGGACGGCCTCCACCGCCGCGAAGAGTTCGCGCTGGTCCGGCTCGTGCGCCCGTACCTGCCAGACGCGTTCGGCGAAGAACTCCTCCGGCCAGTCGTACGCCTCGGCCTGCACGTCCTGCGGCAGCGCGAGCGTCACGGCGCCGGTCTCGGCGGGGTCGGCCAGGACGCGCATCGCCTGGAGCGCCGCCGGGATCAGGGCCTCGGGACGGGTGATCCGGTCGAAGTACCGGGACACGGGGCGCAGGCAGTCGTTGACGGACACGTCACCGGCGTACGGGACTTCCAGCTGCTGGAGGACGGGGTCGGCGGGGCGGGCCGCGAAGGTGTCGCCGGGCAGGAGGAGGACGGGGAGGCGGTTGACGGTCGCGAGGGCGGCGCCCGTGACGAGGTTGGTGGCGCCGGGGCCGATGGAGGTGGTGACGGCGTGCGCGGAGAGGCGGCCGCACTGGCGGGCGTAGCCGACGGCGGCGTGCACCATGGCCTGCTCGTTGCGGCCCTGGTAGTACGGCATGCCGGCCGAGCCGGGTTCGAGGAGCGCCTGGCCGATGCCGGCGACGTTGCCGTGGCCGAAGATGCCCCAGGTGCCGGTGATGAAGCGGTGGCGGATGCCGTTGCGTTCGGTGTGCTGGCGGGTGAGGAAGGCCACCAGGGCCTGGGCGGTGGTCAGTCGGCGGGTGGTCACTGCGTCGGCTCCTCGGGTCCGTACAGCGGCAGCCGGGGGTCGACCGGCTGTGAAGGCCAGGTGTCGCGGATCCAGCCGTGGTCGGGATGGTCGCGGATCAGCCACTCCCGCTCCTCCCCCGGGCCCGCCATCACATTGAGGTAGTAGAGGGTGTGGCCGGGCGCCGCGACGGACGGGCCGTGCCAGCCGTCGGGGACGAGGACGGCGTCGCCGGTGCGGACTTCGGCGAGGACGTCCGTCCCTCCGGGGCGGGACGGGGAGACCCGGTGGTAGCCGAGACCGTCTTCGCGGTCGGTCTCGAAGTAGTAGATCTCTTCGAGCTCGGACTCGACGCCCGGGTGGTGCTCGTCGTGTTTGTGGGGCGGGTACGAGGACCAGTTGCCGCCGGGGGTGAGGACTTCGACGGCGATCAGCCGGTCGCACGCGAAGGCGTCCGCGGCCGCGAAGTTGTTGACCTGGCGCGAGCAGTTGCCGGCGCCGCGCAGTTCGACGGGGACCTCCGGCGCGGGGCCGTAGCGGGCGGGGAGCCGTCGCGCGCACCTCGCTCCTGCCAGGGCGAAGCGGCCTCCCGCGCCGGAGGAGATCCGGGCGTGGGCGTCGCGGGGCACGTACGCGAAGTCGGTGACCGAGCCGAACACGCTCTTTCTGCCCAGCAGTTCGAAGGTCCCGCCCTCCACGCGCACCGTGCAGCCGCCGCTGAGCGGCAGCACGATCCACTCGCTGTCGCCGGCCGTGAGCGTGTGGGAGCCGCCGGGCGGCAGTTCCAGCACGCGCAGGCCCTCATGGCGCCAGCCGGCCCGCTCCGGACCGATGTCCAGGGCGTACGGTCCCTGTCCGGCGGCCCCCGCCCGCAGTACGTACGGCGTGTCGTTGTCCGTCATGTCCCTCTCCCTACCCGTCGGCCGTGCGCTACAGCAGCCCGACGGCGGTGTCGACCGCCCCCGCCACGTCCCCGTCGGCCGGATAGAGCAGCGACCGGCCGACGACCAGGCCCTGGACGGTCGGCAGCCGCAGCGCCTTGCGCCACTTCTCGTACGCGCGGACCTGGTCGGCGCCGACCTCGCCGCCCAGCAGCACGGCGGGCAGCGTCGAGGTCTCCATGACCCGCGCCATGTCGTCGGCGTCCTCGGTGACGGGGACCTTCAGCCAGGTGTACGCGGAGGTCCCGGCGAGGCCCGAGGCGATGGCGATGGAGTGCGTGACGGCCCCGGCGCTCAGATCGTTGCGGACCTTCCCGTCCACGCGGCGGGATATGAACGGCTCGACGAAGACCGGGAGGCGGCGATCGGCCATCGCGTCGATGGTGCGGGCGGTGGCGTGGAGGGTGTCGAGCGATCCGGGGTCGTCGTAGTCGATGCGCAGGAGCAGCTTGCCGGCGTCGAAGCCGCGGCGCTCCAGGTCCTGGGCGCGGGGTCCGGTGAAGCGGTCGTCGAGTTCGAAGGCGGCGCCGGCCAGGCCGCCGCGGTTCATGGAGCCGACGACGACCTTGCCGTCGAGAGCGCCGAGGAGGAGCAGGTCGTCGAGGATGTCGGCGGCGGCCAGGACACCGTCGACGCCGGGGCGGGAGAGGGCGAGGCAGAGCCGCTCCAGCAGGTCGGGGCGGCCGGCCATGGCGAGTTCGCGGTCACCGACGCCGAGGGCGCCGCGGGCCGGGTGGTCGGCCGCGATGATCATGAGCCGTCCGCTCGCGCCGATCAGCGGCCTGCGGGGGCGGCGGGCGGCGGCCTCGGCGATCGCTTCGGGGTGGCGGGTCCGTACCCGTACGAGGTCGCGCTGCGCAGGCCACTGGTCACGTCGTGGGCTCCTGCGCGGGGACGGGACGCCCGCGAGGACCTGTTCCACCTCTGCCGGGCGGGGCATCGCGGAGGAGCAGGCGAGGCGGGCGGCGACGATGGCGCCGGCCGCGTTGGCGTACCGCATGGTGTGCTCCAGGTCCCAGCCGGCCAGCAGCCCGTGGCAGAGGGCCCCGCCGAAGGCGTCGCCCGCGCCGAGCCCGTTGAGCACGTCGACGGGTACGGGCGGGCATTCGGCCGTCGTGCCGTCGAGGTGCGCGGCGAGCACGCCCTTCGGCCCCTGTTTGACGACGGCGAGTCCGACGCCGGCGGCGAGCAGGGCGCGGGCGGCGGCGTACGGCTCGCGCTCACCGGTGGCGACTTCGCACTCGTCGAGGTTGCGACGCGACGGTGGCGTGGCGGAGGGCCTCGGCGTAGTGACGGGCGGGCCCGGCCGGGGTCGCCGTCGCCCCAGAACATCGGCCGCCAGTCCAGGTCGAAGACCGTCGTGCTCCCCGCGTCCCGCGCCTCCAGCGCCGCGAGCGTCGCCGAACGGCTCGGCTCCGCGCACAGGCCCGTGCCCGTCATCCAGAAGATCCGCGCCGAACGGATCGCGTCCAGGTCCAGTTCCCGGGTCCGCAGTTCGAGATCGGGCGCCTTCGGCTGCCGGTAGAAGTAGAGCGGGAAGTCGTCCGGCGGGAAGATCTCGCAGAACGTCACCGGGGTCGGCAGGTCCGCGACCCCCGTCACCCAGCGGTCGTCGACGCCGAACTCCCGCAGTTGCTCGTGGAGGTAGTCGCCGAAGGGGTCGGCCCCGGTGCGGGTGACGACGGCCGTGCGCCGGCCCAGCCTGGCCGCGGCGACCGCCACGTTCGCGGCCGAGCCGCCGAGGAACTTGCCGAACGTCTCGACCTGCGCCAGCGCGACCCCGGCCTGCAGCGGATAGAGATCCACTCCGATCCGGCCCATCGCGATCAGGTCGTACGGGTGGTCGTGCGGCTCGTACGCATTGGACTCCATGCGCGTCCCTCCGGTCCGGCGGCTGCTCCCAGGTCTAATGGGCGCCACGGCACCCTGTCAACGTTTTGTCCTTACATTCGGACGAAGGGTTGACACCTTTCTCGTACGGCCGGAAAGCTGGCGCTCATGACCTCTCCCGCACCCGCGCCGACCCGCATCCGGGTCGGTTCCGCCCCCGACTCCTGGGGAGTGTGGTTCCCCGACGACCCGCTCCAGGTGCCCTGGGAACGCTTCCTCGACGAGGTCGCGGAGGCCGGTTACCCCTGGATCGAACTCGGCCCGTACGGCTACCTCCCGACCGATCCGGCCCGCCTCACCGACGAGACGCGCCGCCGGGGGCTGTCCGTCTCGGCGGGCACGGTCTTCACCGGCCTCCACCGCGGGCCCGAGGTCTGGGACGCCACGTGGGCCCATGTCGCGGACGTCGCCGAGCTCACCAGGGCCATGGGCGCGGAGCACCTGGTCGTCATCCCGTCCTTCTGGCGGGACGACAGGACCGGCGAGGTACTGGAGGAGCGCACGCTGACGGCCGCCCAGTGGCGGACGCTCGCCCGGCAGACCGAACGGCTCGGGCGCGAGGTGCGCGAGCGGTACGGGCTGAAGATCGTCGTCCATCCGCACGCGGACACGCACATCGACGACGAGGAGAATGTCGCCCGCTTCCTGGACGCCACCGACGCCGGCCTGGTGTCGCTCTGCCTGGACACCGGCCACTACGCGTACTGCGGCGGGGACAGCGTCGAGCTCATCGAGACCTACGGGGAGCGGATCGGCTACCTCCACCTCAAGCAGGTGGACCCGGAGATCCTCGCCGAAGTCGTCGCCGGCGAGGTGCCGTTCGGGCCCGCCGTCGGGCGGGGCGTGATGTGCGAACCGCCGGCCGGGGTGCCGGCGCTGGAACCCGTGCTGGCGGCGGCCGGGCGGCTGGACGTGGACCTGTTCGCGATCGTCGAGCAGGACATGTACCCGTGTCCGCCGGACAGGCCCCTGCCGATCGCCCGGCGCACCCGCCGCTTCCTCCGCTCCTGCGGCGCCTAGCCGGGGGCGCGGCGGAACACACGCCGCAGGCGTCACATTCATTGAACTTCTGTCACACATGTCCCGGTTGGGCGGTGCTTCCGTCACAGGTGTTCGACAGCCCCGCCCCGCACATCACTCGGCGTCGTTCAACGGACACAGGCTGAGTGATCGTCAGCGTTCCGCGCCCCGGCCACCCCGCCGGCCCCCAGGCCGCCGCCGAGGCGCGCGCAGGGAGGTGCCACAGATGACTGACCGCAGGCTCTGGTCGTACAAGGAGATCGCCGCGCACATCCAGGTCCAGCCGGACACCGTGCGCTCGTACCGCAAGCACGGACTGCTCCCCCCGCCCGACCACACGGAGAACGGCAAGCCCTACTGGTACGCGGACACCATCCGCCTCTGGGTCTCGCGCCGGCCGGGCAACAGGGGCCGCAGGGAGTGAGGAAGGAATGAGGGCGGTCTCGCTCCGCCCCCTGGATCCGGTCATCGGCGACCGCACGCCCACCGGCACCCACATGACTGACATCACGGCCGGGCGTAGTCGCATTCATACCCCCTAGGGGTATAGTCTGGACCGTGTCAGGAAGTCACGGCATCCCCGCGGCTTTCTGGGGCACCACGTCTGCGTAAGCCTGAGAGAGGGAGAACGACATGACCGCCGAGACCGAGACGAAGACCGAGGCCACCGCGTCCGGCTCCTGCTGCTCGCCGTCCGGCTCCTGCCACGACGCCTCGGCCGAGGTCCAGGTGGGCGCCGTCACCACCGAGTACCAGGTGAGCGGCATGACCTGCGGGCACTGCGAGGGCGCGGTCGCCGGCGAGGTCTCGGAGATCCCCGGCGTCACCTCGGTGAAGGCCGTCGCCTCCACCGGCCGGGTGACGGTCGTCTCCGACGCCCCGCTGGACCTGGAAGCCGTACGCGCCGCCGTCGACGAGGCCGGTTACGAGCTCGTCGGCCGGGCCTGACCCGGACCGCCTTCTCCCGCCGGGCCGTACCGGACCAGTTCATACTGGCTCCCGTACGGCGGTCCGTTTTCCTGGAGCAAGAACACATGACCAGCACAGCGCAAGAGGCACCGGCGACCACCGTGGACACGTCCCGGGTCGAGCTCTCCATCGGGGGGATGACCTGCGCCTCCTGCGCCGCCCGCATCGAGAAGAAGCTCAACCGCATGGACGGCGTCCACGCCACCGTCAACTACGCGACGGCGAAGGCGAGGGTCAGTTACGCCGACGGGGTGGGCGTCGCGGACCTCATCGCCACCGTCGAGAAGACCGGCTACACCGCCGAGGAGCCCCCGCCGCCCGCCGCCCCGGCCGCCGCCGCGCCCGCCGCGCCGGAGCAGGCGGCCGGGCGCGAGCAGGACGATCCCGCCCTCGCCCCGCTGCGGCAGCGCTTCCTCGTCTCGCTGGTCCTCTCCGTCCCCGTGGTCGCGCTCGCGATGATCCCCCGGCTCCAGTTCGACAACTGGCAGTGGCTCTCGCTCACCCTCGCCGCCCCGGTCGTCGTCTGGGGCGGACTGCCCTTCCACCGGGCCGCCTGGACCAACGTCCGGCACGGCGCCGCCACCATGGACACCCTCGTCTCGGTCGGCACGCTCGCCGCGTTCGGCTGGTCGCTGTGGGCCCTGTTCTTCGGGCACGCGGGCCTGCCGGGCATGCGCCACGGTTTCGAGCTGACGGCGTCCCAGCGCACCGACGGGGCTTCGACGGTCTACCTGGAGGTCGCCGCCGGAGTCGTCACCTTCATCCTCCTCGGCCGCTACCTGGAGGCGAAGGCCAAGCGGAGGGCGGGCTCGGCGCTGCGCGCGCTGATGGAACTCGGTTCGAAGGACGTGACGGTGCTCCGGGGCGGTACGGAGGTACGCGTCCCGGTCGGCACGCTCGCCGTCGGGGACCGCTTCGTCGTACGCCCCGGCGAGAAGATCGCCACCGACGGCACGGTCACCGAAGGCACCTCCGCCGTCGACGCCTCCATGCTGACCGGCGAGTCCGTGCCGGTGGACGTGGCCGCCGGAAGCGCCGTCACCGGCGCCACCGTGAACACCTCGGGCCGGATCGTCGTCGAGGCGACCAGGATCGGCGCCGACACCCGGCTCGCGCGCATGGCCCGCCTCGTCGAGGACGCCCAGAACGGCAAGGCGCAGGTGCAGCGCCTGGCCGACCGCGTCTCCGCGGTCTTCGTGCCGGTCGTCCTGCTCATCGCCCTGGGCACGCTCGTCACCTGGCTGCTGCTCACGGACGACACGGCCGCCTCGTTCACGGCGGCCGTGGCGGTGCTGATCATCGCGTGGCCGTGCCCGCGTCTGGCCACGCCGACCGCGCTCATGGTCGGCACGGGGCGCGGCGCCCAGCTCGGCATCCTGATCAAGGGGCCGGAGGTGCTGGAGTCGACCCAGGCGCGTGGACACCGTCGTACTCGACAAGACGGGGACCGTCACGACGGGGCGGATGGAGCTCAGGGAGGTCTTCGCGGCGCCCGGCACCGACGAGGCCCTGCTGCTGCGCCTGGCCGGCGCGGTGGAGCACGCCTCGGAGCATCCGGTCGCGCGGGCCGTGGCGTCCGGCGCGCCGACCGGACCGGGCCGCTGCCGGGAGTGGAGAAGTTCGAGAACGTCGCGGGGCTCGGGGTGCGCGGTCTGGTCGACGGGCACGAGGTGCTGGTGGGACGCCGAGGCGCTGCTCGCCGAAGTGGGCGGTGGAGCTGCCGCGCGAGCTGGCCGGCGCCAAGGCCGCGGCGGAGGCTCAGGGGCGTACGGCGATGGCCGTGGCCTGGGACGGGTCGGCGCGCGGCGTCCTGGCCGTCGCGGACGCCGTGAAGGAGACCAGCGCGGAGGCGGTCGCACGGCTGCGCGAGCTCGGCCTGACCCCGGTCCTGCTGACCGGTGACAACCGGGCCGTCGCCGAGTCGGTGGCGCGTGCGGTCGGGATCGGGGCGGGCGATGTGTACGCCGAGGTCCTGCCGCAGGACAAGGTCGACGTCGTCAAGCGGCTCCAGGCCGAGGGGCGCAGCGTGGCGATGGTCGGCGACGGTGTGAACGACGCGGCGGCGCTGGCCACGGCGGATCTGGGGCTCGCGATGGGCACGGGTACGGACGCCGCGATCGAGGCGGGCGACCTGACGCTCGTCCGGGGGGACCTGAGGGTGGCGGCGGACGCGATCCTGCTGTCCCGCAGGACGCTGGGGACCATCAAGGGAAATCTCTTCTGGGCCTTCGGTTACAACGTCGCCGC
This sequence comes from Streptomyces altiplanensis, assembly GCA_003719395.1. Lineage (GTDB taxonomy): Bacteria > Actinomycetota > Actinomycetes > Streptomycetales > Streptomycetaceae > Streptomyces > Streptomyces altiplanensis. The sequence goes on from RHMC01000041.1 coordinate 37,184, forward strand.
CCTGCCCCTGGCGGCCGCCGGGCTGCTCAACCCCATGATCGCCGGATTCGCGATGGCGTTTTCCTCGGTATTCGTAGTGACAAACAGCCTCAGGCTGCGTACCTTCACAGGACGCACACAAAGTGACGCACGTCACTGAGGTTTGAGGGTAACCATTCGGGCGACCCGCGAGTCTAAGTAGGCGATGCCAAGAACGTCTTGGGGGACGTTCACGGAATGTCTTGGGGGACGTTCCGGGCAAGCGTTGGCCGGGGCACGTGCACCGGGGAGCTTTGAGCGGCCCTCCCGTACGTACGCGTCCCGGCAGCCCGCGCAGGGAGCTTGTGCGCCCATCGGACACCCGGCCGGATCCCGTGGGGGGAATCCGCTCCGGGAAAAGGGAAGCGCCCCGATCTGCCGACCCGTGGGGGGATCGGCAGCGGGGCGCTTTCCGCTTTTCAGCGGGTGGTGCGGGTGGTGCGGGTGGTGCGGGTGACGCGGTGGAACCGGCTGCGTCAGCGGCCCTCGACCGGGACGAAGTCGCGCAGGACCTCGCCGGTGTAGATCTGGCGCGGGCGGCCGATGCGGGAACCCGGCTCCTTGATCATCTCGTGCCACTGGGCGATCCAGCCCGGGAGACGGCCCAGCGCGAAGAGCACCGTGAACATCTCGGTCGGGAAGCCCATGGCCCGGTAGATCAGGCCGGTGTAGAAGTCGACGTTCGGGTAGAGCTTGCGCTCCACGAAGTACTCGTCGGCCAGTGCGTGCTCTTCGAGCTTGAGCGCGATGTCGAGCAGCTCGTCGTCCTTGCCCAGAGCGGAGAGGACGTCGTGCGCCGCGGCCTTGATGATCTTCGCCCGGGGGTCGAAGTTCTTGTAGACGCGGTGCCCGAAGCCCATGAGCTTCACGCCGTCTTCCTTGTTCTTCACCTTGCGGATGAAGCTGTCGACGTCGCCGCCCGAAGCCTGGATGCCCTCCAGCATCTCCAGGACGGACTGGTTGGCGCCGCCGTGCAGCGGGCCCCACAGGGCGCTGATGCCGGCGGAGATCGAGGCGAACATGTTCGCCTGCGAAGAGCCGACCAGGCGCACGGTGGACGTCGAACAGTTCTGCTCGTGGTCCGCGTGCAGGATCAGCAGCTTCTCCAGCGCCGCGACCACGACCGGGTCCGGCACGTACTCCTGCGCCGGGACCGAGAAGGTCATGCGCAGGAAGTTCTCGACGTACCCGAGGTCGTTGCTCGGGTAGACGAAGGGGTGGCCGATCGACTTCTTGTACGCGTACGCCGCGATCGTCGGAAGCTTGGCGAGGAGGCGGATCGTCGAAAGGTGACGCTGCTTCTCGTCGAACGGGTTGTGGCTGTCCTGGTAGAAGGTGGACAGCGCGCTGACCACCGACGACAGCATGGCCATCGGGTGCGCGTCACGCGGGAAGCCGTCGAAGAACCGCTTCACGTCCTCGTGCAGCAGCGTGTGCTGGGTGATCTCGTTCTTGAAGGCCGAAAGCTCGTCGACCTTGGGGAGCTCACCGTTGATCAGCAGGTACGCCACCTCGACGAAGGTGGAGCCGTCGGCCAGCTGCTCGATGGGGTATCCGCGGTAGCGCAGAATGCCCTGCTCACCGTCGAGGTAGGTGATCGCGGATTTATAGGCGGCCGTGTTGCCGTATCCGCTGTCGAGAGTCACCAGACCGGTCTGAGCCCGGAGCTTCCCGATGTCGAAGCCCTTGTCGCCGACGGTGCTGTCGATCACCGGGTAGGTGTACTCGCCATCGCCGTACCGCAGTACTACAGAGTTGTCGCTCACGTCATCCCTCACCGACGTAGTGCCTCTTCTTCGAGGTGCCCTGACTGTCTCTACCATCCCCCATTTGGCTCAGCAGAGTGCACTCGGGGTCGGCCATTAGGCCCATTCGCGGCACTCAGTGCCGCCAACCTGCTCATCCTGCCCCCTTCGCCCCAGTTCTGGAAGTCCGGGGAGACGTTTGCCATGAACAGTCCCCCTATGGTGCGTTTTACGCCACCGCGCGGTTCCTCTCCATCCGTCCGGCGAGCCGGTGATCCAGTGCCGTACACCGCCGGCCTGCGGAAACCGTACGGACGGCCTGGCCGATCGCCTTGCGGGAGCCGACCAGCACGACCAGCTTCTTGGCCCGGGTGACCGCGGTGTAGAGCAGATTGCGCTGGAGCATCATCCAGGCCCCGGTGGTGACCGGAATCACCACCGCCGGATATTCGCTGCCCTGCGAGCGGTGGATCGTCACGGCGTACGCGTGTGCCAGCTCGTCCAGCTCGTCGAAGTCGTACGGAACCTCCTCGTCCTCGTCCGTCAGCACCGTCAGGCGCTGGTCGTCGAGGTTGAGCGAGGTGACCACGCCCACGGTGCCGTTGAAGACCCCGTTCTGCCCCTTCTCGTAATTGTTCCGAATCTGGGTCACCTTGTCCCCGACACGGAAGACCCTGCCGCCGAACCTCTTCTCCGGGAGGTCGGGCCTGGCGGGCGTGATCGCCTGCTGGAGCAGGCCGTTGAGCGCTCCCGCGCCGGCCGGGCCGCGGTGCATCGGGGCCAGCACCTGGATGTCGCGCCTCGGGTCGAGACCGAACTTGGCGGGGATGCGGCGGGCGGCGACGTCCACCGTGACCCGTCCGGCGTCCTCGGTCTCGTCCTCGACGAAGAGGAAGAAGTCCGGAAGGCCCTGAGTGATGGGCTGGACACCGGAGTTGATGCGGTGCGCGTTCGTCACCACGCCCGACTGCCGGGCCTGGCGGAAGATCCGGGTCAGGCGGACGGAGGGGACCGGCCCGCCGTCGGCCAGGAGGTCGCGCAGCACCTCCCCCGCGCCCACCGAGGGCAGCTGGTCGACATCACCCACGAGAAGCAGGTGCGCACCGGGCGCGACGGCCTTCACGAGCTTGTTGGCCAGCAGCAGGTCGAGCATCGACGCCTCGTCGACGACGACCAGGTCGGCGTCGAGGGGGCGGTCCTTGTCGTACGCCGCGTCGCCGCCCGGCTTGAGCTCCAGCAGGCGGTGCACGGTGGACGCGTCGGCCCCGGTGAGCTCGGCCAGCCGCTTGGCCGCCCGGCCGGTGGGCGCGGCCAGCACCACCTTCGCCTTCTTGGCGCGGGCCAGCTCCACGATGGAGCGGACCGTGAAGGACTTGCCGCAGCCGGGACCGCCGGTGAGCACGGCCACCTTCTCGGTCAGCGCGAGCTTGACGGCCGCCTGCTGTTCGGGCGCCAGCTCGGCGCCGGTACGCCCCGCCAGCCACGTCAGCGCCTTGTCCCAGGCCACGTCCCGGAACGCCAGCATCCGGTCCTCGGAGGTGCGCAGGAGACGCTGGGCCTGCGCGGCGAGGGACACCTCGGCCCGGTGGAAGGGGACGAGGTAGACGGCGGTGACGGGGTCACCTTCGCCGCCCTCCGGGGGCGGCACCTTCTCCCGTACGACGCCCTCGTCCGCCGCCAGTTCGGCCAGGCAGTCGATGACCAGGCCCGTGTCCACCTGGAGCAGCTTCACGGCGTCGCTGATCAGCTGCTCCTCCGGGAGGTAGCAGTGGCCCTGGTCCGTGGACTGCGACAGCGCGTACTGGAGGCCGGCCTTCACGCGTTCGGGGCTGTCGTGCGGGATGCCGACGGACTGGGCGATCCGGTCGGCGGTGAGGAAGCCGATGCCCCAGACGTCGGCGGCCAGCCGGTAGGGCTCGTTCCTCACCACGGAGATCGAGGCGTCGCCGTACTTCTTGTAGATGCGCACCGCGATGGAGGTCGAGACCCCCACGCCCTGGAGGAAGATCATGACCTCCTTGATGGCCTTCTGCTCCTCCCAGGCGGCCGCGATCATCCTGGTCCGCTTCGGGCCGAGGCCGGGCACCTCGATCAGCCGCTTCGGCTCGGTCTCGATCACGTCCAGGGTGTCGACGCCGAAGTGCGTGGTGATCCGGTCGGCCATCACGGGACCGATGCCCTTGATCAGCCCGGAGCCGAGGTAGCGGCGGATGCCCTGGATGGTGGCGGGCAGGACGGTCGTGTAGTTCTCGACGGTGAACTGCCTGCCGTACTGGGGATGCGAGCCCCAGCGGCCCTCCATGCGCAGCGACTCCCCCGGCTGCGCGCCGAGCAGCGAACCGACCACCGTGAGGAGGTCGTCGGACCCGCGCCCGGTGTCGACGCGGGCGACCGTGTAACCGCTCTCTTCGTTGGCGTACGTGATCCGCTCGAGGACCCCTTCGACGACCGCCGGGACGAACGCTGCTGGACTGGACATGATCCGACGCTACCCCTCCGCACCGACAGTGCCGCAGGGACTGTGGAAAACACCGGCGGCCCTCAAGGCTTTTGGTCCGCCCCTTTGCCACACCTATCGAATTTCGATAGATTCCCATCGTTGCTCGATCGAGGGAGAGATGATGGGAAAGCTGACAGTGCTCGCGCTGCGCGCCGTGCTCGTGGCGCTGCTCGCCGGCTCGGTGTTCGCGCAGACGGTGATGGTGGCGCTGCTGGCCACCGACCTGGAGGAGAGCGGCGGGTCCCTCGCGGACCGGCGCGTCCCGATTCTCGTGATCATCGTCCTGGGCATCGTGGCGGCCCAGGTCGTCCTGGTCTGCGTGTGGCGGCTGGTGACGATGGTGCGACGCGGAACGGTGTTCTCCGACGCCGCCTTCCGGTACGTGCACGTGGTGATCGGCGCGTTCGTGGCGGCCGCCCTCCTGGTGTTCGCGCTCGCGGTCGTCCTGGCGCCGGGCGAAGCCGTCGCCCCGGGCATCGTCCTCCTGCTGGGCGGGGTCGTCGTGGCGGTCCTGGGGGTCGCGCTCGTCGTGCTCGTGCTGCGGATGCTGCTCGCCCAGGCCGTCGCGCGCGACGTCGAGGCGGCGCGGATGCAGGCCGAGCTGGACGAGGTGATCTGATGCCGATCGCCGTCGACATCGACGTGATGCTGGCCAGGCGGAAGATGTCCGTGGGCGAGCTCGCGGACCGCGTCGGGATCACTTCCGCCAACCTGGCGGTGCTCAAGAACGGCCGCGCCAAGGCGGTGCGCTTCGCGACGCTCGCCGCGCTCAGCGAGGCACTCGAATGCCAGCCGGGAGACCTGCTGCGCTGGGAGGCCGAGGGCGCCGCGGACGGGTGACGCCGGCCGTCGGGGCCTGTGGCCGGTGGCCGGGGCCAGTGCGTCGCGGAAGCCCCGCGCTGCCGCACGTTCCCTGGAAGTGCTTGTTCAGGGTGGACGACAGCACGGGACCGGTCAGGGATGCTGACGGTTCGTCAGTTTCCGTTGTCCGGGGCGGGCCCCGCCGTGCCCAGCCGCGCTCCCCGGCTCTCCGCGACCCGCTTGACGTCCCGCAGCGACTCGCTCAGCCGGCTGGCGAGGAAGTGCAGCTCGCCACCGGTCACCCGGCGGTCCGCGAGCAGGTCGGCCGCGTGGCCCAGAAGGTCGTCCGCCATGCCGAGTTGAATGCTCTCGATGCCGTCCGCGACCCGTGACACATGGCCGGTGCCGTCACCCAGGACGTAGCACGGCTTGCCCTGTTCCCCCGCCCAGGGCAGTAGCCGCAACGTGAGCCGATCGCACTGCTCGCCGTTCACGCGCCGACCTCCACCCCGTGGATGGACCGGGGTCCGACGTCCGCCCCGTGCACGGCGAGCCACAGCGCGCGCCGCCGCGTCCGCTGCCGCCGCACTTCGGCCAGTTGCCGCTCGTGCACTTCGAGGTGCGGGCGGACCAGCGGGCCGGTCTCCTCGTGCGGAGGGCGTTCGCCGGTGCGGTGGGCGGTCGGTCCTCCGACGTAGTCGCAGGAGTACGGGTACGCGCACTCGTACGCACGCGAGCCCGTCGGCCGATGCCGCCCTCTGCCGGGGAACGGAAGCCGCAGCAGCGGCTCGAAGAGGCGAGCGATAAGGTCCGTCATGTCAGCCTGCTTTCCTCAGGTCGGCCACGCTCCCGGACCGCGCCCAACGCGGTCGCGGGAGTCTTCTCACTGGCGGGCGAGTCCCGTCGCCGGGGCTCGCACTGCGCCAGGAGAGCAACGCTAGGGAGAGCCGTAACCAGCAGCAATGGCACTTCGGCCGGAGGTCAGGCGGAAGTGCCACACACCGTCACACGGGCATGCCCACGGCATCAGCAAGGCTGCGCATCTCAGGAGTGAGCGTCCGGCGCCGGGCAAGGATCCCGCTCACGATGTCCTGGGCATAGCGCTGCTTGGGAAACCACTGGGGCGCGGTGGCCCGGAGGCCGGTCAGGATGTCAACAGCCTCCGCGTACTGCCGTGTACGGGCATGGGCATTCGCCACGTCCAAGAGGTGCCGGTTGCGATTGTTCGAGGTCGGGCGCAGGCCGTGCACCGGTACATTCGCCGCCAGCTTGAGCACCAGGTCGGGACGGTCCACCACCATCGCGTTCTCAGCCCGCTTGAGCGCTACGGTCACAGGGCCGAACGCTTGCAGGAAGTTCCCCTCGGGCGTGTACTCCCGCCCCAGGGCAACCGCCGCAGCGTGTGCCAGCCGGATGGCGTCCTCCGCCTCGCCGGGCCGGTTGTCCCGTACCGCAGCGGCAGACATCCTCAGCAGCAGCCACCCCCAGGCGCTCAGCTCAGCGGGCGTGGCGCGGGAGAGCCGAGGCTCCACTTCGTCAGCCCACCGAGACGCCAGGTCACGCGCTTCGCCCAGTCGGCCACGCCGGAGCAGGAGCCAGCACATGATGCTGGCTGTCGCTGCGCTGTGGAGCCGGTCGGACGACTCGTCCATCGACCGCTCCAGTGCTGCTTCCGCCGCGTCGAACTGACGCATCTGAGTCAGTAGCCAACCGGTGAGCTGCAAAATCCGCGCACGGACGGCACGCCCCTCGGGATCACTCCGCACCAGGGCTTCGGCATCCCGCAACAGCGAAGGCAGGATCGTGCTCAGCTCCACGAAACGGTCACCCGAAAACAACGGCATCGCGGCGTTCAGTGCCTGGCGCACCCCGGCGGTGGTCGGTGGCTCGTCCACGGTGTCGACCACTGACGAGGTCAGAAGCACCCGGCGCAAGGGCTTCCACTGGGCGTCCGCATCGACGACATCGTCCTCGGCACGGGAAGCAACCACGAGTTGAGTGGTCGGCACCCGCAGCGCCGCCGCCAGCCGCCGCACGGTCTCCAGCCGCGTGTCCTCCCGCTCCCCCTGCTCCAGCTTTCGGATCAGGGACAGCGAGACACCTGATTCGTTCGCGAGCTCGCGCTGTGACAGGCCTCGGCGTTTGCGGACTTCGCGGAGCCGCTCCCCGACATTGGCACCCATGAAATTGAGCGTACGCCCGGAGACGAATCACGGGCATCGGAGTTCCCGGAACCACCCATCGGGAGCGCGCTCGTCGACGCGGGGAAGCCAAGGAGGCCCGGTCCGTCGACCGGGCCCCTCAGATCCCCCTCCGTAACAGGCCTCCCCGAATCCCCCCGGATCCCTCCCCGGAAGCCCTGATGCCAAGTACGACCCGCAAGGTGGCGGAAGGGTTGCGCGGCGGATCGAAGAAATTTGATTACGGCACGAGGCGACCGCGAAGTGATCGCGTCCACAGGGTTTCGGTCACGAAGGAAGGACGTGCGTGACGTAGCGGTCGGCCACCTCTGCCAGGACTTCCGTGCCGTCCCGGGCCCAGAGGGTCTCGTTGAAGATCTCCACCTCGATCGGCCCCGTGTAGCCGGCCGCGTCCACCAGGGCGTGGAAGCGGCGGAAGTCGACCGCGCCGTCGCCCAGCTGCCCCCGGCCCAGCAGGACGCCGGCGGGCAGCGGAGTGATCCAGTCCGCCAGCTGGAACGCGGCGATGCGCTCGCCCGCGCGGGCGACGCCGTCCGCGACGCGGTCGTCCCACCACAGGTGGTACGTGTCGACGACCACGCCCACCTGGTCCGCCGGGAAGCATTCCGCGAGGTCGAGCGCCTGGCCCAGGGTCGAGACCACGCAGCGGTCCGAGGCGAACATCGGGTGCAGCGGCTCGATGGCCAGGCGTACGCCCCGTTCGGCGGCGTACGGCGCGAGTTCGGCCAGCGCCTCCGCGATGCGCTCGCGGGCGGCGTGCAGGTCGCGGCTGCCGGGCGGGAGGCCGCCGGAGACCAGGACCAGGGTGGCGGTGCCGAGAGCGGCGGCCTCGTCAATGGCCCGGCGGTTGTCGGCCAGGGCCGAGGCCCGGTCGGCGTCGCCGACGCCCGTGAGGAAGCCGCCCCGGCACAGACTGGTGACGGTCAGCCCCGCGTCCCGCATCAGGCGGGCGGCGCGCTCGACGCCGTACTCCTGGACCGGTGCGCGCCACAGGCCCACGCCGGGGACGCCCGCCTTCGCGCAGCCCTCGGCCAGCTCGGGCAGGGACCACTGCTTGATGGTCTCCTGGTTGAGGGAGAGCCGGGAGAGGTCACTCACTGGACTCACTGGTCTACTCCGTGCAGGGTGAGGAAGGTCTTCATACGGTCCTCGGCGAGGTTCGGGTCCGGGAACAGGCCCAGGCCGTCGGCCAGTTCGTACGCCCGGGAGAAGTGGGGCAGCGAGCGGGCCGAGTGGAGGCCGCCGACCATCGTGAAGTGCGACTGGTGGCCCGCCAGCCAGGCGAGGAAGACGACGCCCGTCTTGTAGAAGCGGGTCGGGGGCTCGAAGAGGTGGCGGGACAGCTCGACCGTGGGGTCGAGGAGCTCGCGGAACTTCTTCGTGTCACCCGTGTCGAGGGTGCGGACCGCTTCCGCCGCCAGTGGGCCCAGCGGGTCGAAGATGCCCAGCAGCGCATGGCTGAAGCCGTGGTCGTCGCCCGCGATCAGTTCGGGGTAGTTGAAGTCGTCGCCCGTGTAGCAGCGCACGCCCTTCGGCAGGCGGCGGCGCAGGTCGATCTCGCGCTGGGCGTCCAGGAGCGAGATCTTGATGCCGTCGACCTTGTCGGGGTGCGCGGCGATGACCTCCAGGAAGGTGTCCGTGGCGGCGTCCAGGTCCGTGCTGCCCCAGTAGCCGTCGAGCGCCGGGTCGAACATCGGGCCCAGCCAGTGCAGGATCACCGGCTCGGCCGCCTGGCGCAGGAGGTGGCCGTACGTCGCCAGGTAGTCCTCCGGGCCCCGGGCGGCCGCCGCCAGGGCCCGTGACGCCATGAGGATGGCGCGGGCGCCGGTCGACTCGACGACGGCGAGCTGCTCCTCGTACGCGGCCGTGACGTCCGGGAGGGCGTGGGTGACGCCGGCGGCGAGCTGGTCGGTGCCCACGCCGCAGGCGATCGCGCCGCCGGCCGCTCTGGCCTCGGCGGCCGAGCGGACGATGAGTTCGCTCGCTCCCGCCCAGTCGAGACCCATGCCGCGCTGCGCCGTGTCCATCGCCTCGGCCACGCCCAGGCCGTGCGACCACAGGTGGCGGCGGAAGGCGAGGGTGGCGTCCCAGTCGATCGCGGCGGGCGCGTCGGGCGACACGTCGGCGTACGGGTCGGCCACCACGTGCGCCGCCGAGTATACCGTGCGGGAGGTGAGGGGGGCACCGTGCGGTGCGAGGACGAAGGGCTCGGTGCGGGGTTCGTAGGCACGGTGTCCGTGCGCGCCGTGCGGGAGGTTGACCGTCACAGGGACAGCTCCGGGACGTCGCAGCGGCGGCCCTCGGCGGACGCCTCGAGGCCGAGCTCCGCGAGCTGGACGCCGCGCGCGCCGGCGAGGAGGTCCCAGGTGTACGGCTCGTCGAGCGCGACGTGGCGCAGGAACAGCTCCCACTGGGCCTTGAAGCCGTTGTCGTACGTGTCGTTGTCGGGGACTTCCTGCCACTGGTCGCGGAAGGAGTGCGTGACCGGCAGGTCCGGGTTCCAGACCGGCTTGGGGGTCGCGCTGCGGTGCTGCACGCGGCAGTTGCGCAGGCCGGCGACGGCGGAGCCGTGCGTTCCGTCCACCTGGAACTCGACGAGTTCGTCGCGGTTGACGCGGACCGCCCAGGAGGAGTTGATCTGGGCCACCGCGCCGCCCTCCAGCTGGAAGATGCCGTACGCCGCGTCGTCGGCGGTGGCGGCGTACGGCTTGCCCTGCTCGTCCCAGCGCTGCGGGATGTGCGTCGTGACGTGCGCCTGGACGGCCGTGACGCGGCCGAACAGCTCGTGCAGTACGTACTCCCAGTGCGGGAACATGTCGACGACGATGCCGCCGCCGTCCTCCGCGCGGTAGTTCCAGGAGGGGCGCTGGGCGTCCTGCCAGTCGCCCTCGAAGACCCAGTAGCCGAACTCCCCGCGGACGGAGAGGATCTCGCCGAAGAAGCCGCCGTCGATCAGGCGCTTCAGCTTGAGCAGGCCCGGGAGGAAGATCTTGTCCTGTACGACGCCGTGCTTGATGCCGGCGTCGCGGGCGAGGCGGGCCAGGTCCAGGGCGGCGTCGAGGCCGGTGGCCGTGGGCTTCTCCGTGTAGACGTGCTTGCCGGCGGCGATCGCCTTCCTGATGGCCTCCTCGCGGGCCGAGGTGACCTGCGCGTCGAAGTAGATGTCGACCGTCTCGTCGGCGAGGACGGCGTCGAGGTCCGTGGACCACTCGGTGAGGCCGTGGCGTTCGGCCATCTCCTTGAGCGCGTGTTCGCGGCGGCCCACCAGGACCGGCTCGGGCCACAAGGCCGTGCCGTCGCCGAGGTCCAGGCCGCCCTGCTCGCGGATGGCGAGGATCGAGCGGACGAGGTGCTGGCGGTACCCCATCCGGCCCGTGACGCCGTTCATGGCGATGCGCACTGTCCTGCGTGTCACGAAAGTTCCCTCCGTACGGCCATAGCAAGCGCTTTCTATACGCTATGAAGCTAGCCTGCGGACAGCTGCTCGTACAAGACCCGGAGGACGACCAGATGACAGTGACCTTGGCGGACGTGGCGGCCCGCGCCCAGGTGTCGCCGGCCACCGTCTCCCGTGTGCTCAACGGCAACTACCCGGTCGCCGCCGCCACCAGGGAGCGGGTGCTGCGCGCGGTCGACGATCTCGACTACGTGCTGAACGGGCCGGCCAGTGCGCTCGCCGCGGCGACGTACGGATCTCGTGGGGATCCTGGTGAACGACATCGCCGACCCGTTCTTCGGGATCATGGCCGGGGCGGCCCAGTCGCAGATCGGCGGGACGGAAGGGGCCGGCACCGGCGCGGGGCGGGCGGGGAGCGAGAAGCTCGCGATCGTCTGCAACACGGGGGGATCACCGGAGCGGGAACGCACGTACCTGACGCTGCTTGCAGCGCCAGCGTGCGGCCGCGGTGATCCTGACCGGGGGCGCGATCGAGGACCCCGGACACTCGGCGGCGGTCGCGGCGAAGCTCGCGAAGCTGGCGGACGGGGGTGCGCGGGTGGTGCTGTGCGGCGGCCGCCGTTGTCGGGGGACGGCGAGTCGGTGGTGGCCGCGCTGACGTTCGTCAACCGGGGCGGGGCGCGGCGGCTCACCGGGCATCTGCTGGCGCTGGGGCACCGGAGGATCGGGTACGTCGCCGGGCCGGTGGAGCGTACGACCACGCGGCACCGGCTGGAGGGGCACCGGGAGGCGCTGGCCGAGGCCGGCGTCCCCGATGAGGGCGAGCTGACGGTGCACGGGCCGTACGACCGGCGGTCCGGGTACGACGCGACGCTGGAACTCCTGCGGCGGGATCCGGGGTTGACGGCCGTGGTCGCCGCGAACGACACGGTGGCGCTGGGGGCGTGCGCGGCGCTGCGCGACCGGGGGCTCCGCATCCCGGACGACGTGTCGGTGGCGGGCTTCGACGACCTCCCGTTCTCGGTGGACACGGTGCCCGCGCTGACGACCGCTGCGCTGCCGCTGTACGAGGCGGGGGGCGCGGGCGGGGCCGGCTGGCCGACGGGGCGGGAGCGCCGCCGCCGGGGGGTGTCGCTTCGG
>RHMC01000416.1 GCA_003719395.1 Streptomyces altiplanensis
CTGGAGGTGCATGTCGCCACGCCGGTGGAGGTGTGTTCCGTACGCGATGTGAAGGGGCTGTACGCCAGGCAGGCGGCCGGTGAGATCTCCGGGCTCACCGGGGTCGACGACCCCTACGAGGCGCCCGAGTCGCCCGACCTGCGCATCGAGTCGCACCGGCAGACCGTGCAGGAGTCCGCAGCCGCGCTGCACGCGCTGCTCACCGAAAGGGGCCTGGCCTGATGACGACCACCTCCGCAACCCTCAGCGAGGGCACCGACAGCCCGTACGCGCTCAGTCACCTGGACGCCCTGGAGTCCGAGGCCGTCCACATCTTCCGCGAGGTGGCGGGCGAGTTCGAGCGGCCGGTGATCCTCTTCTCCGGCGGCAAGGACTCCATCGTGATGCTGCACCTGGCGCTCAAGGCGTTCGCGCCCGCGCCGGTGCCCTTCTCGCTGCTGCACGTCGACACCGGGCACAACTTCCCCGAGGTGCTGGAGTACCGCGACCGCACGGTCGCCGAGCACGGGCTGCGGCTGCACGTCGCGTCCGTGCAGGAGTACATCGACGCCGGCAAGCTGCGCGAGCGGCCCGACGGCACCCGCAACCCGCTGCAGACCGTGCCGCTGACCGAGGCCATCCAGCAGCACCGCTTCGACGCGGTGTTCGGCGGCGGGCGGCGCGACGAGGAGAAGGCACGCGCCAAGGAGCGGGTGTTCTCACTGCGCGACGAGTTCTCCGCGTGGGACCCGCGCCGCCAGCGCCCCGAGCTGTGGCAGCTCTACAACGGCCGCCACGCACCCGGCGAGCACGTGCGCGTCTTCCCGCTGTCCAACTGGACCGAGCTGGACGTGTGGCAGTACATCGCCCGCGAGAAGATCGAGCTGCCGGGCATCTACTACGCCCACGAGCGCGAGGTCTTCGCCCGGGGCGGCATGTGGCTGACCGCGGGCGAGTGGGGCGGGCCCAAGGAGCACGAGCAGGTCGAGACGCGGCTGATCCGCTACCGCACGGTCGGCGACATGTCCTGCACCGGCGCCGTGGACTCCGACGCCACGACGCTCGAAGCCGTGATCGCCGAGATCGCCGCCTCCCGGCTCACCGAGCGGGGCGCGACCCGCGCCGACGACAAGATGTCCGAGGCCGCGATGGAAGACCGCAAGCGCGAGGGGTACTTCTAACCATGAC
>RHMC01000417.1 GCA_003719395.1 Streptomyces altiplanensis
TACTGAGGTTTTCGTGTCGTCGTCGGGTAGTGACGGTTCATGATCCCTGCGGTATGCCGGTGAGATGAGGTATCCGGAGGGCGGGGGCCTGACCGCTGAACGTCGGGCGTTTCGTGAGGGAATCCGGCTTCAGGCCGGGCAACGGTTCGCGGTGGGTGAGAAGACCGCGGCGATCGCGAAGGACCTGCGAGTGAGCGTGCGGTCGGTGGAACGCTGGCGCCGTGCCTGGCGCGAGGGCGGCATGGAGGGCCTGCGTTCCGCAGGTCCGGCGAACTTACCGACCATCACCGATGCCCAGTTCGCCGTGCTGGAGGAGGAACTCGGCAAAGGCCCGGCGGCGCACGGCTTCGAAGACGAACGCTGGACCCTGGTCCGGGTTCAGACGGTGATCCGCCGTCGGCTGCGAGTAAGCCTGTCGGTGGCGACGGTGTGGCGGCTTCTGAAACGGCACGGCTGGTCCTGGCAGGCACCCGCCCGTCGGGCTCTGGAGCGCGACGAGCACGCGGTGGAGCTGTGGAAGAAGGAGGTGTGGCCCCGGGTAAAAGCCTCGCGGCGGCGTGTGGGGGCTGGATCGTCTTCGAGGACGAGGCCGGCTTCTCGATGACGCCGCCCCGCGCCCGCACCTGGGGCCGGCGCGGGCACACCCCCGTCATTCGGGTGAGGGGCAGGTCCCGCCGCCGGACCTCGGTCGCCGCGCTGTGTTGCTACAAGCCCGGCGAGGAGAGCCGTCTCATCCACCGGCCCCGTGCTCATCTCCTGCTCAAGGGCGCACGCAAGAGCTTCTCGTGGAAGGACTATCGCGACCTGCTGGTGCGGGCACACATCCAGCTCGGCGGCCCGATCGTGGTGGTCTGGGACAATCTCAACACCCATCTGGCCGCAGGGCTGAGACGGTACGAGGCTGAGCACGACTGGCTCACCACCGTCCGGCTTCCGCCGTATGCGCCCGACCTGAATCCCGTCGAGGCCGTCTGGTCACTCGTGCGCAGAGCAATGGCCAACACGGCTCTCACCACACCCGACGACCTCGACCGCAAGCTCCGCAGCGAGTTACGCAGGATCCAACTCCGGCCCCGCCTGATCGACGGCTGTCTCACCGCCACAAGCCTGGCCATCAACTCGCCGACCCCACCCTGAAAACCTCAGTA
>RHMC01000418.1 GCA_003719395.1 Streptomyces altiplanensis
CTACTGATCTTTTCGTAAGTTCGGTGGGGGTGCTGGGTGGATGGCTAGGCCGGTGCGAGCAAGGAAGGACCATGGCAGTTGTGGGTTGCGGTTGATGCGGTGGATCCCTTGTTCGGTGGCGTCGGCGACATCGGCGAGGTGGTCGCCGGCGAGGTTGGCAAGTTCGCGTTTCTTGAGCGAGGACCACAGCAGTTCCACCGGGTTCAGCTCGGGAGCGTAGGCGGGTAATCGCTCCAGAGTGAGCCAGTCCTGCTCGGCGACCCAGGCTCGCATCGCCCGGCTCCAATGGGCGGACAGGCCATCCCAGACCAGCACCACTTGCTCGCCGCGGTAGAACGCCTTCATCTGCTCCAGGACTTCGATGAGGGCGGTGGTGTCGTAGCTGCCGGGCTTGAGGTGGAAGCACAGGCGGGCCCCGCGTTCGGGATCGGTGGAGTGGTAGCCCAGGGCCCCGGCCATCGACGCGCGCTTCCAGTTCAGGCGGTGCCGCAGCAGCGGGATCCGGCCACGGGGTGCGTAGGTGCGGCGGACCTGCGGCAGCAGCGACACTCCTGATTCGTCGAAGAACACGATCCAGGCACGTGTGTTCACAGCCCCTTTTTGATGCGCGGCCACTCGTGCGCGATCCAGCGGGCGATCTCGGATGCGTCCCGCTCGACCGCCCTTCGCTCGGGACGTTGCAGACTCCATCCGAGTCGGCCGGTCAGCAGCCGCCACACCGAGGCCTTCGACAGCGTCACCCCTGTCACCCGGGTGACGACCGCACCGACTCGTTCCAGGGTCCACAGATCGGCCTCGAAGCCATGGGCCTGGGCGCCTTGTTCCAGCGCGGCCCGGACCACCTCGACCTGGAGGTCATCCAGCTTGGGCCGCGACCGGGAGCCGGCCGCCGCCGCAACCCTTCGGCCCCGTCTCTCTCTCACACCCGCCTCCATCTGCGGACGCTCTCCGCATGCACCCCCACCATCCGCGCGATCTCCGTCGTCCCCCGCCCCTCCACGAACCACTCGACCGCCCGAACACGACGAGCCTCCGCCAACTGCGGCCGAGACAACGGAGGAACAGAAGAGCCAGCCGCAGAGGAGGAAGGTCGCTAAGCCACCCCCACAGCCTCCCACCCACAAGCCCACC
>RHMC01000419.1 GCA_003719395.1 Streptomyces altiplanensis
GGTTCCTGTGCGTACAGGAACCGGCCGGGGGCCTCGAGGCGGAGAGGGCGTCGGTTACAGACCGACTTCCTTCATCAGCATGCCGACCTCGGTGTTGGTGAGGCGGCGCAGCCAGCCGGACTTCTGGTCGCCCAGCGGGATCGGCCCGAAGGACGTCCGCACGAGCCGCTCGACCGGGAAGCCGGCCTCGGCCAGCATGCGGCGCACGATGTGCTTGCGGCCCTCGTGGAGGGTCACCTCGACCAGGTAGTTCTTGCCGGTGTTCTCGACGACGCGGAAGTGGTCGGCGCGGGCGTAACCGTCCTCCAGCGCGATGCCGTCCTTGAGGCGCTTGCCCAGGTCCCGCGGGAGCGGACCCTGGATCGCGGCGAGGTAGGTCTTCTTCACGCCGTACTTGGGGTGGGTGAGACGGTGGGCCAGCTCGCCGTGGTTGGTGAGCAGGATGATGCCCTCGGTCTCGGTGTCCAGCCGGCCCACGTGGAAGAGACGCGTCTCACGGTTGTTCACGTAGTCGTTGAGGTTCTGACGCCCGTCCGGGTCGCCCATGGTGGCGACGACTCCGGCCGGCTTGTTGAGCGCGAAGAAGAGGTGCGACTGGGTGGCGACCGTCAGGCCGTCGACCTTGACCTCGTCCTTGTGGACGTCGACCCGGCGGCCCTGCTCGGTGACGATCTCGCCGTTGACCTCGACGCGGGCCTGCTCGATGAGCTCCTCGCAGGCACGCCGCGAACCCATGCCGGCGCGGGCGAGGACCTTCTGCAGGCGCTCGCCCTCCTGCTCGGCTCCCGGGAACGTCTTGGGCGTCTTCACCTGGGGCTTGCTGTGCCGCTCGCGGACGCGCTCCTCGAGCTTGGCGTCGAGCTCGCGCGGCGGGATTCGCGCTGGCCGTGCGGGCCACGGCGCGGAGCCGCGCCCCTGCTGCTCTGCGGGGCCTTGGGGCCGCCCTTGGCGCCACCGCGCGCGGACGCGCCACGGCCACTGCCGGCAGTGCTGCCGCCACGCCCTGCGCCGCCGGCGCTGCCACCACGGCCACCACCCGCACCACTGCCGCCACCGTCCGCGCCGCCGGGCGC
>RHMC01000420.1 GCA_003719395.1 Streptomyces altiplanensis
ACCCCGGCCGGCCGCCATCCGCAGGGCCGCCACCGGCAGCTCGGCCCGGTGATGGTCCGACATCGCCCAGCCGATCACTTCACGGGGCCTTGCCCCCGAGGAGTGGACACCTGTTCGTTTTGTTATGCGGCAAGTGTCAGGGTAGCTGACTGCTGTTCGTAGGTGATCGGCGACTGCTGTCCGTTCGCCGAGTGCCGCCGGCGGGTGTTGTAACGCGTGGTCCAGCGGAAGACCGCCAGGCGGCAGGCACGAACCCCGTCGAAGCGGCGGGCGCCGCGGAGCGTCTCGCGTTTGAGGGCCGCGCTGAACGACTCGGCAAGTGCGTTGTCCGCGCTCGTGCCGACCGCGCCCATGGACTGCCGCACCCTCAACTCGGCGCAGATGTCTGCGAATTCGCGAGAGGTGTACTGGGCTCCGTGATCGCTGTGGAAGACGGCTCCGGCCAGGCTGCCGCGGGTCGCGGCGGCAGCCCGGAGCGCGTCGGCGACCAGTGAGGTGCGCATGTGGTCGGCGATCGACCAGCCCACCAGGCGGCGCGAGAAGCAGTCGATCACGGTTGCCAGGTACAGGAAATCGCCGTCGCCCACCGGCAGGTAGGTGATGTCCCCGACGTATTTGCTGTTCGGCGCGTTCGCGGTGAAGTCGCGCTGGAACAGGTCCGGCACGGGCGTGGCGGACGGTCCGGGCACCGTGGTGACCTGGCGTCTGCGCAGCCGCAGCCCGGCGATGCCGAACTTCCGCATCACCCGTCCGACCCGTTTGTGGTTCACGTGCTCACCGCCGTCGCGCAGCTCGGCGGTGATCCGGGGTCGGCCCCAGGTGCCGTCCCACTCGGCGTGTACGGCCCGGATCCGCTCGGCGAGCGCGGCATCGGCCCGCTCGTGCACGGCGCGGGCCTGACGGCCGGACCGCCACTTGTAGAAGCTGGAGCGGGCCACCTCCAGCACGGCACACAACCGCTTCACGCCCCAGGCGCGGTGGTGGTCCTCGATGAACTGGAAGCGGTTCAGGACCCGTAATTTAACTACTGCCGGAGTTGATCTCGCTGTCATGGCACTCGGTTA
>RHMC01000421.1 GCA_003719395.1 Streptomyces altiplanensis
CCACCAGGTGGCGGGCCACCACCGCGCCCAGACCACCCGTACCACCCGTGATCAGAACACTGCCCTCACCACCACCCCACTCCGGGCTCATGTCCTCATCCGCAGACGACTGGCGCACCAACCGCCCGGCCAGAACACTCCCGTCCCGCACCATCAACTGCGGCTCATCCGCGCTCAGGACCGCCAGCGGGAATGTGACCGGCCCCGCCGGATCCAGATCCACCAGACCGAAGCAACCCGGATTCTCCGACTGCGCCGACCGCACCAGACCCCACGCCGCCGCAGCCGCCAGATCCTGACCGCCCACCGCACCCCGCGTCACAAAGACAAAGCGGGACTCCGCGAACCTCTCGTCCGACAACCGCTCCTGAATCCGCTCCAGAACCCGATGCGCCAGCGCATGCACACCACCAGCCACATCAGCAGCCGAATCCCCAGCCACCGGGATCAGAACCACACCCGGCACCGATGCCGCGCCAGCCGCCAGCGCGCTCGGACTTGAGGCGAGTTCGCTCTCAGCACCCACCTCCCGAAGGGCGTCGGTCAGGCCGAACATGTCCTCGCCCGCCACCGCGAGCCTCTGCGGCTCCTCCACAGGCGCCCCAGACGCAGACGCAGACCCAGGCGCCGGCATGGTCACCCAGTCGAGCCGGAACAACGCGTCCTTCGTCAGCCCGGCATCACCACTCACACCCTCCACCGACAGCGCACGCATCGCCAACGACTCCACCGACGCGACCAGCGCACCCGACAGATCCGCCACCACGATCGACAGCACACCATCAACCCCACGCGCCAGCCTCACCCGAACCGCAGAAGCACCCGACGCCAGCAGCGACACCCCACTCCACGAGAACGGCACACCACCCACCTCAACCGACGAGCCCAGGAACCACCCCGCATGCAACGCCGAGTCCAGCAAGGCGGGATGCAGACCGAAGGAGGCCGCATCCTTCTGCACGCTCTCCGGCAGACTCACCTCGGCGAAGACCTCGCCGTCCCGGCTCCACGCGGCCCGCAGACCCTGGAACACCGGACCATAGGCAAAGCC
>RHMC01000422.1 GCA_003719395.1 Streptomyces altiplanensis
ACATGATCACTGTGGGTGTCGAGGAGGAGTATCTGCTGCTCGATCCGGGGTCGGGGCTGCCGGTGCCGCTGGCCGAGGAGGTGCACGGGTCGTCGGGGCTGGAGCCGGTGGTGGACTGGCGGGAGGTGCAGGCCGAGCTGTTGCAGGCGCAGGTGGAGGTGGCCACTCCGGTGTGTACGGACCTGGAGGAGGTGGGGGGGCATCTGCTGCGTCTGCGGCATGCGGTCGGGGCCGCGGCCGAGGAGTTCGGGTGCCGGCTGGCCACCTGTGCGGCGGCGCCGTTCAGGCGGGCGGCGCCGGTTCCGGTGAGCCGTCAGCCGCGTTATCTGGCGATGGAGTCCCAGGCCCCGCAGCTGGTGGCGGAGCAGCTGATCAACGGGATGCATGTGCATGCGGCGGTGCCCGATCCGCAGACGGGGGTGGCCGTGCTGAACCGGGTCAGGGTGTGGCTGCCGGTGCTGGTGGCGATGTCGGCGAACTCGCCGCTGTGGGACGGTCACGACACCGGGTTCGCGAGCTGGCGCACCCTGATCTTCGGCCGGTGGCCGGTGAGCGGGCCGCCGCCGTACTTCGATGATCTGGCCGATCACGAGCGGCGTGTCCAGGGGCTGCTGGCCTCGGGGATCATCACCGACACGGGGCAGCTCTACTGGCAGGCGCGGCTGTCCGGCCGGTATCCCACCATCGAGGTGCGGTGCATGGACGTGCAGCTGCGGGCCGACGACGCGGTGATGTTCGCCGGGATCGTCCGCGGGCTGGTCGCGACGCCATCCGTGACGAGAAGGCCGGTGCGCCGGTGCCCCGGTGCGCGCCGGAACTGCTGCACGGCGCGAACTGGCACGCCGCCCGGCACGGCATCAGCGGGTCCCTGGTCGCCCCCGACGGCACCCTGCGCAGCGCGGGCGACGTGGTGTACCTGCTGATGGAGCACATCGCCCCCGCCCTGGAGGAGGCCGGAGACACCCGGGAGGTGACCTCCCTGGTCCATCGCCTGCTGCGGCAGGGCACCCCCGCCGACCAGCAACGCCGCGCACTCGCCGAAGGCGGT
>RHMC01000423.1 GCA_003719395.1 Streptomyces altiplanensis
TATTGATCAGAAACTCATGGGGTTCTCGTCCAGGACGTAGCGGACGGTGGGGCCGCCGAAGTAGCCGCGGGCGATGTGTGGCTGGCGTTGGCGTCTGCGGAAGAACCGGCGGGTCTCGGCGGTGTGTTCGGCCTGGTCGCGGGCCCGGTGATGTTTGGGCAGGCGGTGCTTGAGGTCGGCGTTGACCAGTTCGTCGGGGTTGAGCTCGGGCGAGTACGGCGGCAGGAAGTGCCACTCGACGTCGTCGGGGTGGGCGACGAGCCAGTCGCGGACCTTCCTGGAGCGGTGGGCAAAGGGCCCGTCGACCACGAGGTGGACCTTGCGGTCGAAGTGTCCGACGAGCCGGTCCAGGAAGCGGCACATCACCTCGGCCGTGAAGTGCTCGGTGAAGACCACGAAGTGCATCCGGCCCCTGGCGCTGATCGCCGACACGGCGTTCACCGAGAACCGGTTCCCGCTCCGCCGCACCACGGGTGTCTTCCCCTTCTCGCCCCAGGTGCGGCCGGTGACCTGGTCGGAGCGGATGCCGACCAGGTCGGCGAAGAGAATCTCGCCGCCGTCCTTCTTCGCCTTCGCCCGGATCCTGGGCCACGTCTCCTGGTGCCAGCGCCGGACAGCCTGGGCGTCCTGCTCGACGGCCCGCTGGTCCGGGCGCTGGAAGGACAGCCCCCACCGCTTCAGGTACTTGCCCACCCCCGGTTCGGTCAGCCGCACCCGGTACAGCTTCGCGATCAGCTCACCCACCAGCCGCCGTGTCCACAACTGGCCGAAAAGTCCAAGGTCACAGGGACGGTGATCGAGGACCGCCTGCCGCACCGCGGCCTGCTCGGCCTCCCCGAGCACCTGGCGCACCCCGACCGGCTTGCCCCGATACCGCATGACCAGCGCCTCCCGGCCGCCGGCCTGCCACTTCGCCCACCACGCATCGACCGCCTTCAGCGACACCCCGAAAAGCGCCGCCACATCCTCACGGTCCCGCCCCGCCACCAACGCGGCCACCGCCCGCAGCCGAAGAGCCTCCTGCGCCGACG
>RHMC01000042.1 GCA_003719395.1 Streptomyces altiplanensis
CCGGCCTGGAGCGAGGCGCCGATGGCGACGACCTCGTCCGGGTTCACACCCTTGTTGGCGTCCTGGCCGCCCGTGAGCTCCTTGACGAGCTCGGCGACGGCCGGCATGCGGGTCGAGCCACCGACGAGAACGACGTGGTCGATCTCGGAGAGCTGGATGCCCGCGTCCTTGATGACGTTGTGGAACGGCGTCTTGCAGCGGTCCAGGAGGTCGGCGGTGAGCTGCTGGAACTGCGAGCGCGTGAGCTTCTCGTCCAGGTGCAGCGGGCCCTCGGCCGACGCGGTGATGTAGGGGAGGTTGATCGACGTCTCGGTGGAGGACGACAGCTCGATCTTCGCCTTCTCCGCGGCCTCGCGGAGACGCTGGAGCGCCATCTTGTCCTTGGAGAGGTCCACGCCGTGGCCGGAGTGGAACTGCTTCACGAGGTAGTCGACGACGCGCTGGTCCCAGTCGTCACCACCGAGGTGGTTGTCACCGTTGGTGGCCTTCACCTCGACGACGCCGTCGCCGATCTCCAGCAGCGAGACGTCGAAGGTGCCGCCACCGAGGTCGAAGACGAGGATCGTCTGGTCGTCCTTGTCGAGGCCGTACGCCAGGGCGGCGGCGGTCGGCTCGTTGACGATGCGCAGGACGTTCAGGCCCGCGATCTCGCCGGCCTCCTTCGTCGCCTGACGCTCGGAGTCGTTGAAGTACGCCGGGACGGTGATGACCGCGTCGGCCACCTTCTCGCCCAGGTACGCCTCGGCGTCGCGCTTCAGCTTCTGCAGGATGAAGGCGCTCATCTGCTGCGGGTTGAACTTCTTGCCGTCGAGCTCGATGTTCCAGTCGGTGCCCATGTGGCGCTTGACCGACCGGATCGTCCTGTCGACGTTGGTGACCGCCTGGCGCTTGGCAACCTCGCCCACCAGCACTTCACCGTTCTTCGCGAAAGCGACGACGGACGGCGTGGTCCTGGCCCCTTCGGCGTTGGTGATGACGGTGGGCTCGCCGCCCTCCAGAACGCTGACGACGGAGTTGGTGGTGCCCAGGTCGATGCCGACCGCACGTGCCATTTCGATTCCTCCAGCTGACTTGAGTGGAACAGGCTCAAGGATGCATGACGGATCCCACCGCGTCAACAGACCTGAGTCTTGGAGACTCAACTCTTATGCGGCCCTTATGGGCAGGCGTACGGCACGCCGCCACTCGATGGAGTGCCATCTCGGGGCGAAAGGCATGAAAAAGTACACCACATGCCCGCAAAGCGGATCTTCGACCTGACGGTCACCCTCGTCCTGCTGCCGCTCGCCCTCCCCGTTCTGCTCCTCACCGCCGCGGCCGTGGCCGTAACGTCGCCGGGCCCGGTCCTCCTGCGCCGGACCCGCGCGGGCCTGGCCGGGCGCCCCTTCGGCATGCTGACGCTCCGCACCGACCCCCGCACCGCGACCGGCCGGCTGCTGCGCCGGTCGCGCCTCGACCTGCTCCCCCACCTGTTCCACGTGGTGCGGGGGGAGATGTCCCTGGTCGGGCCGTGCGCGCTGCCCCCGGGCCATCCGTCGGCCACCCGGGTGCGCCTGCTGGTGCGGCCGGGCATCACCGGCCTGTGGCAGATCAGCGGGCGGCCGGGCCTGCCGTGGGAGGAGATGGAGATACTGGATCTGCACTACATCGAGCACCACTGGCTCGGCCTCGATCTGGCGATCCTCGCCCGCACCGCCGCGGCGGTCTTCGCCGCCCGGGGCTGAGGGAACCCTTACGCGACACAGATCACCGCTTGCGCAACTACAGTGCGGCGGCATAAGTGGGTACGCTCAGCACGGACTGATTAAGTTACCGCTTAGTAATCCCATGACATCCCACCCTCGCACGCCCGAGGAGCCCCCTCATGCAACTCGCCGCGATCATCGTGTCGTTGGTCCTGACCGTGGTCGGCGTTGCGCTCATCGCCCGAGCCGTCGCGCAGATCTACCGGTTCGTCAAGCTGGGCCAGCCCGTCCCCGCGGGCAGCCGCACCGGCAACCCGAAGCAGCGCACGATCACCCTGGCCAAGGAATTCCTCGGCCACAGCCGGATGAACAAGTGGGGGATCGTCGGCGTCGCGCACTGGTTCGTCGCGATCGGCTTCCTGACGCTGCCGCCGACCCTCGCCCAGGCGTACGGTCAGCTCTTCCAGGCGGACTGGGTGCTGCCGGTCGTCGGCGGCTTCCTGCCGTTCGAGATGTACATCGAGTTCATCGGACTGATGACGGTGGTGGGCATCGTCGTCCTGATGGCGATCCGGCTGCTCAGCCTGCCCTCCCGGGCCGGCCGCAAGTCGCGTTTCGCGGGCTCCAAGGCCTGGCAGGCGTACTTCGTCGAGTACATCATCCTGACGATCGGCCTGGCGATCCTGGTGCTGCGCGGCCTCGAAGGCGCGATCCACCACGTCGACGGCTACGGCCCCGCGTACTTCGTCTCGTACCCGCTCGTCCTGGCCTTCGAGGGCCTGAGCGTCTCCACCCTCCAGACGCTGATCTACTTCACCGCGATGATCAAGATCGGTACCTCGCTGATCTGGATGATCACGGTCTCGCTCAACACCAACATGGGTGTGGCGTGGCACCGCTTCCTCGCCTTCCCCAACATCTGGTTCAAGCGTGAGGACGACGGCTCCGTCGCCCTGGGCGCGCTCCGGCCGATGACCAGCGGCGGCAAGGAGATCGACTTCGAGGACCCGGGCGAGGACGACACCTTCGGCGTCAGCCAGGTCGAGCAGTTCTCGTGGAAGGGCATCCTCGACTTCTCCACCTGCACCGAGTGCGGCCGCTGCCAGTCGCAGTGCCCCGCCTGGAACACCGGCAAGCCGCTCTCCCCCAAGCTCCTCATCATGTCGCTGCGCGACCACGCGCACGCCAAGGCGCCGTACCTGCTCGCGGGCGGCGGCAAGACCATGGAGGGCGACGAGAAGGCGACGACCGAGCAGCTCAAGGACGTGCCCGCGTCCGCGCTGGCCGAGGCCGAGCGCCCGCTGATCGGGACGCTGGAGGAGAACGGCGTCATCGACCCGGACGTGCTGTGGTCCTGCACCACCTGCGGCGCCTGTGTCGAGCAGTGCCCGGTCGACATCGAGCACATCGACCACATCGTCGACATGCGCCGCTACCAGGTGAT
Organism: Streptomyces altiplanensis; assembly: GCA_003719395.1. Taxonomy (GTDB): domain Bacteria; phylum Actinomycetota; class Actinomycetes; order Streptomycetales; family Streptomycetaceae; genus Streptomyces; species Streptomyces altiplanensis. The sequence continues at coordinate 3,130 of RHMC01000042.1, forward strand.
GATCGAGTCCGCGTTCCCGTCCGAGGCGGGCACGATGCTCAAGAACCTGGAGAAGAAGGGCAACCCCTGGGGGCTGGCCAAGAAGCAGCGCGTCGAGTGGACCAAGGAGGTCGACTTCGAGGTGCCGATCGTCGGCAAGACGATCGAGGACCTGTCCGAGGTCGAGTACCTGTACTGGGTCGGCTGCGCCGGCGCCCTGGAGGACCGGGCCAAGAAGACCACCAAGGCCTTCGCCGAGCTCCTGCACATGGCGGGCGTCAAGTTCGCGATCATGGGCGGCGAGGAGAAGTGCACGGGTGACTCGCCCCGCCGCCTGGGCAACGAGCCGCTGTTCCAGCAGCTCGGCCAGGAGAACGTCGCGATGCTGAACATGGCGTTCGGCGAGGACGACGAGGACGAGTCGACGAAGAAGCCGAAGTCGGCCAAGAAGATCGTCGCCACCTGCCCGCACTGCTTCAACACGATCGCGAACGAGTACCCCCAGCTCGGCGGCGAGTTCGAGGTCATCCACCACACCCAGCTGCTCCAGCACCTCATCGACGAGGGCAAGCTGGTCCCGGTGACCCCGGTCGAGGGCCTCATCACGTACCACGACCCGTGCTACCTGGGCCGTCACAACAAGGTCTACACGCCGCCGCGCGAGATCATGTCCGCCGTCCCCGGCCTGCGTCAGCAGGAGATGCACCGCCACAAGGAGCGCGGCTTCTGCTGCGGCGCCGGCGGTGCCCGGATGTGGATGGAGGAGCGGATCGGCAAGCGCATCAACAACGAGCGCGTCGAGGAGGCCCTGTCCCTCAACCCGGACATCGTCTCCACCGCCTGCCCGTTCTGCCTGGTCATGCTGACCGACTCGGTCAACGGCAAGAAGAACGACGGCAAGGCCAAGGAGTCCGTCCAGGTCGTGGACGTGGCCCAGCTGCTCCTCGACTCGGTGAAGACCCCGGCCGACCCGTCCGGCACGGAAGAGCCCGAGCCGGCCCCGGATCAGCAGCCCGTTCCGTAACCGCCTCCCGCATACCGACGCCGGTCCCGCCTTCCTGGCGGGGCCGGCCGTCGGCGTACGGGGCGCGCCGCAGAATCCTCGGACTTTCACTCGGGCCTCGTACAACTCTCCTGCCCCATCGTTGGTCTCCTCTGCGCCGAACACCTCATGTCTGCACCGCCAACCCGGCGCAAACACAGGCGTAACGCACCCCATCGACTGGATGCCCCGCGCACCCCGGCATGCCGCAGGAGAACCCCGCATGCACCAGAAGCTCCGCACCGCCCTGGCCACCACCGCCGCAGCCGCGCTGACCGGCGGGCTGCTCGCCGTCACGGCGGGCACCGCCTCGGCCGCCGACCCGACGAAGACCGCCCAGGCCGACTTCAACAACGACGGCAAGGGCGACGTCGCCTTCTCCGCCGGCAACGCCCACGTCGCCGGAAAGGCAGACGCCGGCCAGATCGTCGTCCTGTACGGCACCGCCTCCGGCGTCTCCGGCGCCAAGCGCCAGACGTTCAGCCAGAACACCACCGGCGTCCCCGGCGGCGCCGAGACGGGCGACGGCTACGGCTGGAGCAGCGCCTACGGCGACTTCAACAGCGACGGCTACGACGACCTCGCCGTAGCCGCCGAGTACGAGGACGTCGGCACCGACAAGGACGGCGGCACCGTCTCCGTCCTGTGGGGCTCGTCCACCGGCCTCAAGGGCGGCACCACCCTCTCCGACCCCGCCGTCTCCTCCCACGACAACTGGGGCAGCTCGCTGGCCGCGGGCGACTTCGACGGGGACGGCAGGGACGACCTGGCCGTCGGCTCCACCTCCCACACCTTCCACGTCTTCAAGGGCGGCATCTCCACGACCGGCACGGCCGGCGGCCGCTACACGGTCAAGCTCCCCATCATGTCCGGCTCCGCCACGCCACTGATCAACCTCACCGCGGGCGACGTCACGGGCGACGGCCGTACGGACCTGGTGGCCGACGGCTTCGAGACCGACTCCCCCGAGGGCTGGAACGCCAACTACTTCGTCCCCGGCACCTCGGCCGGCCTGAAGGCCACCGGCGTCAAGAAGCTCAAGCCCGGCGTCATCACCGACATCGGCGACATCAACGGCGACGGGTACGGCGACATCGTCAGCGGTGTCGAGTGGGACGCGGTCGAGGGCGACATGGCAGTCCCCAACGCCCACAAGGGCGGCCAGGCGTACATCACCTACGGCTCGCCGAGCGGTCCCGCCTCGGTCACCGCCGTCCACCAGGACTCGGGCAGCCTCCCCGGCGGCTCCGAGACCAACGACAGCTTCGGCGGCGAGCTGTCCCTCGGCGACGTCAACGGCGACGGTCTCCTCGACCTGGCCATCGGCGCCTACGGCGAGAACCTGGGCGGCGTCGTCGACGCCGGTTCGGTCTACGTCCTGTACGGCACCACGTCCGGTCTCAGCACCACCGGCGGCGTGCAGTACTTCACCCAGAACACCGCGGGCGTCCCCGGATCCGACGAGAAGGGCGACTTCTTCGGCAGCGAACTGAAGCTGGACGACGTCACCGGCGACGGCAAGGCCGACCTGGTCGTGGGGTCCATAGGGGAGAACAGCGGCAACGGCCTGCTCACCCACCTCCCGTCCGACGGCACCAGGATCACGGCCTCGGGCGCCCGCTCCATCGGCCCGTCCGACGTCGGCATCTCCACGACCGGCACTCCCGTCCTCGGTGGCAACGCCGCCAACTGACGCCCCCGTCCCCCTTCCTTCGCCGCAGGAGAACCCCGCATGCCGCAGCCCGGCCCCCCGCCTCCGCGCCCGGGGGCCGGGCCCACCACCGCCGTGGCCGCCTCCGCCCCGGCCGGTGACAGCGGGTCCGGCGCGGTCTCCGGCGCTGATCCGTACGTACGCGGCGCACGTGACCGCACGTGACCGCACGTGACCGCACGTGACCGCACGTGACGTACGAACGCGGACGCCCAGACGTCCTCACCGGCCGACCACCGGTGTCCTGTGCCGTCCGGACCGGTCCGTTGCCTCAACGCAACGGTCAAAAGCGAGCATCATGTGCCGACTGACAACTTGCGATACGGACGAGGTGGGCCGTGCGACCAGGGAACGCGGTGACAGCGGTGAGCTGTGCGGTACTGCTGACAGTCACCGGCTGCGGCGGCTCCGCCGGCAGCGGCTCCCCGGCCGCCGGCGCCAGGGCCGGCTCCGGCTCCTCCCCCGCCGCCATGGCGGACAAGGCCGCCGCGCCCTCGCACCCCGTACCGCGCGGCAGGGGCAGCCGCGTCGCCGAGGACTTCAACGGTGACGGCCACCGCGACCTCGTGCTCAACGACCTGGTCAAGGACGCCGGGGAGCGCCTGGGCGACGACGCGGGCATCGGCATCGTGTACGGCGACCGAGCCCCCGCGTGCCCTCGACCCCGCCGTACGCCAGCTCCTCACGCCCGCCCGCAACGCGGCCCGCACCGAGGGCGTGCTCCCCGCGGCCTTCGACGCCGAGGCCGCCTGCGACCTCGACCAGGACGGCTTCGCCGACCTGGTGGTCACCACGGACCCGCCGTTCAACGGCACGGGCAGGCCGCCCGTACCGCTCCAGATCCTCTTCGGCTCCCCGAACGGCCTCACCGGCAAAGCGGTCAGGCTGCGCATCCCCGACCGCGCCTTCTCCACGGCGGTCTTCTCCACCGGCCGGCGCTGACCCGTACGCCCCTCCGGCCTCCCCCGAGACCCCCTAGGGGATGTCACAGCTCGGCCGCAAAGCCGGGCCTGTTGCCGCAGGCCCGGCATGCCACCCATCCGGACCAGGTACGTTCGATTCGTGGCTGGATTCAGGATCGGACGCGGCCGGGACAACCGCACCCCGCAACAACAACCGCAGCGGCAACCGCAGCAACGGCAGCAACAGCCGTACGGGCAGCAGGCAGCACCGCCTCAGGCCCCGTACGGCCAGCAGCAGTGGCCGCAGGCACCGCAGTACGGCGGACAGCACGGCGAGCCCGAGTACTTCGGCGACCCGCACCCGCACCCGGGCCACGCCCAGGGCGGTCACGGCAGCCACGGCGCCCCCGCCGGAGGTGACCCGTACGCCAACAGCAACAACAATCCGGGGCACACCCAGGCGTTCAGCATCGGCGAGGACCCGTACGGCGACGGCAGCACCTACCACGCCGGCGACAGCCCCGCCCCGCCCGCGGGCCCGCGCCTGCACTGGAAGCAGCTGCTGAGCGGCATGGTGCTGCGCCCGGGGCCGACGTTCTGGCAGATGCGCGACTACCCGGTCTGGGGCCCGGCCCTGGCCGTGACGTTCCTCTACGGGCTGCTTGCGATCTTCGGCTTCGACAAGGCCCGCGAAGAGGTCATCAACGCGACCCTGTCCAACGCCATCCCGTACGTCCTCACCACCGGTGTCGCGGTGGTCATCTGCGGTCTGATCCTGGGCGCGGTGACGCACACGCTCGCCCGCCAGCTCGGCGGCAACGGCTCCTGGCAGCCGACCGTCGGCCTCTCGATGCTGATCATGTCCCTGTCCGACGCCCCGCGCCTGGTCTTCGCGCTGTTCCTGGGAGGCGAGAACGGGCTGGTCCAGGTGCTCGGCTGGGTGACCTGGCTGGCGGCGGGCGCCCTGTTCACCTCGATGGTGAGCAAGTCGCACGACCTGCCGTGGCAGAAGGCCCTGGGCGCGTCCGCGATCCAGCTGGTGGCGCTGCTGTCCCTGATCAAGCTGGGCACGATCTGACGCACCACGCACGGCAACGGAAGAAGGGCCCCGGCGCGACACCGCGCCGGGGCCCTTCCCACTTCTCCGCTTCTCCGCTTCTCCGCTTCGTCAGGCGTCGAGGACCTGTCCCGCCCGGCGGATCACCGGCGGGGCGACCGACCAGGGGAAGTTGATCCACTCGTCGGTGCGCTTCCACACGTACTCGCACTTCACGAGCGAGTGCGCCTTCTCGTAGATGACCGCGCTGCGCACCTCCGCCACATGATCGAGGCAGAAGTCGTGCACGAGCTTGAGCGTCTTGCCCGTGTCCGCCACGTCGTCGGCGATCAGCACCTTCTTGTTGCTGAAGTCGATCGCGTTCGGCACGGGCGCCAGCATCACCGGCATCTCCAGGGTCGTACCGACCCCGGTGTAGAACTCGACGTTGACCAGGTGGATGTTCTTGACGTCGAGCGCGTACGCCAGCCCGCCCGCCACGAAGACCCCGCCGCGCGCGATGCTCAGCACGATGTCGGGCTCGTACCCGTCGTCGGCGATGGTCTGCGCGAGCTCGCGCACCGCGTTGCCGAACCCCTCGTACGTCAGGTTCTCCCGCACGTCACTCTTACCCATACCCGGCATCACACCTGCGTCCGATGAAAGTTGAGGAAGGACCGCGAGGCCGTCGGCCCGCGCTGTCCCTGATAACGCGACCCGTACCGCTCGGAGCCGTACGGGAACTCGGTGGGCGAGCTCAGCTGGAACATGCACAGCTGCCCGATCTTCATGCCGGGCCACAGCTTGATCGGCAGCGTCGCCAGGTTCGACAGTTCGAGCGTCACGTGCCCGGAGAATCCGGGGTCGATGAACCCGGCGGTCGAGTGCGTGACGAGCCCGAGCCGTCCGAGCGAGCTCTTGCCCTCCAGCCGCGACGCGAGGTTGTCCGGCAGCGTGATCGTCTCGTACGTCGACGCCAGCACGAACTCACCGGGGTGCAGGATGAACGCCTCGTCCCCCTCCGGCTCCACCTCCCGCGTCAGATCCGACTGCTCCACAGCCGGGTCGATATGCGGGTAACGGTGGTTCTCGAACACCCGGAAGTAGCGGTCGAGCCGCACGTCGATGCTCGAGGGCTGCACCATGGATTCGTCGTACGGATCAATACGCACGCGTCCGGCGTCGATCTCGGCCCGGATGTCCTTGTCTGAGAGAAGCACGCCCCGAGGATACGCAGAACGCGCGGGCCCGCCCCAATCGAACAGTCCCGCGCGCCCCTCACTCCCTGCTCACTCCCTGCGCTAACGCTGCTCCAGCACCACCGGCACGGCATTCCGCAGCCGGGCACAGCGCGGACAGCGGATGAGCCGCCCCGGCCCGATCCGGCCGGCTCCGAGCCGCTGCAGTGGGAACGATGTGGTGCTGAACACGTGCCCTTCGGCACAACGGACGACGGTGGGCTCCATCAAGTCCATCAGGTCCCTTCCCCAACAAAGCCTGGACGAGAACGCCACATTAGGGGATGAAGAGGACGCCCCTCCAGGCGGCACTCCGCCCTCCAAGGTACGCCCCCACGCGAACACGAAAACCGCCACCACAGACACGGGACCGGGGGTGGGGTACACTGTCCGACGACGCGGTGCCGGTGAACGGCCCGCTGCGCGGGTGTAGTTTAATGGTAGAACATGAGCTTCCCAAGCTCAGAGCGCGAGTTCGATTCTCGTCACCCGCTCCATGCAGAAGGCCCAGGTCATAGACCCGGGCCTTTCTTGTTGTCTAGACCTGGCTAGGCGTCCCGTGCCACATCCGTGCCAGATGCCGGGTCGTCCGCCGCTTCGCGCCGAGCCCGTACGAGCTGGTCGAGGCCGGCCGCCACTTCGCGCTGCCGCTCAAGATCCGAGTGCTGGTAGATCAACGCGGCCCGCTCGGTCGACTGCCCCGCCCGCACCATCGTGTCCTTCAGAGTGGCCCCGGACCGGGTCGTGAGGGTGTGCCCGGTGTGACGAAGATCGTAGAAGCGGAAGCCGTCGGGAAGACCAATCTTGGATCGAGCCGCACGCCACTTTCGCCCGAAGGTGGAACGACGGAACGGCTTGCCCTTCTCCCCCACGAACAGCAGTCCGTCCGGGCCCTTCTCGGCGTACCAGTCGAGATGCCGACGAAGGTCGGTCCGCAAAAAGGCCGGCAGAACGACGAGCCGCTTGCCCGCTTCCGACTTGGTCGGTCCTTCTGCCCGCTTGCCCGTGGTCAGCTCGGGGGCTGCCTGCCTGACGCGGACGGTGAGGTTGTCGAGGTCGACATCCTTACGGCGCAACTCCGCCTGTTCCTCCGGGCGGAGAGGCCCGTACGCACCGAGGAAGACCATCAGCCGCCAGCGGGGCCCGAGAGCGTCAGCGAGCGCGTCGACCTGGTCGACGGTGGCGACGGGACGTTCGGCCGCGGTTTCCTTTCCGGCGCCCCGAATGCGGCAGGGGTTGCGCCGGATCAGCTCGTCCTCGACCGCGGTCTCCAGAATGGCCTTGAGGAGCCGATAGCTCTTGGCGACGGTGGTCTCGGCCCCGGTGGCGTCGAGTCGTTCCGAACGCCAGGACCGTACGCGGGGCGCGGTGATCTGATCGAGGTCCAGGTCCTCGAAGGCCGGCAGGATGTGCAGCCGCAGAAGACGCCGGTACAACTCCTCAGTGGTCTGCGAGAGGCGGCGTTCCTTCACCCAGAGCAGGGCGTACTCCCTGAAGGACACTGCACCGGTGTCGGGGTCCTGCCAGTCACCGCGCCGGATCTCGGTCCGCTTCTCTGCGAGCCAGTCATCAGCGTCACGGGTGGTCGCGAACGTCTCGGGAGCGGGCCGCATTACACCGTCCGGGCCGGGATACCGAGCCTGGAACCGTCCCGAAGGCAGCTTCCGCACAGCCCCGAACGTGCGGCGCTTCCCCTTCCTGTTGGCCATCAGGCAGCCCTTCCATAGCCCGACCGACGACGGCGGATGGGCTGCACGGTGTTGCCCTCGATGTACGCCTCCAGGACGCTCTCTTTGATGCGCACGTGGCTGCCGACCTTCACGAAGGCGATGCGGCGTTCGGCGATGAGGCGGCGCGGGAAGCGTGTGGTGGTGCCGAGGCGTTCGGCGGCTTGGTCGACGGTGAGCAGGGGGTCAGTCACGACCGGTCTCCTTCCAGGGTGGCGAGGGCATCGCGGGCGGTTTCTCGGTTGTGTTGCAGGTCTCTGGCGATCGAGGCAGCGAGGACGGATTCGCCGGGGCTGTGGCCCTGCCCGGCGTACTGCCAGTCGGTGAGGACGAGGACGGTCGGGTCCTGGTCGGGGTCGGGCAGGCCGAGTTCTTCGCGCTGTTGGGCGGCGCGGTAGTCGGCGCGGATCTGACGGAGTGCGCCGAGGGTGGTGGAGTAGCGGCGGGACTTGGAGGAGAAGTGGCCGCGGAAGCCGAGCATGTGAGCCCAGGCCCTCAGCCGCCGGTCCGGGTAGAGCGGATCGAGGTCGAAGCAGGCTTCGATGAGTCGGCGCGGGTGGTCGGGTACGTCGAGGAGGACCAGGGCCTCGCGGTTGCCGACGCGGCGGTCGACGGTGCCAGTCGTCTCGGCGGCTTTGGTGGCGTACTTGGCGACGTAGGAGGCGACGGCCTGTTCGGTGATGTCGGTCCCGGCGTCGAAGGCGCGGATGGGGCGGATATCGAGCTGGGTGCCCCAGCGGAGCGGGCGGTCGGGTTGGCCGGCGGCGGCCGGGACGGTGATGGTCGTGTACGAGTGCGCGACGGCCGCGCGGATGGAGTCACTGAGCAGCTGCACGGAGGCCCAGGAGGGTGGCGGGCTGTCGGCTCCTTCCGGGCCGTCGAGGCGGACGACGGCATGGAAGTGGACGGCACCGCGCTTCTGGAACTCGGCGACCTTGCCGTACGAGACCCGTGCCGTTTCCTTGAGTTCGCGTTGGGTGAGGTCGGCGCGGGCGGCGATCTCGCGGCGGAGTCGGTTGGTGAAGCGTTGCCACAGGTCCCCGGCGTGGTTGTTGAAGAGGACCGCGCCCGCGTAGTCGTACGTGTCGGGGTCAAGCGGGGTACCGAGGGTGTCGTCGTCGGGACTGTGTGAGGTGCCGCAGCGGCAGCGGCCGGAGTCGGGGCGGTTGTGAACCGGGCCGAAGGACGGGGCGGTGAGCGTGGCGAAGACGCGGGGATGGTCGCGGACGGTGGCGGGGACGTCCTTGTCCTGGTCGCCCGCGAGTCCGGCGCGGATCAGGTGGTAGGTGTCGGCGGAGTAGGTCCAGGCGCAGGCCGGGCAGCGGGAAGCGCGGCGGTTGCCGCAGGCGACGCGGAGCCGTCCGCCGGGCTCGGTGCTGGTGGAGTAGCGGTGCAGGGTCTCGCCGGTGGTCCTGTCCTTGGTGAGGGTCCAGCCAGAGAGGTGGATGGGGTTGGAGCAGCCACCCGTGCGGCGGATCTGATCTTGCCAGCGGTCGAAGCCGGTGGATCCGGCCACCCGCAGCAGATCGCCGAGGGTGGCCGGGTCCAGACCCGAGAGGATCGAGTCCGTCACGCGTGCTCCCGCTGGACGACCGGGGCCGGAGCTGCGGTGCAAGTGGTGCCGGTGCCCTGGCAGCGGCGGCAGGTGACCAAGAGGGTGGCGCGTGTGCCGTCGTCCAGGACCGTCCCGGTGTCGATGGCGACGGCGGGGAAGCCGTCACAGTCCGGGCAGATACGCGTCGGGGCAGGGCTGTGCTGGGCCATGATGGTGGTCCTTTCGATTGCGGTTGGAAGGGGCCGGACCGTCCGGGCGGCGGCGATGCTTGGCGGCTTGTGCGCCGCCCGGAGGCCGGTCAGAGCTGGATCAGCGGGAGAGCGGACGGGTACCGCGTCGACCGGCCGTTCCCTTGGCCGCGTACATCGCACAGTCGGCGGTGGCGAGCGCGTCGGAGAGGCTGCGGACCGGCAGGTCTTTCACGTGACAGGAGCCGACGGACACGGAGACCGGGAGCCGGTGTCCGGCGTAGGCCACGGGCTGGTTCAGGGCGCGGTAGAGGCTCTCCAGGTCCGGGGCCTGGCGGGCGATGGCGACGAACTCGTCTCCGCCGAGGCGTCCGGCAATGCCGTGACGGCCGCACCAGGCGGCGAGGCGTTCGGCGGTGACGGCCAGGGCGACGTCCCCGGCGGCGTGGCCGTAGGAGTCGTTGAGGTTCTTGAAGTCGTCGAGGTCTAGCAGGAGGACGACGGCGTCCCGGTGCCGGCGGATGATGCGCTCGGCGAGGGCGGTCCATCCGGCTCGGGTGCGCAGGCCGGTGAGCGGGTCCCGGCGGGCGGTGGCGAGCCGGTGGGTGAGCAGTGCGGTGTGTGAGGCCCAGCCGATGAGCGGTAAGGCGAGGGCGAGCGCTTGGGTGTCCACGGTTCTCCTTCGATGCGGTTAGAAGGGGTTGCGTGGGCCGTCCGGGCAGTGGCGATGCTTGGCGGCTTGTGGCACCGCCCGGAGGCCGGTCAGTGGTGCTGGTCTGCGGAGGCGATGAGCGAGCGGATGACCAGGGCGCAGATGGCGACGGATGCGCCGGTGATGGCGACCGCAAGGAGCATCGAGACCATGACCGCGCCGACGACCAGGACGACGGCCGCCCCACCACCCACGAGGGCGAGGACGGAGCCGGGCGTGAGCTGCACGGTCGGCCGAGTCGTAGCGGTCTGGGCAGCCAGCGGCATGGGGCTCTGCGGGGTGTGCTGGACCACGGCGGTCGGCTCGACGATGGTCGGCTGGGTGATGAGGCCGGTGGGCTGGGGCATGGTGGGGACCTTGGGCTTGAACATGGTGGATCTCCCTTCACAGGCGGTTACTTGGCGACGCTGTCGATGGCGGGAGCGAGGAAGCTGTCCGCGAGGAGGTAGCCGCCCAGGAGCAGGACGGCGACCAGCCACAGGGGCGGGCGGATGAGCTTGATGCCGAGAGCGCCGACGACGATCAGGGCGAGCCAGAGCGGGACGTCCATGACGCGATCTCCTCTGTGTGATCAGCGGGCGGTGCAGCGGTGGGTGCGGGCGGCGAGCTGGGCGGCGCTCTGGCTGGAGTAGTCGGCGGACCAGCCGCAGCGGTCGTTGGTGCAGACGGCGGCGTGTTTGGTGTGGCCGTGGCGGTCGCGGTGGGTGCCGATCTGCACAGGGCCGATCCGCATCACGGAGTGGAAGTGGTCACGAGCGGGCATGGCGGTGGTTCTCCTTTCTGGTCAGGCGAGTTGGGCGGCGATGGTCTCGGCCAGCTGCGGCGGGACACCGAGTCGGGCGCGCAGGGTGTCGGTGTCGATCCGGGCGCCGGTGCGGGCGTGGTGGTCGTCGGCGAGCTTGCGGGCGTGGTCGACCAGCGCGGCCGGGACCGGCGGACCAGCCGGGGCGACGGGAGCGGGGGCGAGTTCCGGGATGTTCTCGGCAGCCGCGGCGACGGACTCCGGCCGTAGATCGGGGGTGGCCTCTCGCTCGACTTCCGGAGTGGGCTCCGGGGCTGCGGGTGCCGGCGGAACCGGATCGGGCGCTTCATTGGAGTGCGAGTGGGCGAGGAGGGTGCCGCCGAGGAAGGCGAGGGCGGGCCATCCCGCGATGCCGAACCGCAACCAGGCCGGCGGATGGGCCAGGTCGAGGAATCCGGCGGTGGCGACGTTGGCGCCGAGGGACGCGAACAGCGCGATGAGGAACCAGCACCAGGCCAGCCGGGACGGGCCCTCACTGCGCAGGCGCCGCCAGGCAGCGACCAGCAGCAGATCAACACTGATCGGGTACGCCCAGGCCTTCCAGCCGTCCTGCCCAGCGGCGGCGGCAAGGTCGTGCAGGTGGGCGAAGGACAGAGCCCCGGCGATGACGGCCTGGACCAGGACGGCGTCCACGCGGAAGGCGGGGCGGGCCATCAGACGCTCCCGGGGTGGTCAGTGTCGCCGATGGGGTCGTAGCCGGGCGGGAACATGCCCGGCGGCGGCTCCGGAAGCGACACGGCGAGCGAAGGGCCGATGGTGTCGATGAACGCGTCGTCGGCACCGGGGATCTCGGCGTACAGGGCCAGGGCGCCGAGCATCAACACGGTGCGGTGGAAGTCCTCGATGTGCTCACACATGGGAGTCGCTCTCCCTTCCTTCAGGCATGGAGCGGGTAGGGACCTGGCGCGATGCGGTCGCGCCAACCGGCGGTGCGGGGAGACGTCAGGCTGTGACGGAGGCAGGCTTGGCGAGCGGCTCGGAGGCCGGGGCCAGGGCACCGGCGACGGGCCGGAAGGCTGCGAGGACGGGAAGGTCCGGGGTGCGGTCGGCGTGCCGGTTGCAGATGTTCACGGCCGTACGGAGCGAGGTGTGCGGAGCGCGGATGCGGGCCCAGCCGCCGGAGGAATCTCCGGTGACGGCGATGCCGGGAGTCTCGGTGGGGATCTGAATGGCGGCCAGGACGGCGTCCGGGGCGATGTCGCCGAAGGCCATGTTGGCGGATGACTCGTCGTTGACGCGGTGTGCGGTGCGGCCGGTGAGCTGGGCGCGGAGCATGGTGATGCCCTTGCCGAGTTCGGAGCCGAAGCGCTGTCCGCAGATCTCCAGGTAGATCCCGGCAGCCCGGCCGAGCTGGGCGAGGCGGACCAAGGCGGTGATGATCCGGTCCCGGCGCTTCTCCTCCTCCTTCGAGGCGAAGAGGGCGAGTTCGGCGACCTCGTCCACCAGGACCACGACCGGGACCGGGCGCAGGTGGTCGGGCAGGTCCCAGATGTCAGCGGCGATCTCCGCGTCCGGCACGTTCACCGTGATCCGCTGCTCGGCCCGGATCAGTTGGTAGACGTCCTCCATGTGCGTGACGAGAGCGTCAAGGAGCTCCAGGGCGGTGTCGGGGTTGTCGGCGAGCGCGGAGAACCGGCGAGCCAGCGGGAAGAGCTCAACCCCCTGCTTGCAGTCGATCCCGACCAACGCCACGTCCATCGGTGCGAGGCCGGCCACCAGGTTGCGCTGATAGACCGACTTCCCCGACTCCGTGGCGCCGAGGGTGAGCCCGTGCGGAACGGCACGGTAGTCGCGGTAGTGGACCGCCCCGTCCTCCCGCAGGGCGACCGGGACCCGCATCGGAGCAGGGTCGGTTCTGGCGGGCATCTGCACCCGCTTGAGGACGTCGTAGCCGGTCATCCGCACTTCGACGACGCCGGAGCGCAATTCGCGGGAGGTCACGCCGTACATACCGAAAGAGTGACGCAGCCGGTCCGTGGCGGCGGAGACGTCGAAGGCGTCCTGACCGGGGCGGAGCTTGAGGCGGAGCACCAGGCCGGTGCGGGTCGGGTGGATGCGCAGGATGCGCGGGGCGCGGGACTCCGGCACGGGCCGGTTGGTCATCCGGGCTAAGGCCAGGCGCCAGCGGGAGGGCGGGACAGTCAGCCCGCACGCGTCCATCACGGAGACGTAGCGGACCAGCACCCGCACAGCGGCGAGGGCCGCGCCGAAGGCCAGCCAATACCAGGCGGGGCGCCGCCACCGCAGGATCACTGCGGTAGCGACAACCAGCACCAGGGCGACCGTGAAGCCGGTCATGATCAGGCCGCCTTCGAGGCCGACGCAGCGTTGGCGAGCGAGGTGACAGCGACCGCGCGGAACGCGATCCCGTGCCGCTTCTGCCCGTTGAACTCGTTCTCCCACGCCGAGGCGACCAGCCCCGTCAGCGCGACCGGGGTGCCCATGGCCAGGTCCTCGGACACGCCCGGCTGGGGAACGGTGAGCTTGAGGATCTCTACCTCGTCCGGCGTGGAGAACATGACCTCCACCGTCATCAGCGTCACGCCGTCCTTGTCGAGCGCGATCTCACCGGTACGGCGGTCCTTGACCTTGGGCTGCGGGGCCTTGGCGACCATCACGGTCGCGTTCGTGGTGTCGACGGGAATCTGACGCACAGCAGATCACTCCTCTGTAGGTGCTCAACTCCATCACTCATGTATATGAGTGACATGAAGAAGAGTGCATCACTCCTGTACATGAGTCAACCCGCCGCGAAGAAGAAATCGCAGCGGGCTGAGGTGAGTTGAGTGCGTGTCAGTCGGTGGCGGGGATCCTGTAGCTGAAGACGAACTGGTCAGCGGCCATGAGGGTGTCGCAGACCTCAACCACACGACCCTCTTCGGTCACGGCGTCGCGGATGAGGTGAACGACCGGGGAGCCGGGGCTCAGCGCGAGTTCGGAGGACTCCGCCTTCGAGGCCGGCCGCGCCTGGAGAGTCTCCACGAACTCCGCGAAGACATGGCCGTCGTCTTCGAGTCGGGCATAGATCCCACCGGGGCCGGGGTTCTCGGAGAACAGCTCGGGGATGTCCTTCACGACGTCCCACGGCAGGTAGGACGTAGCAGTCTCGACCGGAGTGCCGTTGCGGAAGTAGAGGCGGCGGCGGGCCAGCACCTTAGCTCCGGAATCCACACCGAGGCGGTCCGCGATGTCGTCGGGCGCGTCGGCCGGGCCGATGAACAGTACGCTCACCTTGGCGGTCGCGCCGGCCTGCTCCGACTCCGCGAGGTAAGCGGCCTTCCCACCCTTGCGATGCGAGCGCCGGAACCGGTCCGAAGACCGATGACGTACTGGGGGCCGGGCCTTCACCAAGGACCCCTTGCCGTGCCGGGTCTCCACCAGCCCACTGGCGCGGACCTCCGCCATGGCCTTGCGGATCGTGCCGCCGGAGACGCCATAACGGTCGACCAACTCGGACTCGCTCGGCACCATGTCGCCAGGCTTGAGGACGCCCGCCCGGATCTGCTGAACGATCTCGTCGGCGATCTGAACGTACCGAGGTACGGCCTTGCCACCTCCTACTGCTGTTCCCATCGTCCTACTCACTCTCCTATGCTCCTATACATGAGTAACAGCGCCCAAGAAGCCCCGTCAACGCCGAAGCACAGTGTGTCCGTGGCGGGCGCAGTCGTGCGCGAGGACGGCCGGCTCCTGGCGATCCGCCGCGCGGACAACGGGACATGGGAACTGCCGGGCGGAGTGCTGGAGCTGGAGGAATCCCCGGAGCAGGGGGTCAGCCGCGAGGTCTGGGAAGAGACCGGCATTCATGTCGAGGTCGACGAGCTCACGGGCGTCTACAAGAACACGACCAGAGGCATCGTCGCCATGGTCTTCCGGTGCAAGCCCTCCGGGGGCACCGAGCGCACGTCATCCGAGTCCACCGCGGTTGACTGGCTCACACCGGAGCAGATCACCGAGCGGATGTCAGAGGTCTACGCGATCCGCCTGCTTGACGCCCTGGACGGGGCCGGCCCGCATGTTCGGAGCCACGACGGGCGCCGGTTGGCACAGACGCCGTGACTGTAGAGCCTCGCCGAAGGATGAGCCGCGAGGAAGCCTTGGCTCTTGTGCAGCGCCTCTTGACCGGTGACCTTGCTAGCGAGGCAGATGGTGACGAGATCCTTGCCGCCTTGGAGCGCGGACTCGCATGCCCTCACATCAGCGACTACATCTACTGAGACATGGATCCCGATCTGAGCGCCGAGCGGATCGTCGATCGAGCACTGGCCTACAAGCCGATCACTCTCTGACCTAGGCAGCGCGGTAAGAGTTTCTCTACTTCATCAAGGCCCCGCGCACGGCGCGGGGCGCGCCGCCCTTCGGCCGGCCGCCGCTCTGTCTTCGCCAGCGGCGGCCGGCCAGGCCGGCGCGCTGCGTGCGCGGGTGTTGGGTGGGAAACCCCGTTGTGGCTGGGGCGGTCGGCTCCACGGCTTTAGGCAGCCACTTTGGGGCGAGCCTCTAAGATCATGGCCCCGATTCGGGCTGTTGCGGGCAGGCTAGGTGCTGCCCGAATCGCGGCCAGCGTAAGGGGCCATGATCACTCGCCCCAAAGCAGCTCCAGCCCAAAGCCGCTCCACCGACCTCTTACGCCACTGCTGCACAGCTATCTTCGTCCCATGGATGCTGGGCTAGCAGCGGTACTCGGCGCAGGCGCAGGAGCCCTAGCAACGACGGGAGCCGCACTGGCGACTGGCTGGGCTTCGCGAGAGCAAGCGAAGATTGCAGCCCGCGCTGAGCATCGCCGACAACGCAGGGAGCCTCGCCAAGGGCTCTACAAGCAGTTCATCGACGCTGCAAACACCGCTGAGTGGTACCTGGCGATGCTTCCGCTCCTTATCGCCACGGCGAACACAGGGGAGCCAACTCCGGCAGAGCATGCCCGGCACTGCCGAGAACTCGCCGACGATGTGCGAAAGGCGTGGCTCGATGTGGTCTTGGCTGGGCCCGCTGAGGTGGCGCAGACGGCCTCCGAGATCGAAGCCTGCTGCCAGAAGCTAGCGATCTGTGCGGATGCCTTCGCGGAAGGCCAGACGGGCCCGGCTCTGGAGCGCGATTGCAGGGACCTTATGGAGCGACTTTCCACCCAGCTGCCTCAGTTCATCACCCAGGCGCGAGAGGCCTTGGACGATGACGGAAGTGGGAAACGCCGGTGAGCAGGAGAGCATGCCTCTCCCGTGAGCGTGCTACGACGGCTTTCAAGATCGGTTCGGGGCTGACATGCCCCCGTCCGGTAGCGCCTCTCCAGTGCCGCCAAGTGGCCGGCATGACCATCGCTGACCAATCCGGCTAGAGCTACGGACTCGAAGGCTGCCAGCACCAGACCCCTGACCGGCAAACAGGCCAGGGGTCTGGTTGATGGGTGGCTAGTGCGCGCTGGGAGGGGTGTTACTCCTCCTCGCCGCCCCCCTTGCCTCCCCTACGGTCGGAGGGGATGACCGCGACGACCGCGGCGGCGACTCCCAAGGCCGAGCCGGCGGCCGGCGCGATCATGGCGAGTCCGAATGCGACGGTCCCGGTCGCGACGAGCGCCACCATCTTGCGGGTGGGGCGGCGACGCCGCTCGCCATCCGGCGGGGTTCGTCGTACTTTCATGTGGACGCCTCCTGGAGTGATGAACGAGGTGTTTCAAGGGCGGCCCCCGCTGCAACGGGTGGCCGCCTGCTCCATGTGCAGGGGCCGTAGCCGCGTTCTCGATCTAGGCCGTCAAGCGCCCCGCGAGGCCCTAGCCGGCATCCAACAGACTGCTTCTCCCTCTCGGCTCCCCCGAACAACTCCTCCCCCGCGCTCCTCGACCTACCGCATGTCCGATTTGGATGCGATTTTCACGGGTCGGATTCCCGTATCTGATTCCTGTAGCGCATCAGCAGAGTACACTACGACAAGCGGTAGTAGATCGGCACGAACGAAGAGGAGAGCTGCACATGACGGAGGTGAACATCGCGGACCCAGCGAGCGTGATGTGGGGTCTCGAACCCGGCGACACGATCGAGCGCAAGCGGCTGCACGCCGAGTACGGCGGACGCACGCAGGGGGGCATCGGCCCGTCGGCGAAGACGCCGAACGTCATGATCTTCACGGACCCGATCGCCGGCGAGAAGCACGGCTACTACGACGGTTGGATGCCGGACGGGCTGTTCCACTACAGCGGTGAGGGGCAGTACGGCGACCAGCGGATGCTGTCCGGCAACGCCAGCATCCTGAACCACCGGGCCGAAGGTCGCGCGCTGCGTGTCTTCCAGGGGGCCCGCGGGGTCGTCACCTACCTCGGCGAGTTCGAGGCAGACAGCTGGTACGAGGCTGACGCTCCGGAGACCGGCGACGGGCCCCTCCGCAAGGTGATCGTCTTCAAGCTGCGGCCGGTGGATACCCCAGTGCAGGAGCCGGGGACGAAGCTGGGCCGGGTGCTACGCAATCAGCCTGAACCCGTCATGCACGTCGACATTGAGCAGCAGGAGACCGAGAAGGCATTCGTCAACCCCAGCCGCGAGCCCTACGAAGCAGAGCGGCGGGAAGCCAAGCTGGTGCTCCAGTTCAGCGACTACCTCAGGTCAAAGGGCCAACAGGTCCATCGGCACCGGATCATGCCTGACGGCGAGACCCGCCCCCTGCTGACTGACCTCTACGCGCCGGGGATCGGCTTGCTCGTTGAGGCGAAGGGGAGCGTCACACGCGAGAACGTGCGCATGGCCATCGGACAGCTGGCTGACTACAGCCGCTTCGTACGGCCAGCCACGTGCGCGATCCTCCTGCCTTCCAAGCCGCGCAAGGACCTGATTGACCTCGCGACGAGCCAGGAGTGCGTGACCCTATGGCCGACCGGCAAGGGGTTCGAAAGCAGCGGCTCAGACGTGCTGCCGTAGCAGATCACTCCTCAGCTAATGCTGCTTACTAAGCGATGCAGCATTATTAATGTCGGCGGCACCTTGGGGGCACAACACTCACATCCAAGCCGCGGTGACCTAGGCGCTCGACGTGCCAGACGCATGCCAGGTAGGGCGGATAACCGCGGACAACACCGGGCGCCGAACAGCGCTAAGGCTCTGCCCTCTACGTCTGTTTGCACAGGTCACAGGGCTCGCAGAGCCTTCACGATCGGTGATTCCCAAGCTCAGAGCGCGAGTTCGATTCTCGTCACCCGCTCCAAGCAAAAGCCCCAGGCCAGAGGCCGGGGGCTTCTTTGTCGCTTGGACACAGTTCAGGCGCCGATGGCCACCTTCGCACCACCCACCACATCACGTCATTCGGCACCCGACGTGCCGCGTCAGAAGGTCAGCGAAGCCTGGTAGGCCAGCCTTCGCGAGTCGGGCGATGGCATCGGCGATGGTGACTGGAGGGTTGCGCTTCTCTCCGACAAGCCTGACCACGGTATCCACCACCTCCTGCGGCAACTCCCGATACAACCCGCACAGGTACGAATCTGGATCGATCACCCGCACTCCACGCTCAGCCAAGTCACCGGCAGGGAAATCGGCAAGGTTCCACGTGATCAGCGCTTCGGCACCGGCAGCCACGGCTGCCGCCGCATGGTGCCGGTCGTCGGGGTCATCGCCCGGCATCTCATCCACAAGGTGCCCATAGGCTGCCGCCTCGATCTCACAGTCGGCGAAAAAGCGTCGGACGGCCTGGGCAACCGCTGCAGCCGAGCCCGCCGAACGCCTCCCCTCCCGGACGATGACCCGCGCCCACTCCGCGAGCAGTCGCTCGGACCACACGATCTCGTGGATGGAGTCCTCGGTGAGGGCCGGCATCACGTCCATCACCGAGAACGGAAACAAGACGTTGGTGTCCACAAAGACCCGTGCTGCCACACTCCCCCTCTTCTCTTTCACGGCTGCCGTTGACACCTACATCAGTAGGGCAGGTCGGTGCCCTCCAAGGCTTCGGCGATCTGACGCCGCCCCTCCCTACGGCGCTCACGCCGCTGCTGGAACGCCAGCACATCCGAAAGGCGGACCACACGGTGACTGCTGCCAGGCAGGTTCGTCGAGGGGATGTCACCGGCATCGAGCAAGCGGGCGACGAAAGGCCGGGACAGACCCAGAAGTTCAGCGGCCTCAGTGGGCGACAACTGCGCCTCGGACGCCAGAACCGTAACCGCGTGCCCGCGGGCCAGCTCACCGGCCGACGCCAGAAGAATGCGGACCAGCTCCCCTGGCAACACCAGTTCGCCGCCATCCGGGGTACGCACGAGCACCTCTATCGACTCCGGCACCATCCGAGCAGTCGCGGCGAGCGCGCACTGGTGTGAGGGATCCGGTTCAACCTTCTCAGCACGGGCAAGAACGCTGGAACGAGCCATGGCCGCCTCCAATCACTGAACCCGGCGAGGAATACATCTGCAATAACTGTAACTGGGTGGTCCGGCATGGGCAACCGCCCAGAAGGCGAGCCCTCTCGCAGGAGCGGCGGCTTGCCCCACTTCCCGGCTCCGCTGTCCCCGGCCCAGTGAGGCCCTCGGTGCCGGCCGTGCCCCATCCGTGCCCTTCGGAGCGGACAACAGCGGTCAAGAGCAGCACCCAGAGACCGCACCAACCTCGCCCCGTCCGAACAAACATGCAGGTCAAAGCCACTTTGACTGCCCAAGAACCGTTGATTCCCAAGCTCAGAGCGCGAGTTCGATTCTCGTCACCCGCTCTTTGATGAGGGCCCTGGTCGATGACCGGGGCCTTTCGCTTACCCCTCCAGTGCCAGCGGCCCGGAGCCTCACCCCGCGTCGCACAGCCGGAGCGGGCCGCACCCAGTCTTCACCCGGAGCATGCGGTCTCGACCGTCAAGGCTGGGGACAAAGAAACGGGGACGACAGGCGCATACTCCAGTATGCTTGGCTTATGTCCTCAACGACTCGGATCACTGTCACGCTTCCCAGCGATCAGGTGGCGGAGCTCCGCAAGCTCACGGACAACGTCTCCGGCTATGTGGCGGAAGCCGTAGCCCGCCAGATCCGGCACCAGCTCCTGGGCGACGACCTCCGCCGCCACCAGGAGGAACACGGACACTTCAGCGACGAGGAGCTCGCCGAGGCCCACGCGAAGATCTTCGGTTCCGCCGGCTCCGTCAAGGGCGCGGACGCCGCGTGAGCGAGCGCATCGAAACCGTCGTCCTCGACTCAGAAGGGCTCTCCGCCTGGATCGCACAGGACCGTAAGCTCCTCGCCATGCTGCAGGTCTTCCACGACATGGGAGCCGACCTCGTGATCGGGGCGAACACCATCGTGGAAGTCAGCCACTCCCGCACCAACATGCCTCGCATGAACTGGGCCCTGTCCCGCGTCAAGGTGGAGCCGGTCACCGAACAAGCGGCGAAGGCGGCAGCGGAGCTCCTCAAAGGCGCCGGACTGCACGGGCACAAGTACGCCATCGACGCCACGGTCGCCGAGGTTGCACTGCGCCAACCGAAGCCGGTCGCCCTGCTGACGTCCGACAGCGGCGACATGACCGAGCTCTGCGGCAACCAGGTCCGCATCATCTCTCTCTGACCCGCCGACCCGACCGGAGCACGCACCTTGGCAGGTTCCGTTGCACTGCAAGCCCTCGTGCCCCATCCGTGCCCAGCGGAGCGGACAACAGCGGTCAAGTGCGGTTCCCAGAGACCGTAGCCATACACCCCGCCCAACGGGAAAGCACAGGTCAGAATCCCTTCAACAGCCCAAGCACCGTTGATTCCCAAGCTCGGAGCGCGAGTTCGATTCTCGTCACCCGCTCCATGCAAGAGCCCCGGGCCAAGAGCCCGGGGGTCCGGCTCCGGTCACCGACCTCCTCGATCGGGACCCCGCGCCGCGGACCGGTCAGTGCGGGCCCCGGGTCCAGGCCGAGCTGAGCGGCAAGCAGTCGGCGCAGCTCGTGGTGGGAGTCCAGCGCCTCGCTCGGCCGGCCCGCCCGGTACAGGGCGCGCATGTGGGCCGCGCGCAGCCGCTCGCGCAGCGGGTGCCGCCCCACCGGGCCGATCAGCTCAGCCGCCACAGCCGCGTGCTCGCCCAGCTCCAGGCGTGTTTCCGCGTGTTCCTCCAGGGCGTCCAGCCGCTGCTCGTCGAGGCGGGCGACGGCTTCCCGTACGAAGGGCTCGTCGCGGAAGCCGGCGAACGCGGGCCCCCGCCACAGGCCCAGGGCCTCGGACAGCAGCGCGGCCCGGTGTCGCGGTTCCCGGTTGGTCCGCGCCCGGGCGGTCAGGGCCGTGAACCGTGCTGCGTCCACCGCCTCCTCGTCGACGCGCAGTACGTAGCCCGGCGCCCGGTACGACACCAGGTCACGGCCACCGCCGCCCAGCCCAGCCCCGCCCGCTGCATCCGGCTTCACGCGGCCGTCCCGGCAGAGGAGTACCGCGGCATCCGGCCGGAAAGCCACCGGCCCGTGCACGACGAGCCACGGCACCGGCGTGCTTGCCTTCATGCCCCGTCCGTGTCCTCCAGAGCGGTGACCAGCGGCCGGCCACAGCGCTGAGAAACCACGGCGACCGCACCCGGTACGGAAACCCCGTCGAGGTTCCGCGGGAGCGCTACGGGCAGTCCTCTTCGAACTTCACTGCGGTGATCTCGACCGGCTGCCCCTTCAGTTCCGCTTCCGGGCCGGGCGTCTGGGCGCATACCTTCCAGTTGCTCTCCATCAGCACCATGCGGCCCTCGGCGGCATCCGTCACAGTGACCGACGTACCCGGGTCGAGGGCGTCACGAGCGGCCTTCACCGACTTACCGACGAGGTTCGGCATCTTGCCGCCTGCCGCTTCCAGAGGTTTCTCGTCCTTGGCGGGGCAGTCCTCTTCGAGCTTCACCGCACCGAAGTCCAGCTTGGTTTCCGTGGACACCGTCCTGCCTGCCCTGATGTTCTGCGAGCAGACCTTCCAGTTCCGATCGAGGGCCTGCATCCGGCCTCGGCCCAAGCTGTCGTGCGACGACAGGCCGTAGAAGCCCTCGGTCTGAGCGGTGTCCTGCGCAGACTGAAGCCCCATGCCGACGAAGTTCGGTACGGGCGCTTCCTTACCAGTGTCCTCAGCGGTGGGCTTCGCTTTCTCTTTCGGCGCAGCCGGCTTGTCGTCGGATGTGCCGGCCTGCCGGGGCTCAGCCGTGACGGTGACCGTCGCTTCGGGGGCGGGTGTCGCGCTTCTGGCGGTTCCCGCGCCGCCGCTTCCGGCGCCACCGATGATGACGCCGATGAAGAACAGGCCGGCCGCAGACGGAATGACGACTCGCTTCCGCGCCCAGCCGGGCTGTGCTCCTGGCGGTTTCGGTGGCTGTACGGGGGGCTGACCCCACTGTGGCTGTGTCTGGTTGTTCCAACTCATTTGTCCCCCAAAGGCAGTTCGTGGAGGCATGACCGTAACGGCCCGGCCGAGAGCGAAGGGAGGCAGATCCTCCGGAAGTGATGAATCCGTGATGTAAGTGTGGTGAAAAGCGATGGTCTGGTCCCACGACACCTCGTTCGGCATGGAGAAACACCACCTCATCGGTCACAGATGGCTCCCCGCGAGCGCGAGCGCCAGAAAGCCGTTCTGCGGCGGTTCGCCGCCGACGCGGCAGCAGGACGAGAGCGATCAGAACCTGGGCGATGCCGCCGTCCGGTACCGGACCACGGGAAAGCACCGGTCAGGCCGTGGGACCGGCGCCCAGACACTCCTCCACACACCAGAAAGCCAGCATTTACGCTGGTCAGGCGCCACATCGCCCTCGCAAGCCCCATGGATCCCCAAGCCCGGAGCGCGAGTTCGGCTCTCGTCACCCGCTCCGGACGGAAGTCCCGGGCCGGAGACCCGGGGCTTTTCCGTGTGCAGCGCCGCACGGCTCGGCACGGGTCGGTCGAGGGGTCGTCAGCTCAGTGGTTGAGATTTCATACATCCCGGTACGGGCTTGGTAAGGCTTGCCTTATATGCTGACGCGGCTTCCGGATCGCCCGGCACGCCGGAAGCATCTGCACACCCGTACGACAGGACACCTCTCACCATGCGCACCTCCACCCGCGGTCTGATCGCAGTACTCGCGCTCTCGCCCCTCCTTGCCGGCTGTTTCGCGGCGAGCGACGGCGACTCCGGTTCGGCCTCGGGCGGCGCGAAGCGCCTGCGGGTCGCGCTCGCCGTCCCGCCCGTCCAGGCCCTCTCCCCGTACAGCAACGACGCCACCGTGCTCAGCAAGCTGTCCGTCGCGGAGGGGCTGACCACGCTCGGCGAGGACGGCACCGCGCGGGCAGCGCTCGCGAAGTCCTGGAAGCAGGTCGACGGCACCACGTGGACCTTCGAGCTGCGCAAGGCGTCCTTCCAGGACGGCACCGCAGTCACCGCCGAGTCCGTGGTCAACGCCCTCGGCCACGCGAACGGGTCCGCGGCCAAGCCGCGCGTGCTCAGTGATGTCACGCTGACCGCCAAGGCCGATGACGCCGACACGGTACGGATCACCACCAGCACGGCGGACCCCGCGCTCCCGCTGCGGCTGGCCAGCCCGGCGCTCGGCATCCTCTCCGCCAAGGCGTACGCGAAGGACGGCACCGTCAGCCCGGTCGGCACCGGCACCGGCGCCTTCACGATCACCAAGCTGACCGGCAAGTCCAAGGCCACCCTCGACCGCTTCGACGGCTACTGGGGCGGAAAGGCGAAGGCCGCCGGTGTCGACGTGACGTGGATCGCCGACGGCACCGCACGTGCCAACGCGCTGCGGGGCGGCGATGTCGACATCGCCGAGTGGATCCCCACCTCGCAGGCGAAGCTGCTCGCCGAGGACACCCGCCACGAGGTGCCGTCCGTACGCACCGACAGCCTCGTCCTGAACACCGGCAGCGGCATCTTCACCGATGCGCCCTGCGCGCCGCCGCCCGTGAGTCCGTCGACGGCTCGGTGCTCGTCGACTCCGTGTTCGGCGGGTACGCCGACGCGCCCACGGGCCTGTTCGGCCCGGGCGTCTCCTGGGCCGCGGACGCGCGGGCCGAGGTGACCGGTCGCGCGAAGGCCGCGAGCACTTCGCAGGTGAAGTCCGGGACCAGGGGCAAGACGCTCCGGCTGGCCACCTACACCAACCGCAGCGAACTGCCCGAGGCCGCGACCGTGCTCCAGCAGCAGCTCGAGAAGGCCGGGTTCACGGTGAAGCAGGACGTCCGCGAGTACACGCAGATGGAGGCGGACCTGCTCGCCGGGAAGTACGACGCGCTGGTCTTCTCCCGGGTGACGCTGCTGGACACCGGGGACGCGGTGTCGTACCTCGCCAGCGACTACACGGCCAAGGGCGTCTACAACATCGCCGGCCTCAAGGACCCGGCGGTGGACAAGGCGATCGCGGCGGCCGCCGAAGAGGGCGACACCGGGAAGCGGCGGCAGAAGATCATGGCGGCCGAGGCGGAGATCCTGCGCACCGACGCCGTGCTGCCACTGGTGCACGAGAGGGTCGTGCAGGGCATCGCCGCCGGTGTCGAGGGCGTGCTGCTCGACCCGCGCGAGCGCTCCCTGATCGACGCCGACACGCACCTGCGCTAGATGAGCGACACGACTCCCACGGCCCCGGTCCGCCGCTTCGCGTTCGCGTGGCGGGCCGGGGCGGGCGTGTCCTCGCGGCGCCGCACTGCTGGTCACGGTCGCGCTGCTGCCCTGGCTCTCGCGCACCGACCCCGCGCTGACCGTACTGCGGACCCGCTCGGCCGAGCAGGACCCGACACCGGAGGCGCTCGCCACCGTACGGAAACAACTCGGCCTGGAAGAAGGGCCGTTCACGCTCCTCGGGCAGTGGCTGGGCGGGCTGCTGCGGGGGGACGCCGGGACCTCCTGGGTGTCCGGCGAGCCGGTGCTGCCGGAGCTGACGGCCGCGCTCGGGGTCTCGCTCACGCTGGTGCTCGGAGCGCTGCTGGTCACCGTCGCTGTCGCCGCTCTCGTCTCCGCCCGTACGGTCTTCCTGGGTTCCCGGAGGCGGCTGCGGCACGGCCGGGCGGGCACCGGGGCCGCCGTGCTCGCGGCGCTGCCGAAGTTCCTGCTGGCCTCCGTGCTGGCCACGGTGTTCGGGGTCTGGCTGGGCTGGTTCCCGTCGAGCGGCTGGGACGGGCCCGCGTCGATGGTGCTGCCCGCGCTGGCGCTCGGGGTGCCGTCGGGCGCGATGATCGGCGGGCTGCTCGACCAGTCGCTGCCCGCCGCGTTCAACGAGCCCTGGGCGCGCACCTGGTACGCCGTCGGCTTCCCGCCGGGCCATGCGGCCCGGCACGCGCTGCGCCGCACCCTGCCCGGGGTGCTGCCGCAGCTTCTGCCCACGGTCGTCGCACTCGTCGGCGGGGCCGTCGCGGTGGAAAGGGTCTTCAACATCCCCGGGGTCGGCCGGCTGGTCCTGGACGCCGCCATCGCCCAGGACCTGCCGGTGCTGCAGGCCGGGACGCTCACGCTGATCCTGCTGGGGACGGCCGCGGGACTCGGGCTGCGGACCGTGCGGCACCGGCTGCTCGGTCCCGCCCTGCGCGAAGGCGCGCTGCCCACGCTGCACCGCCCGCCGCAGCCCGTACCGGGGTCGTCGCGGTACGTCGCCGGGGCCTGCGCGCTCGTACTGCTGGTGCTGGTCACGGCGGGGCTGCTGCGTGATCCCCTGCACGTGGACACGGCGGCGCGGCTGCTTTCTCCGTCCCTGGAGCATCCCCTGGGGACGGACTCGCTGGGGCGCGACCTGCTGGCCCGCCTCGCCCACGGCGCCCTGCGCACGGCGGCCGTCGCGTCGGCCGTGACCGCGGTCAGTGTGGTCCTCGGCGTACTGCTCGGCATGGCGGCGCAAGCGAGCGCGGGGCTGACGGACGTGGGTGGCGACGCTGCCGCCGTGCTGGCCGGGCTGCTGGTCACCGGCCTCACCGGGCCCTCCGTCCTCGGCGCCGCCCTCGCGGTGTGCGTGGTCGGCTGGAGCCCGTACGCCGCCCAGACCTCGGCGCTCCTCCAGCAGGAGCGGGCGAGCGGCCACATCGCGGCGGCGGTCGCGCTGGGCGCCGGGCGGTGGCATCTGCTGCGCCGCCACCTGCTGCCCGCGCTGGTGCCGCCGCTGCTGCGCAACGCCCTGCTGCGGCTTCCCACCGCCGTCCTGGTACTGGCCTCGCTCGGCTTCCTGGGCCTGGGACAGCAGCCGCCCGCGCCGGAGTGGGGGCGGCTGCTGTCGGAGAACCAGCCCTACGCCGAGCTGGCGCCCTGGACCGTGCTGGGGCCCGCCGCCGCGCTCGTGGTGCTGGCCGTGCTCGCGGTCACGCCGCCACGGTCGTGCGAAGGGACGGAAGAACCCCCCGATGAACACCACGACGGTCCGGCGTTCGCGGACACCGCCGACCGGTCTTCCCCAGCTGCCGCCGCACTGACCACCTGTCGGCCGATCAGCTCGCTTCCGGCATCGGCATCGGCTTCCGCGCCGCACCGCCCTGCTCTGCTCTGCCCTGTCCTGCTCTGCTCTGCCCTGTCCTGTTCTGCTCTGCCCTGCCCGTCCACGCGCCCGGGGCAGGAAATCGGGCCTGTGGACCGGCTGACCGGGCTTGTGCCGGAACCGCCTCCGCCGGGCCGGCCGGGAGTGGGCTGCGGTGCCGTCGTGGGTGTGGGCGCGGGGCGTCCGTTTCACCGTCGGTGCGTCCGTCCGGCTCGGCCCGGTACGCGTCGTCTCCCTCCGTCCACTCCCGTACGAGACGCGGAGACGGACGGGGGACAACCCGGGGCAGCGCTCGTTCGGCTTCCTCGGGGCCTGTCCACACCTTCCGCCGGTCTCCTCCGTACGGCTGTGGACAACGCGTAACCACCCCGGCCCGTACGGGCTGCCGCCCCGGTGTGGAGAGCGGTGCGGGGGGTGTGGTGAGTGGTGTGGAGGGCGGGGCCCGGGCCGGTCAGCGGATGCCGTTGAAGTCCGCGCCCACGACGAGGGTGACGGCGCCGGCCACCGCGCTCGCGTCCTGCTTCGCCGTGACACCGGGCAGCCGGGACGCGAGCACCCGGGCCTGCTTTTCGAGGCCCTGGGGATAAGTGACCGCGCTCTTCTCCGCGGAGGCGGGCGCGTTGCCGGTGCCGGTGACGGTGTAGCCGGCGGACCTCAGCGTCTGGGCGACCTTCGCGGCCTGGCCGGGCACCCCGCTGCCGTTGAGGACCTGCACGCGCACCGTGGCGGCGTACACCGGTCCCTTGGAGTCGGCCGCCAGTTTCTCCTTGTCGACCTCCTGGTCCTTGGCCAGTGAGGTGAACAGGCCGGCGGCCTGCGGGTACTGCCACACCACGTTGGCCCTGTCGGAGGGATTGTCCGCCTCGCGCCCGTAGTTCGGCACGGTCAGGAAGGTCAGCCGGTCGCTCGGGATGCTCTTGATCTCGTTCGCGAGGCCGGTCAGCGGCTTGATCCCCGCCAGCTTCGCGTCCGTGGTCAGGGACTTGGTGGCCGCGTCCAGGAATCCGTACAGGTCGGCCGGGCTGGTGAGCTTCTGCTTCGCCTTGGCGGCGAGGGCTTCCATGAACTCCTGCTGGCGGCCGATGCGGCCGATGTCCGAGCCGTCACCGACGCTGTAGCGGGTACGGACGTACCCGAGGGCCTTCTCGTCCTTGACGGTCTGGCACCCGGCCTCCATGTCGAGGTGCGCGTCCTTGTCGTGGATCGCCGTCTCGGGGCAGACCTCGATGCCGCCGAGGGCGTTGACCATGCCCTTGAAGCCCTGGAAGTCGACGGACATGAAGTGGTCTATCCGCAGTCCGGTGGACTGCTCCACCGTCTTGATCGTGCAGGCGGCGGCTCCCGCGACCTCGCCGCTCGTGCCTCCGATGGCGAAGGAGGAGTTGATCTTGGCGTGGCTGGGGGCCGACGTCGTCCCGTCGCCGCGGTCGCAGGCCGGGAGACTCACCCATGAGTCGCGCGGCAGAGACACCACGGTGGCCCATTTCCTGTCCGCGGACAGGTGCATGACCATCAGCGTGTCCGAGTGCATGGTGTCCAGGTCCCTGCCGTACTTCGCGTTCTTGCCGTCCCGCGAGTCGGAGCCCACCACCAGGATGTTCTTCGAACCCGGACTCAGGTTGACCGGCCGGTCGCCGCCCAGCTTGCCGTCCACGTCCGCGGAATTGATGTTCCCGTCCAGTCCCGTGTAGACCCAGGCCCCGGCTCCGGCCGTCACCAGCACGAGAACGGCCAGCGCCCCGCCGGTCCACAGTGTTATTCGCCCGCGCCGGGTCAACCGGGCCGGCCGCTCCTCCACCCTGCGGCGCCGCCGCGTCGGCTGTGCCCGGCGACCGTGCCGCCTCCTGTCCTGCGTACCCACTCTGGCGTCCTCCGGGCCTTCGTATTCGTCCGTCCTCGACCGCCGTTGCATGCGATGCGTGAACTTTACAGTCGCGCAGAGCGGGCAAATCCGTCCGCCGAAGACCCTCCTCGGACAACGCGCAGAGTTGTCGGCGCTGTTGAGGAGGGTCTCCGGTGCCGTCGGAGGGACAGGACGTCAGGCAGGAACCGGAACACCCCGGGGGAAGGGGACGCCGTTCAGTCCCATGTCGCGCCGGCGGGCTCCTGGATGGTGGCGTTGAGGCGGTTGAAGAAGTTGGTGGTGGCGATCATGAGGATGAGGGCGGCGAGCTGCTCCTCGTCGAAGTGGTCGGCGGCCTCGTCCCAGACGGCGTCCGGTACCGCCTGGCCGGTACGGTCGGCGATCCGTGTGGCGGCTTCGGTGAGGGCGAGGGCGGCGCGTTCGGCGTCGGTGAAGAACGGGGCCTCGCGCCAGGCGGCGACGGCGTGGAGCCTTTCGTCGCTCTCACCGGCCTTCTTGGCACTGGCCACGCCGCCGTGCACACAGGCGCTGCAACCGTTGATCTGGCTGGCCCGCAGGTGGACCAGTTCCATGGTCCGCTGCGGCACGCCGCCCTGGTGCATGGCCTTGAGGAGGTTCTGGACCCCCTTCATGGCGTCGGGCAGTACCATCGCGGGGTTCTTCATGCGGGCTTTCACGATGTTGTCCTCCAAGTCACTGCCGGCCAGCGGTCGTTGAGCCGGTCGGCTACCGTCCTTTACTGCTCTGACGGATCAGGACACGGGGATGTGACAGGTGAGCGGGGAAGAATTTCTGGCGCAGCGGTTCGAGGAGCACCGCCCTCATCTGCGGGCGGTGGCCTACCGGATGCTGGGCTCGCTCAGCGAGGCGGACGACGTCGTGCAGGAGACCTGGCTCAGGCTGAGCCGCTCCGACGCCGCCGCGGTGGAGAACCTGGGCGGCTGGCTGACCACGGTGGCCGGCCGGGTGTGCCTGGACCTGCTGCGCTCGCGCAGCACACGGCGCGAGGACCCGCTCCACGACCAGGACGGGCAGGTCCGCCTCCCCGATCCGGTCATCAGCAGCACGGCCGGTCCCGACCCCGAGCAGGAGATACTCCTGGCCGACTCGGTCGGCATGGCCCTGATGATCGTCCTGGAGACCCTCGGTCCCGCCGAACGCCTCGCCTTCGTCCTGCACGACATGTTCGCCGTGCCCTTCGACGAGATCGCCCCGGTCCTCGGCCGCACCTCCGCCTCGGCCCGGCAGCTCGCCAGCCGCGCCCGCCGCCGCGTCCAGGACGCGGTGCCCGCTCCCGGCAACGGCTCGGCCCTCCCTCGGCCTCCGGCCGGGGGGACGCCCGTGCGCCAGGTCGTCGACGCCTTCCTCGCCGCCGCGCGCGACGGAGACTTCGACGCGCTCGTCGCCGTACTCGACCCCGAGGTCGTCGTCCGCTCCGACGGCGGCACCCTGCGCCCGAGTCTGCTCCGCCGTGGTGCGGCCCAGGTCGCCTCCCAGGCGATCACCTTCGCCCGGTACGCCGAAACCGCGCACCCCGTACTGGTCAACGGCACCCCGGGCGTGGTCGCGACGGCACAGGGCCGGCCGCTCTCGGTCATGGCCTTCACCGTCCGGGGCGACAGGATCACCGCCCTCGACATCCTCACCGACCCCGAGCGCCTCGCGCGTATCGACCTGAGCGTCCTCGACCGCTGAGCCACCGGGCACACCGCGTCGACGGCTTCGGCCGGTTCCTGCTCGTGGCCAGGATCCCCGGTGGCCCTACCGCATGGCGTCCGCCTGGCGATTCGGAGAAAGTTCGTGGTTGTTGCCGTCCGTACCAAGGAGAAGGCCCTGCGGCTGCGCCCCCCGGGCGGGGAGGTCCTCGTACTGCCGAACGCGTGGGACGCGGGCAGCACGGCCGTGGACGTGCCGGTGACCGTCGAGGCCGAGGCCGAGGGCGGCTGCGACGACGTCGCGGCGACGGTACGGGAGGTGGTCGCCGCCGGTGCGGCCGGCATCAGCCCGGAGGACTCCAGGGCTGCGGTCGGCCCGCTGTTCACCGCCGGGGAGCAGGCGGAGTGCACCGCCGGGGAGCAGGCGGAACGCATCCGCGCCGTCCGCGGCGCGGCGGCCGGTGCCGGGCTGCCGGAGCTGGTCGTCGACGCCCGTACCGATGTCTGCCTGTTCGGCACCGGTGAGGAGGGCGGCCGTCTCGCCGAGGTGACCGCCGGGACCGCTGCGCAGGCGAAGGCGGCCGAAGCCGGGGTGCGCCGCATCAGCGTCGGCACGGGCGTGGCGCAGACCGCGTACACCGCGGCTCGTAACGCCGCCCTGGAGCTGCTGGGCGAGGGAAGTTACGGGGCGCTGGACGGTTCGCCGGACGGTTCGCCGGGCTTCTCCGCGCTGAACGGCCTGTCCGGCAAGTGACCGTACGGCCGGCCGGCGGTGGGCCGGGGTGCCGGGCCTCATGCGGACCGGCGTCTGCCGGGCCGGGGTGCCGGGCCTCATGCGCGCAGGCGCAGGCGCTGTCCGGGGTAGATCCGGTCCGGGCCCTCGTCGAGGATGTGCCTGTTCAGTTCGTACAGGGCCTTGGTGCCGCCGGGGACATCGGCGCGGTACGCGATGGCGGAGAGGCAGTCGCCCTCGCGCACGACGTAGGTGGTTCCGCTGATGGCTTCGCCGGAGCGCTGCGCCGGCACCCGGGTCACCGCCGGGGGCTGGTAGGTGCTGCCGCCGGCACCCGTGCTCGGGGTCCGGGGGGCGCTGCTGCCGGACCTCGTGCTCGGGGCCTGGGGGGTGAGGTCGGAGGTTCCCGGGTTTCCGGTGTGGGCCGCCGCGCGGCGCCCGCACTGGGGCCAGGCGGACAGACCGACGTCCTGGGCCACGCGCTGGGCCACGGCGATCTGTTCCGACCGTGAGGCGAGGTCGGCGCGGGGGGCGTACTGGTGGCCGCCGTAGGCACGCCAGGTGGAGGGGGCGAACTGCAGGCCGCCGTAGTAGCCGTTGCCTGTGTTGATGTTCCAGCGGCCGTTGCTCTCGCAGGCGGCGATCGTCTCCCAGTCGGTTCCCGACGGGGCGGATCGCGCATCGGACCGTACATCGGCTCGCGCATCGGCTCGCGCAGTGCTCTGACCGGCGAGGCCCAGAACGCTCAACAGGGCCAACAGCAGAGGCAGGATCGTTTCAGCAGTCCGCTTGACGAGGGGTGAAGGCGACATCCGGGTTTCCTCCGCTGTGCTCCGGCAGCGCCGTGACGCAGTGGTCGTCACGGCCGATGGGCATGCAAGGAATAACCCACCGATATGCTTTTAGGCGGGTATGCGGAGTTCGACGTGCGGGTTTTCACCCGGGTGGAGGCTTGCCGCGAGGGGCGGCCGGCCCCCCTTGACCGCCGCCGCCGCGATGGCGGCGGACGGCCGGTGGGTCCGGTGGGCCCGGCGGAGGACGCGTGCCGGTCAGAGCACCTTCTTGACCAGGTCGGACAGCTCGGCGACCTCGGCTTCGGTGAGGTCGGTGAGGGGGGTGCGCACCGGGCCCGCGGGGTGGCCGGCGACCGTCATTCCGGCCTTGACGATGCTCACGGCGTAACCGGGGCGGCGGCGCCGGATCGCGCAGTAGGGCAGGACGAAGTCGTCGAGGCGCCGGCGGACCCCGGCGGTGTCGCGCGCGCGTACGGCGTCGTAGAAGTCGAGGGCGAACCGCGGCAGGAAGTTGAAGATGGCGGACGAGTACGTGGTGACACCCATCTCCAGGTAGGGCAGGGCGAACATCTCGGCGGTGGGCAGTCCGCCGATGTAGACGAGGCGGTCGCCGAGGCGGGAGTGGATGCGGGTCATCAGCTCCAGATCGCCGACGCCGTCCTTGAAGCCGATCAGGTTCGGGCAGGAGTCGGCGAGTTCGGCCACGGTCGTCTCCTCGTAGACGGCGTTGGCCCGGCTGTAGAGGATGACGCCGAGACGCGTCGCGCGGCACACCGCCTTCACGTGCGCGGCCAGGCCCTCCTGCGACGCCTCGGTCAGGTACGGGGGCAGCAGCAGAATGCCGTGGGCGCCGTCGCGCTCGGCCTGCTGGGCGAGTTCGACGGCGGTCGCGGTGCCGCCGCCGGCCGGGGCGACGACGGGCAGCCCTTCGGGGGCCTCCCGCACCGTGGCGGCGACGACCTCGGCGACCTCCCGGCCGGTGAGGGAGAAGAACTCACCGGTGCCGCCCGCCGCGAAGAGCCCCGCGGGTGAGAAAGCGCCGAGCCGGGCGATGTTCTCCCGGTAGGCCGCCTCGTCGAAGGAGAAGTCGGCGCGGAAGTGGGTGACGGGGAAGGACAGCAGCCCGGATCCCAGCTTCCTGGCGGCCTCGTCGGGCGAAAACTGCGACATGGTCTCGGGTCTCCTCGTGCAGGCGGTGTGCGGGTGGGCGCGCCGGACCGTTCGGCACCGTGTCGCCGGGCGCGCTTCTGAGGCTAGGATCGCGCAACGATTCCCGTCCAACACGAAAAACGCATCCACCGATACCGAGAGAGCATCATTGTTCACCCTCACCCAGTTGACGAACTTCGTGGCCGTCGCCGAAGAACTCCATTTCGGACGGGCCGCCGAGCGGCTCCAGATGACCCAGCCGCCCCTCAGCCGGCAGATCCAGCTCCTGGAGGGCTACCTGCGGGTCCAGCTCTTCGACCGTACGAACCGGTCCGTACGGCTGACGCCCGCCGGGCGCGCGTTCCTGCACGAGGCCCGGCGCATCCTGCGCCAGTCCGAACAGGCCACCCTCGCCGTCCGCCAGGTCTCCACCGGCGAGGCCGGCAGCATCGCCATAGGCTTCACCGCCGCCAGCGCGTACTCCATGCTCGACGCCCTCCTGGACACCGCCCGCACCGTGATGCCGGGGGTGGAGATCGTGCTCCGCGAGATGGTCACCCGCGACCAGCTGGAAGCGCTCACCGAATCCAGCCTGGACCTGGGCCTGGTGCGGCCGCCCGTGACCGACACCGATCTGTGTTCCCGGCCGGCCGCGGAGGAACGGCTCGTCGCCGCGCTCCCCGCCGGCCATCCGCTCGCGCGGGCCGAGGGGCCCCTCGGCATCGCCGCCTTCCACGGCCAGGACGTCCTGATGTACTCACCGGTCGAGGCGCGCTACTTCCACGAGCTCCTGATCAGCGTCTTCCGCGCGGCCCGCATCACCCCGGTGTTCTCCCAGTACCTCAGCCAGGTGCACAGCATCCTCGCCCTGGTCAACGGCGGCTGGGGCGTCGCCCTGGTCCCCGAGACCGCCACCCGGCTGCGCTACGCCGGGGTCGTCTTCCGGGAGGTGCGGCTCGCCGCCCCCGCCCCGGTCGAACTGTCCCTCACCTGGCGGAAGAACAACGACAACCCGGCCCTGCACGCCCTGCTCAAGCACCTCTGAGGCATCTCCGAGGCATCTCCACCGATTCAATTTCGGCATCGCAGCATACGAAACAAGTGTTGGACCTGCATGCGTGCGGCTCCTAGCTTCCTCTGTAGCGAGAGCTCGCCGGAACTTCATCCGGGACGGGTGCCCCCGGCGAGTTGAGCCGCACCCCGCAGGTGCCTGAGGAGAAGGGGCGTACATGCCCTCCGCTCGTGTCACGCGCGCCGATTCCCCCGTCGACAGCGCCGTCGCCAAAGTCTTCCGCCGTGTGGTCCCGCTGTTCATCGTCATGCTGATCTGCAATCAGCTCAACCGCTCCAACATCGGTTACGCCCAGGTCCACCTGGAGGCGGACGTCGGCATCGGCGCCGCCTCCTACGGGCTGGGCGCCGGTCTGTTCTTCGTCGCGTACGCCCTCTTCGAGCTGCCCAGCAACGTGCTCATGGAGCGGTACGGGCCCAAGGTCTAGCTGACCCGCATCATGGTCAGCTGGGGCCTGGTCTCGGCCGCGACGGCCTTCGTCAACGGCCCCACCATGTTCTACGTGCTGCGGTTCCTGCTCGGCGTGGCCGAGGCGGGCTTCTTCCCCGCCATCATCTTCTACTTCTCCCGCTGGCTGCCCGGCTCCCACCGGGGCCGCGCCACCGCCATGTTCGTCGCCGGATCGTCCATCGCGGCCGCCGTCTCGGGGCCGGTCTCCGGACCCCTGCTCGCGCTCGACGGAGTGGGCGGGGCAGCGGGCTGGCAGTGGCTGTTCGGCCTCGAAGGGCTGCTGTCCGTCGTGGTCGGCTGCATCGCCTACCGCCTGCTCGACTCCAGGATCGAGGACGCCCGCTGGCTGACCCGCGCGGAGCAGCGGGCCCTCGCGGACACCGTGGAGCGGGAGGACGACGTACGGCGCGCCGAAGCGGGCGCCGAGGCCGGTACGGTGTCGCGCTGGAAGCTCCTCCTCAACCCGCAGGTCCTGGTCTTCTGCGGCATCTACTTCGCCATCCAGCTGTCGATCTACGCCAACACCTTCTGGCTCCCCGGCATCGTGCGCCGCATCGACGGCGTGAACGACATCACCGTCGGCCTGCTCTCCTCGCTGCCCTGGATCTGCGCGGTGATCGCCACGTACCTGGCCGGCCGGGCCTCGGACCGCCTGGGCCGCAGCAAGCCGCTGCTCGTCGCGGCGCTGCTCGTCGCGGCCGCCGGCACCTACCTGGCGGCCATCACGTCACCCGCGCTCGCCCTGGTGTTCCTGTGCGTCGCCGCCATGGGCTTCAAGAGCGCCAGCCCGCTGTTCTGGACCATTCCGCAGGGCACCATGCACCCGGCCGTGCTCGCACCGGCCATCGCGCTCGTCAACTCGCTGGGAAACCTCGGCGGTTTCGTGGCCCCGTACGGCTTCGGCCTCATCAAGGAAGCCACCGGGCAGGTCACGTACGGCCTGTACGCGCTGGCACTGTCCTCCGTGGCCGGCGCCGCGCTGGTGCTCCTGATCCGCCGGGACCGCTCCCCGGCGGCCCCGGAACCCGGTGCCGCCGTACCGCCCGCGCCGTCCGCCTCCCCCCGCCCGGCGGCCTGACGCCCGCCGCCCCGGCACACCGACGCACCCGCCGCCCCGCCTCCCGTACGCACCCGAAGGACTCCCCATGAGCGCCCCGCACCTCAGCGCCCCGCCCCCGTCCGTCGTCTCCCTGCGCGTCGTTCCCGTCGCCGGCCGGGACAGCATGCTGCTCAATCTCAGCGGCGCGCACGCCCCGTACTTCACCCGCAACCTGGTCGTCCTGACCGACTCCGAAGGCCGCACCGGCGTCGGAGAGGTCCCCGGCGGCGAGTCCATCCGCACCACGCTGGAGGAGGCCCGGGACCTGGTGGTGGGACAGCGCGTCGGCGACCACCACGCGGTGCTCCGGGCGGTGCGCACCCGCTTCGGCGACCGGGACTCGGGCGGCCGCGGCGCGCAGACCTTCGACCTGCGGGTGACGGTGCACGCCGTGACCGCCCTGGAGTCCGCCCTGCTCGACCTCCTCGGACAGCACCTGGGCGTGCCCGTCAGCGCGCTGCTGGGCGAGGGACGGCAGCGCGACCGGGTGCCCGTCCTCGGATACCTCTTCTACGTCGGTGACCGCGGACGCACCGACCTGCCCTACCGCGCCGAACCGGACGCCCGGGACGACTGGCTGAGGCTGCGCAACGAGGAGGCGCTCACCCCGGCGGCGATCGTGCGGCTCGCCGAGGCCGCGCAGCGGCGCTACGGCTTCCAGGACTTCAAGCTCAAGGGCGGCGTCCTGCCGGGAGCGCAGGAGGCGGACGCCGTACGCGCGCTGGCCGAGCGCTTCCCGCGGGCGCGCGTCACCCTGGACCCCAACGGGGCCTGGCCCCTGGAGGAGGCCATCGCCCTGGGGCGCGGGCTGCGCGACGTCCTCGCGTACGCGGAGGACCCCTGCGGCGCGGAGGGCGGCTACTCGGGCCGGGAGACCATGGCCGAGTTCCGCCGCGCCGACCGGGCTGCGGACGGCGACGAACATGATCGCCACCGACTGGCGGCAGCTCGGCCACGCCGTGCGCGGCGACGCGGTCGACATCCCGCTGGCCGACCCGCACTTCTGGACCATGCACGGTTCGGTGCGCGTCGCCCAGCTCTGCGATTCCTGGGGGCTGACCTGGGGTTCGCACTCCAACAACCACTTCGACGTGTCGCTCGCGATGTTCACGCACGTCGCCGCGGCGGCCCCCGGTGACATCACCGCCATCGACACCCACTGGATCTGGCAGGACGGCCAGCGCCTCACCACCGCACCGTTCGAGATCAAGGACGGCATGCTCGACGTCCCGGACCGCCCGGGGCTGGGCGTCGACCTCGACATGGAGCAGGTGGAGGCGGCGCACGAGCTCTACCGCGGCCTCGGTATCGGTTCCCGCGACGACGCGGCGGCCATGCGCTGCCTGATGCCCGGCTGGCAGTTCGACAGCAAGCGCCCGGCCCTGGTGCGGTGACGACCGGTCCGCCTTTGCCCGGTCCGTCTCCGCCCGGCCCGCCTCCGTCCGGACTGCCTCCGTCCGGACTGCCTCCGCCCGGTCCGCCATGACCGTCGCGCTCACCCACACCCTCGACCGCGTGTCCGTCACCGCCCGGACCCAGCCTCCGGACGCCCGCCGAGCCCCCGGAGGCCCTGGTGAGCGACGTCGGCGCCGGTGCGGCGGCGGACAGCTGACAGCCTGTCGGCAGCCCCGCTCCGGCCGTGCCGGGGGCCCTCGTTGCCGCCCTCAGATGCAGGGGCCCCGGCCCGGTGAAGTAGGTTCAGCAGACTTGGGATTGTCAGAGTGAAATCGGGGTTGGTGCGCAAGTGCTGGTGGCGGACAGATACCGGCTGGACACACCCATCGGGCGGGGCGGGATGGGCGAGGTCTGGCGGGCCACGGACGAGGTGCTGGGCCGGCCGGTCGCCGTCAAGCTGCTGCTTGGCAACGGGGCCGACGCGTCGCCGCGGCCCGGTTCCGCCTGGAGGCCCAGACCGCGGCCCGGTTGAGCCATCCGCACCTGGTGGCGGTGTTCGACTTCGGGGCGTGGGAGGACCAGTTCTATCTCGTCATGGAACTCGTCGAGGGGACGAGCCTGGCGCAGACACTGACCACCGAGGGCGCACTGCGGGCCGACCGGGTCGCCTCGATCGCCGCCCAGGCGGCAGCCGGGCTGGCCGTGGCACACCGTCAGGGAGTCGTGCACCGGGACATCAAGCCCGGCAACCTGATGACGAGCTTCGACGGTACGGTCAAGATCGCCGACTTCGGCATCGCCCAGTTCGTCGACGACCCCGCCACCGCGCTCACCACCGCCGGCCAGATCGTGGGCACCAGCCTCTACCTGGCGCCGGAGCGCGCGCTGGGCCGGCCCGCGGGCCCGGCCTCCGACATGTACTCCCTCGGCTGCGTCCTCTACCAGCTGCTGGCGGGCCGTCCGCCGTTCCAGGCCGACACCGCGACCGGCACGCTGTACCAGCACGTCGACGCCGCTCCCGTACCGCCGCGTGAGCTCGGCATCGACGTACCCGCCCCCTTCGAGGCGTACTTGCTGGGTCTGCTCGCCAAGCAGCCCGAGGACCGGCCCACGGCCGAGCAGGTGGCCGACTGGTTCCGTCAGGACACCTGGCGGGGACACCCCCAGCCGCTCACCGCGCCGCAGCCGCAGCGCCAGCCGGCGCCGCTGCCGGCGAACCAGCCCGTGCCCGGGGCCACGAACACGTACGCCCTGCCGTCGACGGGCCCGGCGCGGCCGGCGTCCCGGCGCCGCGCGGCGCCCGTCCAGCGGCCCAGTACGCGGGTGTTCGTACGGCGCAGACCCCGGGTCGCGAGTGCGATCGCCGGTGCCATCGCCTTCCTCGTGGCGGTACTCGTCGGAATGGCCTGGATGTCGCCCGACACCGGCTCCGCCGAAACTCCGGAGCCCGGCCCCGACATCACCGCGGAGTCCTCGCAGGACTGAGGCGCGGTGAGGCCCAGTGAGGAAGCGCATATTTCCGGTCATATGCAGCCATGCGCGGACCTGTGCACCACTCCCGCGGCAGCGGCGGGAGAAAAAAATAAAAAACTGACAGGAATGAGTGCTTCGGTCCCGGGCAGGAGCGCCCCTTGAAGGGTTTGCACGATTACTGGGAGGGCGAGGACATGACGACGATGCCTGTGGGAGCTACCGACGTGATGACGACGGACGCGCCGGCGCCGCAGCCGCAGGCGGAGTTGATCGGTGACCTGCCCTGGATCGAGGACGCGGGCAAGATCGCCCCGAAGGACGCCCGAGCCCTGTCGCAGCTGTTCTTCGATCAGTTGCAGGTCCTCGAAGAGGGCACGCACGAGTACCAGTACGCGCGGAACACCCTCATCGAGATGAACCTGTCCCTGGTGCGGTTCGCCGCCGGCCGCTTCCGCAACCGCGGCGGCGGCGACATGGAGGACATCGTCCAGGTCGGCACCATCGGCCTCATCAAGGCCATCGACCGGTTCGACCTCTCCCGCGAAGTGGGGTTCGCCACCTTCGCCGTGCCGTACATCGTCGGCGAGATCAAGCGGTTCTTCCGGGACACCAGCTGGGCCGTCCATGTCCCCCGGCGGCTCCAGGAGCTGCGCGTCGACCTGGCCAAGGCCAAGGAGGAACTCTCCCTGCGCCTGGACCGCGACCCGACGGTGCAGGAGCTCGCCGAGCACCTGTCCCTCTCCGAGGAAGAGATCATCGAGGGTCTCGTCGCCTCCAACGGCTACACCGCCGGCTCCCTCGACGCCCCCGGCGACGGCGGTGAGGGATCCGACACGAACGGCCGGACGTTCGCCGACCGGCTGGGCGAGCCGGACCCGGCGATGGAGAGCGTGGAGGACCTGCACACGCTGGCACCGCTCCTGGAGGAGCTCGACGACCGCGACCGCCGCATCCTCGAAATGCGTTTCGGCCAGGAGATGACCCAGTCGCAGATCGGCGAGGAGCTCGGCGTCTCCCAGATGCAGGTCTCCCGGCTCCTGTCGCGTGTGCTGAAGCGGCTGCGCACCAAGATGCTGGTCGAGGACTGAGCGGGAAACGACGGTGAACCGTCCCCGGCCGCCGGTGCCGGAGTACAGGCCGGTACCGGAATACCGGCCTGTACTGACAGCACCGCCCCCGGGGTGGCACAGTGGCACGATGCCTCCCAGCCATCCGTCGCGCCCGCAAGACCTGGCGCACACCGCTTCCGACGTGACGGATCTGCTCGCGGTCCTCTGGGGAAGGGCGCAGCTGAAGGCTCCCGCCGGACCGATCTCGCCCTCGCAGCTTCGCGCGCTGCTGGCGATCGAGCGTCTGGAGGGCGGCAACCTGCGGACGCTGGGCGAGGCGCTGGGGTCCAGTCCTCCCGCCACGAGCCGGCTGTGCGACCGCCTGGAGGCGGCCGGCCTGGTGGAGCGGCGGCTCAGTCCGGCCAGCCGCCGCGAAGTGCAGTTGTACCTGAGCAGGCCGGGACGGGCGCTGCTCGGTGAGGTACGCGAGTGCCAGGTACAGGAACTTCGCCCCGTACTCGAGATGATGTCGTCCGAAGCCCTGGCGCAGCTGGCCACCGGCCTCGCCGCGTTCGGGGACGCCGCCGCCTCGGCGATCGACGGCGGCGCCGCGGACGGCGCCCCCATGCGTGTGGTGCGCCCCGCCTGACGACGGGACGGAGACCCGGGTGTCCGAGCTCATCCCACACAGCAATTGTTGTCAAAAGACAACTAATCGTTCTACTCTCTTCGCGGACGCACCGGGCGGCCCTGCGGACCAGGTCGGCCGCGGTGAGAGGAGGAACCCTGACATGGGGACCGTCTCCGATCCCGCCCACACCGCGCTGTGGAACTGGGAACAGCCGACCGTACTGCTCATCGAGGACGACCCCGGCGACGCGCTGCTCGTCGAGGAGCTGGTCGCCGACGGCGGCGTCTCCATGGAACTCCGCTGGGCCAGGTCGCTGGCGGACGCCCTCGACCAGCTGTCCTCGGAGATGCCGCACTGCATCCTGCTCGACCTCCACCTGCCGGACGCCCAGGGCCTGGAGGCCCTGCGGAAGGTCCTGGGGCACGCGGACGGCTCCGCGGTGGTGGTCCTGACCGGACTCGCCGAGGAGCAGTCCGCCCTGGCGGCGGTCGCGGCGGGCGCCCAGGACTACCTCATCAAGGGACGGCTGGAAGCGGACCTGTTCGTACGCGCCATCCGTTACGCGATCCAGCGCAAGCAGACCGAACAAGCGGCCTCCGCCCTGCAGGCCGGCCAGCTGCGCGCCCAGGAGAACGCCCGTCTCGAACGCGGCCTGCTGCCCACCCCCCTCCTGCTCGACAAGAGCGTCGAGGTCTGCGCCCGCTACCAGCCCGGCCGCGCCCAGGCCCTCCTGGGCGGGGACTTCTACGACGTCGTGCAGACCTCCGACGGCACGACGCACGCGGTGGTGGGCGACGTGTCGGGCCACGGCCCCGACGAAGCAGCCCTGGGCGTGTGCCTGCGCGTGGCCTGGCGGTCGTTCGTACTGGCCGGGGCCCGCGGCGAGGAACTGCTGGGCCTGCTGGAGCGGATGCTCGTCGCGGAACGCTCCGGACCGGAGATCTTCGCCACCCTCACCTGCCTGAGCCACACCGCCGGGGAAAACCACGTGAACGTGTTGCGGGCCGGCCACCCCGGCCTGCTGATGCGCTCGCCGGACGGCGGCGTACACCTGGAGGAAGTCCCGGGAGGCCCGGTGCTCGGGCTGCTGCCCGGTATGGCCAGGTGGCCGGTCACCCCCCTCCCGGTGGCCGTCGGCGAGGCCATGGTGCTGTTCACCGACGGACTGATCGAAGGGCGCACCGGACAGGGCACGGAGCGCCTGGGCGAGCAGGGGCTCCTCGACATCGCCCGCCGCCACGCGCACCGGCCCGCCGACGCCTTCGTCGACTCCCTCATCCACACCGCGCAGTCGCTCGCGGCGGACAGCGGCGGGCTGGCCGACGACGTCGCCGTACTTCACCTGGAATGGAAGAGCACCACGTGACACCCGTACAGCACCAGCACCCGGCCGCCGGCTCCGAGCCGTCCCGGCGCCTGACCGTGCGGGGCTGGTTCCTGCTCGCCCTGGCCGTCATGGGCGCCCTGACCGTCGTCGCGGCCGGGGTGGGAGCGGCCGTGCTGTCGCGCACCGCCGAGGCCACGGACCACCTGGTCGACCACATCGCCCCGGCCGGCGCCGAGGCCTTCCAGCTCCAGGCCGCCCTGCTGGACCAGGAGACCGGCGTACGGGGCTACCTCCTGACCGGTGACAAGGCGCTGCTGGAGCCCTACCGTCGCGGAATCACCGCCGAAACCCGCGCGCGCGAACGGCTGGTGGAACTGACCCGCCGCTCACCCCGCCAGGCCGCCGACCTCCGCGCGATCGACCGGGCGGTGCGCACCTGGCGCGAGGACTTCGCCGCGCCGGCCGTCGCCGGCGAGCGGGAGACCGGCGCCGCCGCCGCCTCCTCCGTGGCCGAGGGCAAGCAGGCCTTCGACGTCGTACGCGAACGGCTCGACACCCAGCAGGCCCGGCTGGAGCAGGACCGCGACCGGGCGCGCGCGTCCCTCGGCGAGGCGCGTTCCGAGCGGGACCGCGCGCTCTACGCCGTCCTGGCCGCGTTCCTGCTGACCGGCGTGGCGCTGGCGGCCCTCCTGCAATTCACCGTCGCCCGCCCGCTCACGGCGGCGCGCACCGCGCCCGGCGCGTCGCGGAAGGGGACTTCGACCACCACATCCCCGCCCGGGGACCCGCCGATCTGCGGGCGGTCTCCCGGGCGGTGGAGGAGATGCGCCTGCGCGTGGTCACCGAACTCGCCACCTCCAAGACCAGCGAAGCCGCGCTGTCCCGGCAGGCGGCGGACCTCGACGCCCACGCCGTGGAACTGCGCCGGTCCAACGAGGAGCTGGAGCAGTTCGCTTACGTCGCCTCGCACGACCTCCAGGAACCACTGCGGAAGGTCGCCTCCTTCTGCCAGCTGCTGGAGAAGCGCTACGGCGACCAGCTCGACGAGCGCGGCACCCAGTACATCGCCTTCGCGGTCGACGGTGCCAAGCGCATGCAGATCCTCATCAACGACCTGCTCACGTTCTCC
This sequence comes from Streptomyces altiplanensis, assembly GCA_003719395.1. Lineage (GTDB taxonomy): Bacteria > Actinomycetota > Actinomycetes > Streptomycetales > Streptomycetaceae > Streptomyces > Streptomyces altiplanensis. The sequence goes on from RHMC01000042.1 coordinate 45,224, forward strand.
CGCGTGGGCCGTCTCAACGACGCCCATGAGACCGTGGCGCTGGACACGGTCGTCGACCGGGCCGTACGCAACCTGGCCGCCGCCGTCGAGGAGAGCGACGCGCGCGTCGACCGGCCGCAGGAGCTGCCGCAGGTGACGGGGGACCCGACCCTGCTCACCATGTTGTGGCAGAACCTGATCGGCAACGCCATCAAGTTCCGCGCCCCGGAGCGCACGCCGCACGTCGAGGTCACCGTCGACCGCGGGGAGGAGCCGGGGTTCTGGCAGTTCGCGGTGACCGACAACGGCATCGGCATCCCCGCCGAATTCGCCGACAAGGTCTTCGTCATCTTCCAGCGCCTGCACTCCCGCGACAGCTACGCGGGCACCGGAATAGGCTTGTCCCTGTGCAAGAAGATCGTCGAGCACAGCGGCGGGCGCATCTGGATCGACCCCACGCGCGCCGAAGGCACCCGCCTGGTCTTCACGCTCCCCGACGCCGCCCCGCAGACGGCTTCGGAGCCGTCCGCCGAAGGGCCCCAGGAGGCCCCCGCCATCACGGGAAGAGGCCCCGCATGACCACCCCGCAGCCCGAGCCGGTAGAAGTGCTCCTCGTCGAGGACGACGCGGGCGACGAGCTCATGACCCGCGAGGCGTTCGAGGACAACAAGATCGGCAACACCCTCCACGTCGTACGGGACGGGCTGGAGGCCCTCGACTTCCTCTACCGGCGCGGGGAGTACGCCGACGCGCCGCGGCCCGACCTCATCCTCCTCGACCTGAACCTGCCGAAGTACGACGGCCGCCAGGTGCTGGAGCAGATCAAGTCCGACCCGGACCTCAGCCTCATCCCCGTCGTCGTCCTCACCACCTCCTCGGCCGAGGAGGACATCCTGCGCAGCTACAAGCTCCACGCCAACGCCTACGTGACGAAGCCCGTCGACCTGGACCAGTTCATTCTGGCCATTCGTCAGATCGACGACTTCTTCGTCACCGTGGTGAAGCTGCCCCGCCGCTGACGCCCGCCCCCGGGCCTACGGCCCGGGTATGGCGCCGACCGCCGCATCCTGGCTGTCACGGATGATGAAGGCGGTGTCCAGCCCCAGGACCCGCAGCAGACGCATGACCAGCGCCGAGGGCGCGGCGATGCGCAGGCGGTTCCCGAGCCGGGGACGCGCCCGCAGCAACGCGTTGATCATCGCGGTGTCGGCGAACTGCACGGCCGACAGATCCAGCACGACCGGTGTCTCCCCCTGGCGCCCGGCGCCGTCCAGCGCCAGGCGCAGGGGTTCGACGGAATCCAGGTCCACTTCGCCGCGCAGAGCGAGAATGTGAGCGCGTTCGGATCGATGGCTGACGAGGAGCATGCGCTGATCGGTGCTACAAGTGTGCACAACTGGCCCCTCAGATGTGGCAGCGAAAACCGGCTGGTGCCGGCGCGACTGCCCCGATGGTGCGGCAGAATCACCCTAGGGCGAACAGTTGCTACTTAGCAACACTCCCTGCTCGTCAACAGTTCGCTTCCACTCCCAGTACCTCACTTCTGACAAAAGAGGCCAACCGACCGTGACGCCTTTCCTGGCCGTGGAGCGTGCCGTCCGCACCGCCGCACCGCACGCCCTCCTCGATACGGCCCGTGCCGCACTGGTCGAGCACTACGAAGCCGTCGCCGTCGACCTGCTGATGGCCGACTACGGCCTCACGGTCCTCCAGCCCGTCACCGCCCTGCCCCACACCGCGCGGGCGCTCCCCGTCCACTCCAGCCCCGAAGGCCGCGCCTTCGGCAGCCAGGAGGCGTACGGGCAGTACGTCGCCGGGGACGGCACCGTGGCCCTGCACCTCCCGGTGACCGTGCACGGGGACCGCCTCGGCATCCTGACCGTGAGACTTTCCAGACACAGATGCACGCCCGAGGCCATCGAAGAACTCACCGAGATCGCCGAACTCCTCGGTCACGAAATCATCGTCGCCGAGCGCGACACCGATCTGTACCTCCAGGCCCGCCGCGTCAGCCGCCTCACCCTGGCCGCCGAAATGCAGTGGCAGCTCCTGCCCGGCCGCGCCTGTACCCGCCAGGAGTACGCCATCGGAGCCCAGCTGGAGCCGGCGTACGCCATCCACGGCGACAACTTCGACTGGGCCACCACCGCGGAGACCCTCACCCTCACCGTCACCAACGGAATGGGCGAGGGAATCGAGGCGTCCCTCCTCACCAACCTCGCCGTAAACGCGCTGCGCAACGCCCGCCGCGCCGGCATCGGCATCGCCGACCAGGCCGCGCTCGCCGACCAGGCGATCTACGGCCAGCACCACGGAGCGGCGTACGTCTCGACCCTCATCCTCTCCTTCGAACTGGCCACCGGCCGGGCACAGGTGGTCGACGCCGGATCCCCCCAGCTGTGGCGCCAGCGCGACAAGACCGTCGAGCGCGTGCCCTTCGAGGCGCAGCTCCCGCTCGGCATGTTCGACGAGACGGCGTACGTCGCCCAGGACTTCCACGCACTCCCCGGCGACCGGCTGGTCTTCGTCAGCGACGGCGTGTACGACGCCGCGACCCGCGCCGGAGAGGCGTACGGCGAACGGGCCCTGGCACGGGCCATCCAGGCGGCGAGCCTCCTGCCCGCCGCGGCCGTCCCCCGCGCGGTCCTGCGCGAACTGGCGTCGACCCGCGAGGCCGACGCGGACACCGCCGACGACGCCCTCGTCGTGTGCCTGGACTGGTTCGGCCGGGACGAGGGCTGAAGTTAACACGGTGTGAAACCGGGCAGAAGCCCCAAGGTCACCGGAGATTGATTTCCTGCCACCGAGGGTGAATGACATGAACCACCCGCATGCCATCAGTGACCACAGGGACCACAGGGACCACAGGAACCGCAGGGTCCGCCTCGCCCACCGGACGGTCCGCCCGGCCACGGCGGGCGAAGCACGCGACGCCACGCGCGCGTTCCTGTCCAACCTGGCCCAGGCGCCCGGTCCGGAGACCATCGACAACGTGGTGCTGGTGGTCTCCGAGCTGGTCACGAACGCACTGCGGCACGCGGGGCGGCCTCACCAAAACTGCGCCTGGCCGCGCTGCGGTCCACGGTGCAGGTGACCGTGCAGGACCCGAGCCCGGCCCGCCCCCCGC
>RHMC01000424.1 GCA_003719395.1 Streptomyces altiplanensis
GCAACCAGAAAACAGAGAATAACTAACCTTTGGGATTTCTGGCGCAGCACACTAGTGCTGTGACCGCATAGGTTCGCCGGGTTGCTCGTTGTGCTGGTTGGAAGTGACGACTTCCAACCAGCAGAAGAGGCGGGATGGCAGCACCGGTCAGGGTCCGCAGGCTGACGGAGCAGGAGGGACAGAAGCTCCAGCACATCGTCCGGCGGGGCAGCACGAGTTCAGTGCGGTTTCGGCGGGCGATGATGCTGCTGGCCTCGGCCGGCGGCAGCACGGTCCCGGTCATCGCGCGTCTGGTCCAGGCGGACGAGGACACCGTCCGTGACGTGATCCACCGCTTCAACCAGATCGGGCTCGCATGCCTCCACCCTCAGTGGGCGGGAGGCCGTCCCCGCCTGCTCAATCGTGACGACGAGGACTTCGTCATCCAGACGGCCACCACCCGCCCCACCGTGCTGGGCAAGCCCTTCACCCGCTGGTCGGTCCGCAAGCTGGTCGATCACCTGCGCCGGAACATCGCCAGGCCCGTTCGCATCGGCCGCGAGGCCCTGCGGTGCTTACTGGCCCGCCGCGGGATCACCTTCCAGCGGACGAAGACCTGGAAGGAATCCCCGGACCCCGCCTTCGACGCCAAGCTGGAGCGGATCGAGTACGCGCTCAACGAGCGTCCGGACCGCACGTTCGCCTTCGACGAGTTCGGGCCGCTGGGCATCCGCCCCACCGCCGGTTCCTGCTGGGCCGAACAGAGTCGGCCCGACCGGCTGCCGGCCACCTACCGGCGCACCCATGGCATCACCTACTTCCACGGCTGCTACTCGGTCGGCGACGACAAACTGTGGGGTGTCAACCGGCGCCGCAAGGGCATCGACCACACCTGGACCGCCCTGCGGTCGATCCGCGCCGCCCGCCCGGACGGCGCCCCGATCTACGTGATCCTCGACAACCTCTCCGCCCACCTGAACTGGAA
>RHMC01000425.1 GCA_003719395.1 Streptomyces altiplanensis
GCCTGGCCAGTACGGCGCCCAGACCACCCGTACCACCGGTGATCAGGACCGTGCCGTCCCGCTCCCAGCCTTCCACTGTCCCTTCCGCCCGTTCCGCCCCTTCTGCCTTGGCAGACTCTCCGGACTCTCCAGTCGCTCCGGCCTCCTCGCCGACCGGGGCGACCGGCTCCGGGAGCGGCACTCGGCCCAGCCTGGCGACCCTGACCTCGGCTTCCCTGAGGACCAGTTGCGGTTCGTCGGAGCCGAGAGCCCCGAGCACCGACGCCGAGGCGCCGGCGTCATCCGCCGGGTCAAGGTCCAGCAGTCCGAAGCAGCCCGGGTTCTCCGAGTGCGCGGACCGCACCAGACCCCATGCGGAGGCCGCCGCCAGGTCGGCGACCGTGCCACCGTCCACGGCCACGGCGCCCCGGGTGACGAACACCAGCCGCGAGCCAGCGAACCGCTCCTCGGCCAGCCAGCCCTGCACCAGGGCCAGCACCTCGGCGGTCAGCGCGTGCGCCGACTCCGGAATCCCGCTGCCGGATGTACCGGCGACGCTCACCAGAACAGTGCCCGGCACCGGGGACTCCCCCGCCGCCAGCGACTGCGGATCGGCGTACGTCTCCACTCCTGCGGCAGACTTGGCCAGGGCGTCGGCGATTCCGAAGGGATCCGCACCCAGGAGGGCCAGCTGCTGACCAGCCGGCCAGGACCCGGCCGCGACCGGCGTCCACTCCACGCCGAACAGGGAATCCCTGCCGACTCCGGCAGGACCGTTCAGCTGCTCGCTGGACACCGTCCGTACGAGCAGTGAGTCGACTGAGGCGACCGGTGCACCGGAGGTGTCGACCGCGGCCACAGAGACCGCGTCCTTGCCGAGCGGCGCGAGCCGCACCCGCAGAGTTGAGGCGCCGGTCGCGTGCAGCGACACACCCTCCCACGAGAACGGCAGACCACCACCGCCCTCGCCACTCCCCT
>RHMC01000426.1 GCA_003719395.1 Streptomyces altiplanensis
TCAGCGCAGGCCACCCGCTTGACCTCTACTCCCCGGATTAACAAACCACCGCTAGGCCTGCCCGGCGAGGGGATGCCTTCAGGTCTCGGCGCGGCGGAACTTACGGTTTGTGGGTTACCCAGAGCAGTTCCGCCGGCCAGCGGTGTGCCCAGTCGGGCGGGTCGGTTTCGTTGTAGCCGTTGGGTGTTCCGAGTTCGGGCCGCGGCTCGATGAGGTCGTCGATGATGAGACCCGCGCCGCGCAGGACCTTGACCCATTCGCCGTAGGTGAGCTGATAGCTGGTCGCGCCGTCGTCTTCGGCGATGGTGTTCAGCCCGAAGTAGTCCTGCTGCAGCGTCGTGGTCACGCGGCTGGCGGCTTCGTCGTAGCAGGCTTCGAACCATGGGCTGGCGACGTTGAACACCAGGCGCCCGCCTCGGCCCAAGACGCGTGCGGCCTGCGGGACGGCCAGGTGCGGGGGCGCCCAGCTGAGCCCACCGAAGTCGCAGAACACCAGGTCGAAGCTGTCGGCGGCGAAGGGGAGTTGTTCGGCGGCGCCTTGCACTAGCGGGTAGCGGGCCGCTCCCATCGCGCGGGCCGCTGCGGCGAGTTGGGCTTCGGACAGGTCGAGCCCGACCACGGTGGCGCCCTCGGCGGCGAGCGCTCTGGACCACTGGCCGGCGCCGCAGCCGAGTTCGAGGACGCGCTTGCCGGTGACGTCGCCCAGGGCGTGCAGGTGCGCGTCGGGGATGGAGTACATGCCCCACAGCCGGGGTGTGGCGCCGATTTGCGGGTCGTGCTCGTGTTGGTAGGCGCTGCTGATCTTGTTCCAGAGCCGCCGGTTGGCGGGGATGCTGTCCACGTGCCGACTCCAGCACTGCCTGCCGGGGGCGGTCAACATGATTAGGCACTGAGTTCTTTCAGCGTGGTCACTGATCGGGTGACGGGATCGGTCCCCGCAACGCACAAGG
>RHMC01000427.1 GCA_003719395.1 Streptomyces altiplanensis
CTGTCCGGGCCGGTCGACAGCGAGGCTCGGGGAGCCGGGGAAGCGGAGCCACGGCCGCGACGTCGTCCAGGACGAACGTCATGGGTGGGGCGAGCCGGCCGGCAGGTGACCGTGCGGCCATGCGGCGGCCGTGCTCGACCACGCTTGATGCGAGTGCGGTGAGCAGAGGCATCGCTCCGGGACGCGACTTGGGGTCCTCGATTGCTTCACCCACCACATAAAGGGTGCCCCCCTCGTCCGCAAATGATTCCAAAGCGAGCGAATCGGTTCGATTTGGAGTGCAGGCTTCGCGGATGTGGACCGAGGAGAGGGCTGCGAACGCCCTGACCGTCAGTTCCTGCGCGATCTCGCGGCGTTCGGGGTACGCGGTGAGCGCGGATTCGAGGAGGCCCGCGGCGCCGCTCGACGCCTTGGGATGGGTGCGGAGGATACGTACCGCCTCGTGCGCACTGTGCCCCTGCGCCCAGCGGTGCACCTGGCGGAAGGGGCGGCCGTCCACGGCGGCGGCGTGCAGCCAGCTGCTGAGCAGGGTCTGGGCGGTGTCGGCCACCGCCGCGTCAAGCCGCGCCTGGGGCCGTACGGGCGCCAGCAGCGCCACGGCGCGCGCGGCGGCGGTGTCGGCCCGGTCGCAGCCGGCGGTGGGGGACCAGTGGAGGCGGGCCGGGGTGTCGCAGAGGTGCCCGGGGTCGTACACGAGGACGGGGCCGAGCTTGGCGCGCGCGTCCTTGGTCTCGGCCCACACGGTCGGGTCGGCGGTCACGACGAGCGCGGGGCCTTCGGCGTCGAGGACGGCCTGTACGGCGGTGGGGCGCCGGATTTCGGGGCTGCCGTAGAGGAGGCGGGGGGTGCGGGGCGCCGGGACGGCGGGACTGCTCCAGCCGCCTGCGGCTGCGGCGCCGGCGAGGGGGCCGGGGCCGGAGGTGAGTACGGGGCCGGGACCGGAGGTGAG
>RHMC01000428.1 GCA_003719395.1 Streptomyces altiplanensis
CGGGAGCTCCGCATGCCCTCAGCCGACCACACCCCCGACAACGTGACAGTGCCCGAGGGCCAGTTCGAGCTTGGCCTGGGCGAAGGCGAGCCCGGAGGTACTGATCTCAGCAGGTGTGTCCCCGCTCCGTGGGTTCCGTTGGGGGTGAGCGGGTGCTGCGCAAACAACTTGGTCGACGTGGATCCATGCGATACACGATCATGTGTTCATGCCCCTGAGAGAGACCCTTGCTCAAGTCGATGCAGACCTGGCCGCCGGCCGGGTTCCTGTTGCGCGCCAGCGTTTGCGCGGTCTCGTCTCGTCCTTCCCGTACGACCTGACGCTCCGTCGTCGTCTGGCCGAGGTGTACCGGCTCTACGGCGATGCTGCCGAGGCCGGACGCTGGATGTACCTCGAAGAGGACCGCAACGCCGAGGAGACCGCCGCCTTCGAGGCGCGGTACGGGTCACCCGGGTGGCGGATGAAGGCCCTCGCCTGGCGCGGCCCTGAGGCGATGGCTGCCACCCCGTTCGCGGAGAAGCAGCTCATCGCAGTGAGGACGGCCTGCGCCGAAGAGCTGGGGCACCCCGTTACCTGGGACGACCCCGCCTCCTACCGGGACAGCCTGGAGGAGAAGTACGAGGAGGCACCTTCCGAACCGTGGACGGTCGGCGGTGTGCTGGCGGGCGGCGGCTGCCTGGTGGGGGCCCTCGCGTTCCTCGCGATCTGGGTAAATGGAGTTGTGGCTCTCTTCGACTGACCCAGGTCGCCAAGGGGCAGTGGGGGGTTCCGCTCAAGGTGCGATGTGTCGGCTTCGTGTCAGTGCGCTGGTGGCAGTGACGATTGATCAGGTAGGGCGTGTTCTTGCAGGTCTCTGGTATATAGCGGTTGCTGGCCGCTGACACGAGGTGGTGCTTTGTGTCGTGGT
>RHMC01000429.1 GCA_003719395.1 Streptomyces altiplanensis
ACGCCCGGCCACCGGCCGTCAGCACACCCGAGGCATGCTGCGTCCACGGCGACTCGTCGGCGCCGTCGAGCCGGGAGTGCACGGTGACCGGATGCCGGTCCGTGTCGTCCGCGGCCCCGACGCGTACCTGCACCTGGACCGCGCCGTCCTCCGGCAGCACCAGCGGGGCCGCGAGCGTGAGCTCCTCGACCCGGTCGCAGCCGACCTCGTCACCGGCGCGGAACGCCAGCTCCAGCAGCGCGGTGCCCGGCACCAGGACCCGGCCCATGACCGCGTGATCGGCGAGCCAGGGGTGCGACTGGACGGACAGCCGTCCCGTCACCAACGCGCCCTCGTGCTCGGCGAGTTCGACGGCCGCACCGAGCAAGGGGTGCCCGGCCGCTCCAGTCCGGCGGCGCGTACGTCACCGGCGGCGTCGGCCTGCGAACCGGCCGGCCAGATCCACTGGTGCTCGAAGGGGTACGTGGGCAGGTCGACCCGCGACGCATCCGTTCCGGCGAACACGGCGAGCCAGTCCACGGGAACGCCCCGGGTGTGCAGCTGAGCAAGGGCCGCGAGGGCCGCGGGCTCCTCGGCACGGTTCTTGCGCAGGGCCGGTACGGTCACGACTCCCTCGGACACGGACTCCTGCGCCATGGCGGAGAGCACCCCGTCCGGACCCAGCTCCAGGAACGTGGTCACGCCCTGCTCACCGAGGGTGCGGATGCCGTCGGAGAAGCGCACGGCCTCGCGGACGTGGCGCACCCAGTACCCGGCCGAGCACAGCTCCTCGGCCGACGCCATACCACCGGTCAGGTTCGACACCACCGGGATGACCGGCTCGGCATACGACAGACCCTCCGCGACCGTGCGGAACTCCTCCAGCATCGGATCCATCAGCGGCGAGTGGAAC
>RHMC01000430.1 GCA_003719395.1 Streptomyces altiplanensis
GTTCCACTCGCCGCTGATGGATCCGATGCTGGAGGAGTTCCGCACGGTCGCGGAGGGTCTGTCGTATGCCGAGCCGGTCATCCCGGTGGTGTCGAACCTGACCGGTGGTATGGCGTCGGCCGAGGAGCTGTGCTCGGCCGGGTACTGGGTGCGCCACGTCCGCGAGGCCGTGCGCTTCTCCGACGGCATCCGCACCCTCGGTGAGCAGGGCGTGACCACGTTCCTGGAGCTGGGTCCGGACGGGGTCCTCTCCGCCATGGCCCAGGAATCCGCACCGGAGAACGCGGCGTTCATCCCGATGCTCCGCAAGGAGCGGGACGAGGAGCTGACCGCGCTCACCGCGCTGGCTCGCGTTCACGTACGCGGTACGATGCCCGACTGGGCCGGGATGTTCGCCGGAAGCGGTGCGCGTCGCGTCGAGTTGCCGACGTACGCCTTCCAGCACCAGTGGTTCTGGCCGACCGGTTCGCAGTCCAGTGAGGCCAAGAACGTACGGGCCGCGGGGCTCGGTTCGGCCGAGCATCCGCTGCTGGGTGCGGCCGTCGAACTCGCCGCGGGCCAGGGCGTGCTGTTCACCGGCAGGTTGTCGGTGCAGACGCATCCGTGGCTGATGGACCACGCGGTGATGGGCCAGGTGCTCCTTCCGGGGACGGCTCTGCTGGAGCTGGCGATCCGGGCCGGTGACGAGGTCGGCTGCGACCGTGTCGAGGAACTGACGCTCGCTGCGCCGCTGGTCCTTCCGGAACACGGCGCCATTCAGGTGCAGGTGGCGGTCGGCACCCCCGACGAGTCGGGCCGGCGTTCCGTGGAGGTCCACTCTCGCCCCGAGGGCGCGGAGTCGCCGTGGACGCAGCATGCCTCGGGTGTGCTGACGGCCGGTGGCCGGGCGT
>RHMC01000431.1 GCA_003719395.1 Streptomyces altiplanensis
CACTGAGCATTTTCAGCGTTGACGCTCCAGGGTGAGGATGGCGGCGGCGATGACGGTCATGCGGTTGGGGCTGCAGCGGGCTCTGTGGAAGATCCGCCAGGACTTCAGTCTCGCGATGCTTCGTTCGACCGGTGCACGCGCTGCCGAGAGGGCCCGGTTGATCGTCCGCTGGGTCGTGGTCAGTTCCCGGTTCGGGAGCCGTCTGATCGGTGTGGTCACCCAGAAGCCGGCCCCGATGTAGGCGCGGTCGGCGAGGACGGGCACGCCCTGGCGTTCGCAGATCCGGATGATGCGGTGGGTGCGGGCCGCGGTCAGGTCGTGCATGCGGCCGGGCAGCGCGGGCGAGATCCACAGCAATTTGCCCGTCGGATCGGCCACGACCTGCACGTTCACTCCGTGACGCCGGTGCTTGTGGGAGAAGTCGGCCCGGCTGTCACCGACACGGTCGCACTCGACGAGTGTCCCGTCGAGCAGAACGTGATCAGGGTCGGTCTCTCGCAGGACCCGCAGCAGTCCGGGTGCCCGGCGGGACAGATGCTCGACGACGGCCTTCACATAGGCGTGGGCGGTGCCGACGGATATGCCGAAGCCGGCGGCGATCTGCGCGAGCGTGTCGTGTCGGCGAAGGCAGACCAGACCGACGAGGGCACGCTGGTGAGGCGGGAGCTTGCAGCGGCGGTCACCCTCACGGGTGACGATGAGCATGGATACCCACTCGACCAGGGCGTGAGGCAGGTCGAGTGCGGCAGGATAGGGAACCAACGAGGCTCCTGAGCTGATGAGTTGAGACGACGAACACCTCACTCAACGGCACAGGGGCCTTGTGCGTTGCGGGCCACCGGCCCGTCACCCGATCAGAGGCCACTCTGAAAGAGCTCA
>RHMC01000432.1 GCA_003719395.1 Streptomyces altiplanensis
ACCCACGCCGACGGCCGCGGGCGCCCGTCCCGGGGCTCCAGCTCGTCGCGCGCGGCCCGGTGCGCGAGCCACACCGGCCACCGCCGCGAGCAGCATCGGAGTCAGTCCCACGGGCGCGGGGACACCGGACAGCGTGTCGTACCGGACGAGCTCGGCCCCGTGGGCCAGCAGCCACAGCCCGGCGGCGGCGCGCAATGCCCCGCCGGGCCCGCTGTCGGGGTACGGAGAGCTGATCCACAACACCGTCACCAGGACGGCGAGCGCACCGAGGCCGAGCCCCGCGGCGACCGCTCCCCGCACGAAACAGGCGGCCTGCGCCGAGGAACGGCTGTGCACGGACGGCAACCACGTACCGCGATGGGTCACTTGAGTCACCCGGACATGCTGTCAACGACACGCGCTTAATGCGTGTAACACGTGATCGACTGCCGTGTCGCTCAATATATGTTTATGTACTTTTTCGGCTGGTGCAGCGTTATGGGGGGATTTCATGACGCAGCGCACTGAATCCACCCCCGCCACCCCGCTGCCCTCCGCCACGGAACGGCGCAGGCTGCGCGAAGCGAAATCGCTGACCCAGGAGCAGGTCGCCGCCGCTCTGGGCGTCACCCCCGAGACGGTCACGTCATGGGAGTCCGGCCGGAGGAACCCCCAGCGCGACAAGCGTGCGGCGTACGCCGAGCTGCTCGCCTCCTCCGACGAGCCCCCCGCCGGGGCGCACGTCCCCGAGGACGCTCCCGGCCCCGCCGCGGAACCCGCGGCGGGGGGAGGGGACGTGCCGGGGCGCTCCCCGCAGGGCGTCGAACGCAACGAGCCCGAAGAAGACCCCGTACCCGAACGTTCGGCGCCCGAGGAGACGCCCCGGCGCGGCACCG
>RHMC01000043.1 GCA_003719395.1 Streptomyces altiplanensis
CCCCCGTCCGGCCCCCGCAAGTTCCTCGGACGGCTCCCATTCCCCGAACGTACGTTCGTGGCGGATGCCCTGCGCACCGAGACCGTCGGCGGCGTACTGCTCCTCGTAGCCGCGATAGCCGCGCTGATATGGGCGAACACCGGGCTCAGCGACAGCTACGCGTCGATACGCAACTTCCACCTGGGGCCCGCCTCGCTCGGCCTCGACCTCTCCGTCCAGCACTGGGCGGCCGACGGTCTGCTCGCCGTCTTCTTCTTCGTCGCGGGCATCGAGCTGAAGCGCGAGCTGGTCGCCGGTGAACTGCGCGACCCCAAGGCCGCCGCGCTGCCCGTCATAGCCGCCCTCAGCGGCATGGTGATGCCGGCCCTGGTGTACGTCCTGGTCAACGTCCTCGGGGACGGGTCCCTGGGCGGCTGGGCCGTCCCGACCGCCACCGACATCGCCTTCGCGCTCGCCGTCCTCGCGGTGATCGGCACCTCGCTGCCGTCCGCGCTGCGCGCCTTCCTGCTCACCCTCGCCGTCGTCGACGACCTGTTCGCGATTCTGATCATCGCGGTCTTCTTCACCAGCGACCTCGACTTCCTCGCGCTCGGCGGCGCGGTCGTGGGTCTCGCCGTGTTCTGGCTGCTGCTGCGGGGGGGCGTGCGCGGCTGGTACATCTACGTACCGCTCGCCCTGGTGATCTGGGGCCTGATGTACAACAGCGGCGTACACGCCACCATCGCCGGTGTCGCGATGGGCCTGATGCTGCGCTGCACCCGGAACGAGAACGAGGCGCACTCCCCCGGTGAGCGCATCGAGCACCTCGTGCGTCCCCTTTCGGCGGGGATCGCCGTGCCGCTGTTCGCCCTCTTCTCCGCCGGTGTCTCCATCTCCGGCGAGGCGGCCGGCGACGTGTTCACCCGGCCCGAGACCCTCGGCGTCGTCCTCGGCCTGGTGGTCGGCAAGGCCGTCGGCATCTTCGGCGGCACCTGGCTGGCGGCCCGCTTCACCAAGGCCGAACTCAACGACGACCTGGTCTGGCCCGACGTCTTCGCCGTCGCCTCGCTGGCCGGTATCGGCTTCACCGTCTCGCTGCTCATCGGCGAACTCGCCTTCACCGGAAACGCCGCGCTGACCGACCAGGTCAAGGCCTCCGTGCTCATCGGGTCGCTGATCGCTGCCGTGTTTTCCGGGATCCTGCTCAAGCTTCGGGTGCGCAAGTACCGCGCGATGGTCGAGGACGAGGAGCGCGACGACGACCACGACGGCATCCCGGACATCTACGAGCTCGACCAGCCCGAGTACCACCTGCGGATGGCCGCGATCTACGAGGAGAAGGCCGCGGCCCACCGCAAGCTCGCGGAACTCGCGGGGGCATCCGGCAACAAGGGCGACGGTCCGGCATGATCTGACATCAGATCCATCGAAACAGCAGACGTAGAAGAGGGAGAGAGCGATGAGTGACCCCGCCCGCACCGCTGACAGCGTCCGCACCGCTGACACCGTCCGCACCGCTGACACCGTCGACCGCAGCCTCGGTCAGTTGGTCGCCTCGGCGACCGCCGAGATGTCCGCGCTCGTGCACGACGAGATCGCGCTGGCCAAGGCCGAGCTGCGGCAGGACGTCAAGCGCGTCGGTATCGGCGGCAGCGCCATCGGTGTCGCGGGGGTGTTCGCGCTCTTCTCCCTGCCGGTGCTGAGCTTCGCCGCGGCGTACGGCATCCACAACCTGGGGCTGGGTCTCGCCTGGTCCTTCCTGATCGTCGGCGGCGCGTTCCTGCTGCTGGCGGGTCTGCTGGCGCTGATCGCCGTGTCGAAGTTCAAGAAGGTCAAGCCGCCGGAGAAGAGCATCGCCTCGGCCAAGCAGACGGCGGCCGTGCTCCAGGGTGCCAAGCCTCATCCCCGCCAGGTCGGTGACAAGGCAGTGGCTGTGGCACGCTCGTCCACATGACGGCCCCTGATTCCGACTCCGGCGCTCCTGCGCCCGTGCCCGCACCGACACCCGCTTCTGTCGTACGTCCCGACGGCCCGTGGACCCATCGCGAGGTCGCGGCCAACGGCGCGCGCTTCCACATCGCGGAGGCCGGGGACGGCCCGCTGGTGCTGCTGCTGCACGGCTTTCCGCAGTTCTGGTGGACGTGGCGGCACCAGCTGACCGCGCTCGCCGACGCCGGGTTCCGGGCCGTCGCGATGGACCTGCGGGGCGTGGGCGGCAGCGACCGTACGCCGCGGGGTTACGACCCGGCGAACCTCGCGCTCGACATCACCGGCGTGGTGCGTTCGCTCGGCGAGCCGGACGCGGCGCTCGTCGGGCACGGCCTCGGCGGGTACCTGGCGTGGACGGCGGCCGTGATGCGGCCCAAGCTGGTGCGCCGGCTCGTGGTCTCCTCGATGCCGCACCCGCGCCGCTGGCGCTCGGCGATGCTCTCCGACATGTCCCAGGCACGGGCCGGATCGTACGTCTGGGGATTCCAGCGCCCGTGGCTGCCCGAGCGTCAGCTGGTCGCGGACGACGCGGCGTTGGTGGGGCGGCTGATCCGCGACTGGTCGGGTCCGCGGCTGCTGAACGACGAGGACGTCGACGTGTACCGGCGGGCGATGTCGATCCCGTCGACGGCGCACTGCTCGATCGAGCCGTACCGGTGGTTGGTGCGGTCGATGGCACGGCCGGACGGCATCCAGTTCAACCGGCGCATGAAACGGCCGGTGCAGGTGCCGACGCTGCATCTGCACGGCTCGCTGGACCCGGTGATGCGCACGCGCAGCGCGGCGGGTTCCGGCGAGTACGTCGAAGCCCCGTACCGGTGGCGGCTGTTCGACGGACTCGGGCACTTCCCGCACGAGGAGGACCCGGTGGCTTTCTCGACCGAGCTGGTCAACTGGCTGAAGGATCCCGAGCCGGACCGCTGACCGACCGCCGGGCCACCGGAACGCTTGTCCTACGAACAGCCAATTGCCTGACGCATAGGCCAATTGGCTGCCCCCGGCGCGATTACGGACCATGGGGCACGGGCACACGTCGGGTATGGGCTGGACGCACGACTACGGTGACGCAGCACGCAATCGCCGCTCGGCCACCGCGCTGAGCACCCAGGAAAGGGGCGGTCCGCAGGACCAGAGCCACGGCCACGGCCCGCCTTCCCGCACGATCGGGATTCCCCGCATTCTCCGCCGCCGGGCCCGCTGGGTCTCGGCGCGGTTGCGTCATCCCCGCGACTGACGCGACGTACGCGACGTAAAACAACCGGCACACCTGACGCGGCCGAAACCGCTGGAGCTACCGTGCCCCGGACTTGAGATAGGCGAGTCCGGGGTGCGCGCTCCGGTAGCCGTCGAGCAGCCTTCGCGCCACCGTGACCGAGTCGACGAGCGGATGCAGGGCGAACGCCTTCACCGCCGCCCGTGCCGATCCGCTCTCCCCCGCCTGGAGTACGCAGCGCTCCACCGCCTTGACCGCGGCCACCAGGCCCGCCTCGTGGCCGGTCAGCGGTGATACGGCGAGGGGGTGGGCGCCGGCCGCGTCGACCCGGCACGGGACTTCGACGACGGCCGCGTCGTCGAGCAGCGGCAGCGTGCCCCGGCTGCGGACATTGAGGATGAGTGTGGCGCGTTCGTCGCGGGCGATGGCCCGCATCAGCGCGAGCGCGACGTATTCGTACCCACCGGACTCCAGGTCGTCGGCGGCGCGCTCGCCCGCGCCCGCCGCCTCCCGGTTCTCCGCCATGTACGTGGCTTCGCGCTCGGCGCGGGTACGGTCCCACGCGGCCAGGGCGCCCGACGCCGACGTGCGGTCCGCCATGTCGTCGTAGAAGCGTGCCTGCTGGTCGCGCAGGAACGCGCCGCGGGTCTGCTTCGCCTCGCGGTAGGCGGTGACCGTCTCGCGGTTGAAGTAGTAGTAGTGCAGGTATTCGTTGGGGACGGAGCCGAGCGAGCGCAGCCACTCGGCTCCGAAGAGCCTGCCCTCCTCGAAGGAGGTCAGGGCGCGCTCGTCGTCGAACAGGGCCGGGAGCAGGTTCCGGCCGGGCTCGTCGTCGGCGTACACCCCGCGCAGCCAGCCGAGGTGGTTGAGACCGGTGTAGTCGAGCCGCGCCCGCGCCGGGTCGGCGACGCCGAGCGCGCGGGCGACGCGGCGCCCGAGGCCCACGGGCGAGTCGCAGATGCCGATGACGCGCTCGCCGAGATGGCGGGACATGGCCTCGGTGACGAGGCCGGCGGGGTTGGTGAAGTTGATGACCCACGCGTCGGGGGCGAGCCGCGCCACGCGCCGCGCGATGTCGACGGCCACCGGGACCGTACGCAGTCCGTAGGCGATGCCGCCCGCGCCGACCGTCTCCTGGCCCAGGACGCCCTCGGCGAGAGCCACGCGCTCGTCGGCGGCCCTGCCCTCCAGGCCGCCGACCCGGATGGCGGAGAAGACGAAGTCGGCGCCGCGCAGGGCGTCGTCGAGGTCGGTGGTGACGGATACGGCCGGCGCGTCCGGGACACCGGCGGCCTGGTCGGCGAGGACGTGGGCGACGGCGGCCAGGCGGGCGCGGTCCAGGTCGTGGAGGGCGACGTGGGTGACACGGCCCTCGGCGCGGTCGCGCAGGAGCGCTCCGTACACGAGGGGGACGCGGAAGCCGCCGCCGCCGAGGATCGTCAGACGCATGTGAGGGTGAACCGGCCTCTCGGAATCGTCAGAGCGCGCATCCCTGACTGTCGACCTGCTGGTTGGCGGCGCTGCCGAGGCGGATGTCCTCACGGACCTCGTCGGCCGTCAGGGCGTACCCCGTGTCGGCGTCGTCGAGGGACTTGGCGAAGACGACGCCGTAGACCTTGCCGTCGGGCGTCAGCAGCGGGCCGCCCGAGTTGCCCTGGCGGACGGTCGCGAAGAGCGAGTAGACGTCGCGCCGGACCGTGCCGTGGTGGTAGATGTCCGGGCCGTCGGCGTTGATCCGGCCGCGGACGCGGGCGGAGCGGACGTCGTAGGCGCCGTTCTCCGGGAAGCCCGCGACGATCGCGCTGTCACCGCTGCGCGCGTCGTCGTCGGGGCCCGTGAACTCCAGCGCCGGGGCATCGAGGTTCGGAACGTCCAGTACGGCGATGTCGCGCTCCCAGTCGTAGAGCACCACCGTGGCGTCGTACCGGCGGCCTTCTCCGCCTATCTGCACGGTCGGCTCGTCGACGCCTCCCACGACGTGGGCGTTCGTCATGACGCGGCGGTCGTCGAAGACGAAGCCGGTGCCTTCGAGGACCTTGCCGCAGCTCGGGGCCGTACCCACGACCTTGACGATGGACTTCTTCGCACGGGCGGCGACGGGGCTTCCCGCGAGCGCCGGGTCCGGGGCCTCGACCTCGGTGATGGGCTCGTTGGAGAAGGGGCTGAAGACCTGGGGGAAGCCGTTCTGCGCGAGGACCGACCTGAAGTCCGTGAACCACATGTTCGCTTGATCGGGCATCACGCGCGAGACGCCGAGGAGCACCTTGGAGTTACGGACCTCCTTGCCCAGCGTGGGGAGCGAGGTCTGCGCGAGCATGGAACCGATCAGCCAGGCGACCAGGAGCATCGCGACGACGTTGACCAGCGCGCCGCCCGAGGCGTCCAGGACGCGCGCGGGCGACCAGGTGATGTATCTGCGGAGCTTGTTGCCGAGATGGGTGGTGAAGGCCTGGCCCACCGAGGCGAAGACGATCACGATGACGACCGCGACGACGGCGGCCGCCGAGCTGACTTCCGATCCGTCGGTCAGCTGGTCCCACGCGAGGGGCAGCAGGTAGACCGCGACGAGGCCACCGCCGAGGAAGCCGATCACCGACAGAATGCCGACGACGAATCCCTGCCGGTACCCGACGATCGCGAACCACACCGCCGCGACCAGCAACAAGATGTCCAGGACGTTCACATGGCCACCCTGTCACGCGTGCCAGTCGAGCGGGACCTGCCGGGAGCGGTCCCAGGGACGCTCCCAGCCCGCGTAGTGAAGGATCCTGTCGATCACACCCGCGGTGAAACCCCAGACCAGCGCCGGTCCGACCAGGAACGCCGGACCGCTGTGACCGCGCGGGTGCACACTCGTCACGCGGTTGGCCGGATCCGTGAGATCCGCCACGGAGACCGTGAACACGCTCGCGGTCTCGGCGGGATCGACGGCGCCGACCGGGCTCGGCTCGCGCCACCAGCCGAGGACGGGCGTCACGACGAAGTCGCTGACGGGGATGTAGAGGCGGGGCAGTACGCCGAAGATCTGGACGCCCGAGGGGTCGAGTCCGGTTTCCTCTTCGGCCTCGCGGAGCGCGGCGCGCAGCGGGCCTGTCGATTCCGGATCGCCGTCGGCGGGGTCGAGGGCGCCGCCGGGGAAGCTCAGCTGTCCCGCGTGCGAGCGCAGGCTGCCCGCCCGCTCCATGAGCAGCAGCTCGGGGCCCTTCTCGCCCTCGCCGAAGAGGATCAGCACGGCCGACTGGCGCCCGGCGCCGCTCTCGGGCGGCAGAAAGCGGCTGAGCTGCTCGGGGCGCACGGACCGGGCGGCCTCGGCCACCGGACCGAGCCATCCGGGCAGCCCGGTGCTCGTCACGGCGACCTCGGGCAGGCCGCCCGCCTCCACGGTCCCGGCCGTCCCGGCCGCCCCGCTGTCGTACGTCTCGCTCCTACGCGCCATGGGCACCCCCGTCGTCACAACGCCCGAAGCGGGCCTGTTCGTTCCGCGCCATCCCGCACACCTGTCACTCGGCGGCCCCCAGCGGGGGCGCCGGCTCTCCCGGGAAGCCCGGCGGGGGCTTCAGCCGCTGCCCGGGGTGGCCGCCCATCTCGTACTTGAGGAGCTTCTTCGCCTTCTCCGGGTCCGTCTCGCCCTCGCCGTAGGACGGGCACAGGGGCGCGATCGGGCAGGCGCCGCAGGCCGGCTTGCGGGAGTGGCAGACACGGCGGCCGTGGAAGATGATCCGGTGCGAGAGCATCGTCCACTCGCTCTTCGGGAAGATCGCGGCGATGTCCGCCTCGACCTTCTCCGGGTCCTCGTGCTCAGTCCACTTCCAGCGGCGCACAAGCCGTCCGAAGTGGGTGTCGACCGTGATTCCCGGGACGCCGAACGCATTGCCCAGCACGACATTGGCGGTCTTGCGGCCGACGCCCGGCAGCGTGACCAGGTCCTCCAGACGGCCGGGGACCTCGCTGCCGAAGTTGTCCCGCAGGGCCGCGGACAGGCCGAGCAGGGAACGGGCCTTGGCGCGGAAGAAACCCGTCGGCCGGATGATCTGCTCCAGCTCCTCGGGGACCGCGGCCGCCATGTCCTCGGGCGTCGGGTACTTGGCGAAGAGGGCCGGGGTGGTCTGGTTGACCCGCAGGTCGGTGGTCTGGGCGGAGAGGACCGTGGCGACCAGCAGCTCGAACGGGTTCTCGAAGTCCAGCTCGGGATGGGCGTACGGATAGACCTCGGCCAGCTCGCGGTTGATCCGGCGGGCACGGCGGACCATGGCCAGGCGCGACTCCGGCCCGGCGGCCTTCACGGGCTTCACAGCCTTCACGGGCTTGGCAGCTTTGACAGGCTTGGGCGTTTCGTCCTCTTTTTTGGCTTTTCTGGGCTGGGCCGGAACTTGTTCGCCCACAGCGGAATTATGGGCTTCGGTCACCTGTCCGGCCCCCTTGGCCTGCACTCTCACCGGCGATTTGGACACCCGGCCAGCCTAAAGCCCGGCACTGACATCCGCCCCGGTCACAGCCAATTGCCAACCCAATCGGCCCCCTGCCGCACGGTCAGGCACGCCGGTACGTCAAACTTGTGATTGATCGCACTAGTTTTACCGTCCGGCATCATGGTGACCACGGTTCCTGTGAGCAGGTCGACAAGGAGAGAACTCGTGGACGACGTTCTGCGGCGCGCCCCGCTCTTCGCGGCGCTCGATGACGAGCAGGCCGCGGAGCTCCGCGCCTCGATGAGTGAGGTGACGCTCGCTCGCGGCGACGCCCTCTTTCATGAGGGCGACCCCGGCGACCGCCTGTACGTGGTGACCGAGGGCAAGGTGAAGCTGCACCGCACCTCCCCCGACGGCCGCGAGAACATGCTGGCCGTCCTCGGTCCCGGTGAGCTGATCGGTGAGCTGTCGCTCTTCGACCCGGGCCCACGCACTGCCACCGCGACCGCCCTGACGGAGGTCAAGCTGCTCGGCCTCGGCCACGGCGACCTCCAGCCCTGGCTGAACGCCCGCCCGGAGGTGGCCACGGCGCTCCTGCGCGCCGTCGCCCGCCGGCTGCGCAAGACCAACGACCAGATGTCGGACCTGGTCTTCTCCGACGTGCCGGGCCGTGTCGCCCGTGCGCTCCTCGACCTGTCGCGCCGCTTCGGCGTGCAGTCGGAGGAGGGCATCCACGTCGTGCACGACCTGACGCAGGAGGAGCTGGCCCAGCTGGTCGGCGCGTCCCGCGAGACGGTCAACAAGGCCCTCGCCGACTTCGCGGGCCGCGGCTGGCTCCGCCTGGAGGCACGGGCCGTGATCCTGCTGGACGTGGAGCGCCTGGCGAAGCGCTCGCGCTAGTACGAGCCCGTACGCGACTGCCGGAAGGCCACCCCGCCAAGGGGTGGCCCTTCCGCGTTCCCGGCCCGGGTGCCAGTGGCTGCGGCTGCGGCTGCTCTGCGCATACGGTCGGTGACGGGCGAGGAGGCGGCGGCGAGCGTCATGGACGACGCGCTGCGGCGCGTGGCCGAGCGGGCCGCCAAGGAGTACGAAGACTTCAAGGTCCACCAGTACGCCCGCTACAACGTGCCGGTCCACTTGATCATCGGCCCCTCCCGGGGCGAGCGCACCCTGCTCCCCCGCCCCGGGGCGACGACTGCGCGGCGTGTGAGTCCTTCGCGTACGGCGAGACCGTCGCCCTCCGTCCGGAGGACGGGCCGGCCGTCCCCGTCCCACCGGTCAGTTCAAGCACCAGGATGCCTGTCCGGGCCACCGGGCCCGGACAGCTCCGTACTAGATCAGACCGTGCTCCCGCAGATACTCCAGCTGCGCCCGCACCGAGAGCTCGGCCGCCGGCCACAGTGACCGGTCCACGTCCGCGTACACGCGGGCGACGACCTCGGACGCGCTGACGTACCCGTCCTCGACGGCCGTCTCGACCTGCGCGAGCCGGTTCGCGCGGTGGGCCAGGTAGTACTCGACCGCGCCCTGCGCGTCTTCCAGGACGGGCCCGTGCCCGGGCAGCACGACCTGCACCCCGTCGTCGACCGCCAGCGAACGCAGCCGCCGCAGCGAGTCGAGGTAGTCGCCGAGCCGCCCGTCGGGGTGCGCCACGACCGTCGTGCCGCGCCCGAGGACGGTGTCGCCCGTCAACACGGCCCGGTCGGCGGGCAGGTGGAAGCAGAGCGAGTCGGCGGTGTGCCCCGGCGTCGCCACCACGCGCATCTCCAGTCCCCCGGTGGTGACGACGTTCCCCGCCGCGAGCCCCTCGTCTCCGAGCCGCAGCGCGGGGTCCAGGGCCCGTACGGGCGTACGCGTCAGCTCGGCGAAGCGCGCCGCGCCCCCCGCGTGGTCGGGGTGCCCGTGGGTGAGGAGGGTCAGCGCGACCCGCTTGCCCGCCTCCTCCGCGGTGGCGATCACCGCCCGCAGGTGTACGTCGTCGAGCGGCCCCGGGTCGACGACGACCGCCAGGTCGGAGCCGGGCTCGGAGACGATCCAGGTGTTGGTGCCGTCGAGGGTCATCGCGGAGGCGTTCGGGGCCAGGACGTTGACGGCGCGTGCGGTGGCGGGCCCGGAGAGCACGCCGCCGCGGGGCTGTCCGGGAAGCGCTGCTGCGTCGGTCATGCGGTGCCTCCTGTGCTCTCGGTACGGTCGGTGCTCCCCATGGTGTTCCCGATGCGCTTCGTGAACTCCTCGTGGCCCGGCCAGCTCAGCACCAGCTCGTCACCCTCCAGGCGGGCCCGCGCGAGCACCGGCGCCAGGTCCTGGTCCGCCGCGCCCGCGAGGGCCTCGGCAGCCGTGCGTACGGCTGGAGCGTACGCAGCGTCGAGATCGTCGGCGGCATCATCAGCAGCTCGCCCCTGTCGTAGCCCGCGGCCGCCTCCGCCGGGCCGATCCACACCGTGCGGTCCGCCTCCGTCGAGGCGTTGCGGGTCCGCTGGCCGGCCGGCAGCGCGGCGACGAAGAACCAGGTGTCGTACCGCTTCGGCTCGAACTCGGGGGTGATCCAGCGCGCCCACGCGCCCAGCAGGTCCGAGCGCAGCAGCAGAGACCTCTGCCGGAGGAAGTCCGCGAAGGACAGTTCCCGGGCGACCAGCGCCCGGCGGTCCGCCTCCCAGTCGTCGCCCGTGGTGTCGCCGACCACGGTGCCGGCCGTCGGGCCCGCGAGCAGCACGCCGGCCTCCTCGTACGTCTCGCGCACCGCCGCGCACACGATGGCCTGCGCCGACGCCGGGTCCACGCCCAGCCGCACGGCCCAGTCGTCCAGCGACGGGCCCGCCCAGCCCACGTGGTGGTCGTCGTCGCGCGGGTCCACTCCGCCGCCCGGATACGCGTACGCGCCTCCGGCGAAGGCCATGGAGGCGCGTCTGCGCAGCATGTGCACGACGGGGCCGCCCGCCGTGTCCCGCAGCAGCATGACGGTGGCGGCCCGCTTGGGGGACGCGACGGTGAGCTCACCGCCGGCGAGGGCGCGGATCCGGTCCGGCCACTCGGGCGGGTACCACTGACCATTGGACATGGCCGGAGGCTATCCGCTCCCGGTTGGATGTTCGAGAGGACCGGGGCCCGGAGGCGGAAGACCGGGGTCCGGATACGGGACCCCGGTCGTCGGCAGACGTGAGAGCCCTCGGGCGGACACGGGCCCTCAGGCGGAAGCGAGCTCGACCTGGATCTCGATCTCGACCGGCGCGTCGAGCGGCAGTACCGCCACGCCCACCGCGCTGCGCGCGTGCACGCCCTTGTCACCGAGCACCGCGCCCAGCAGCTCGCTCGCGCCGTTGATCACGGCCGGCTGGCCGGTGAAGTCCGCGGCGGAGGCGACGAAGCCGACGACCTTCACGACACGCGCGATGCGGTCCAGGTCGCCGGTGACCGACTTGACGGCGGCCAGGGCGTTCAGCGCGCACGTACGCGCCAGGTTCTTGGCCTCCTCCGGGGTGACCTCCGCGCCGACCTTGCCGGTGCACGGAAGCTTGCCCTCCACCATCGGGAGCTGGCCCGAGGTGAAGACGTACACGCCCGACTGCACGGCCGGCTGGTACGCGGCGATCGGCGGAACGACCTCCGGAAGCGTCAGGCCGAGCTCGGAGAGCTTCGCCTCGACCACACCGGTCATGCCTGCTTCTCCCGCTTCAGGTAGGCAACCAGCTGCTCGGGGTTGTTCGGCCCGGGCACGACCTGGACGAGCTCCCAGCCGTCCTCGCCCCAGGTGTCCAGAATCTGCTTGGTCGCGTGCACGAGAAGGGGCACGGTCGAGTATTCCCACTTGGTCATACGGCGACTGTAGTCCCTGCCACAGGCAGCCTCCTGCGTAGGCCGGGCCCCGACTGGTTAGGCTCCAGGACGTGAGCAGGCTCCAGGTCGTCAGCGGCAAAGGCGGTACCGGAAAGACCACGGTGGCCGCAGCACTCGCGCTCGCCCTCGCGACGGAGGGCAAACGCGCCCTCCTCGTGGAGGTCGAGGGCAGGCAGGGGATCGCGCAGCTCTTCGAGACGAAGCGCTTCCGTACGAAGAGCGCAAGATCGCTGTCGCACCGGGCGGCGGGGAGGTGTACGCCCTCGCGATAGACGCCGAACGCGCGCTTCTCGACTACCTCCAGATGTTCTACAAACTCGGAGGAGCCGGCCGGGCGCTCAAGAAGCTCGGCGCGATCGACTTCGCGACCACCATCGCGCCGGGTCTCAGAGACGTGCTGCTGACCGGCAAGGCGTGCGAGGCGGTCCGCCGCCGGGACAAGCAGAACCGTTACGCGTACGACTACGTCGTGATGGACGCGCCGCCCACCGGCCGCATCACGCGCTTCCTCAACGTGAACGACGAGGTGGCGGGGCTGGCCAAGTTCGGCCCGATACACAACCAGGCCCAGGCCGTCATGCGCGTACTCAAGTCGCCGGAGACCGCGGTCCACCTGGTGACGCTGCTCGAGGAGATGCCGGTCCAGGAGACCGCCGACGGCATCGCCGAACTGCGCGCCGCCGAGCTGCCCGTCGGCAACGTCATCGTGAACATGGTCCGGCCCCACCACCTCGACGAGGACGCGCTGCGCACCGCGTCCGGCGAGCGGCGCACCGATGTCGCCAAGGCGCTCTCCCAGGCCGGACTGGGCGGCGCGCGCCGCGGCGGTCTCGCCGAGCGTCTCGTCGACCCGCTCCTCGAACAGGCCGCGGAGCACGCGCAACGCGTCGAGCTGGAGCGCGAGCAGCGCGCCGTACTGGCCCGGCTGGACCTGACGGCGTACGAACTCCCGCTGCTCGGCGAGGGCATGGACCTCGCCGGGCTCTACCGGCTGGCGAGGGAACTGCGGACCCGTACCGCCCCTGGGGGAACTGCATGACCGCGAACGCGACGGACACGAGGGACACGACGGACGCGATGGACACGGTGCCCGTGCTGGACATCGACCCGCTGCTCGACGACCCGGCCACCCGCATCATCGTGTGCTGCGGCTCGGGCGGCGTCGGCAAGACGACGACCGCGGCGGCTCTGGGGGTACGGGCGGCCGAACGCGGCCGGAAGGTCGTCGTCCTCACCATCGACCCGGCCCGCAGGCTCGCCCAGTCCATGGGCATCGACGCGCTGGACAACACCCCGCGCCGGGTGAAGGGCATAGACGAGTCGGCCGGCGGTGAGCTCTCCGCGATGATGCTCGACATGAAGCGGACCTTCGACGAGATCGTCGAGGCGCACGCGGA
Source organism: Streptomyces altiplanensis (assembly GCA_003719395.1). Classification (GTDB taxonomy): domain Bacteria; phylum Actinomycetota; class Actinomycetes; order Streptomycetales; family Streptomycetaceae; genus Streptomyces; species Streptomyces altiplanensis. Next base: position 12,822 of record RHMC01000043.1, read on the forward strand.
CGCCGAGCGGGCCCGCGCGATCCTGGAGAACCCCTTCTACCAGTCCCTGTCGGCCGGTTTCGCCGGCACGCAGGAGTACATGGCGATGGAGAAGCTGGGCCAGCTGCGGGCGCGCGACGAGTGGGACCTGATCGTCGTCGACACCCCGCCGAGCCGGTCCGCCCTCGACTTCCTCGACGCGCCGAAGCGGCTCGGGTCGTTCCTCGACGGCAAGTTCATCCGGGTGCTGATGGCGCCCGCGAAGGTGGGCGGCCGGGCCGGGATGAAGTTCCTCAACGTCGGCATGTCGATGATGACGGGCACCCTCAGCAAGCTGATGGGCAGCCAGCTGTTGAGTGACGTACAGACCTTCGTGGCCGCCATGGACACCATGTTCGGCGGCTTCCGCACGCGTGCGGACGCGACGTACCGGCTGCTCCAGGCGCCCGGTACGGCGTTCCTGGTGGTCGCCGTACCGGAGCGGGACGCCCTGCGCGAGGCCGCGTACTTCGTCGAGCGGCTGGCGGCGGAGGAGATGCCGTTCGCCGGACTCGTACTCAACCGGGTTCACGGCAGCGCCGCTTCCCGGCTCTCGGCCGAGCGGGCGCTCGCCGCCGCAGAAAATCTTGACGAGGGCCGCATTGTGGATCAGGAGGCCGGGAAGGCTGGTGTTCGTGACTCCTCGGCCACCCCTCCCGATGCGGAAGTCGATGACGAAACCCACGCCGAAATCGCACCGGACCACCCCCAGGACCACGGCCCCGGCGGCACCCGCACCGTGGAGCAGCTGACGGCGGGCCTGCTGCGCCTGCATGCCGAGCGCATGCAGGTCCTCGCGCGTGAACAGCGCACGCGCGACCGCTTCACCGCACTCCACCCCGAGGTGGCGGTGACCGAAGTGGCCGCCCTCCCGGGCGACGTGCACGACCTGGCGGGACTCCGGGCCATCGCTGACCGGCTCGCCGCCGGTGAGGCCGTCGAGCCTGGTGGGTCCGTCCGGCCGGACTAACCCACAGCCGCGTACTCGATGTACGCCCCGGTCTCGTCGTCCTCGGCCAGAATGCCCGTGCTGCGCTCGTACTCAGTGCGGGCGGTCTCAAGGAGCCGGCGCCAGGAAGTGACGGTGGGGCGCCTGCGCAGAAGCGCGCGCCGCTCCCGTTCCGTCATGCCGCCCCACACGCCGAACTCGACGCGGTTGTCCAGCGCGTCGGCCAGGCACTCGGTCCGCACCGGACATCCGGTGCACACCGCCTTGGCCCTGTTCTGCGCTGCTCCTTGCACGAACAGTTCATCCGGATCGGTAGTGCGGCAGGCTGCCTGCGCACTCCAGTCGGTTACCCAGCCCATACCGGCGCCGTCCTCTCCCGAATCGAGGCTCCCCCACGGCGACAGCGGCATATTCACCGCTGCCAGTTGAGGACGTTACGGAAGGTGGGCACAGCACAACACCCCCTTCGGGCCCAATCTTGAATGGCCCGAACGGACTATGCGTAAGCGACAGATCACCCGACGGAGTGATGCGAGGGCATACGTAACCAACCCGGCGAAGCAGGGCGGTTCGACCACGCCACAACGGAAACCAAGTGACGCATGAGGCGGAATCAGACATGCGCATGTCCCATTCCGGAACTGACGGAATTTGACACCGGCGATGTCAGGGGGCTTGATGCGAAACCGCACTGCTGTGACAGTTGGGAGCAGCTTAGGCCAAGGCCTATACGCGTGTCCGGCGAATGAGAACGTAGACACCTCACGATGCCAACGCGTCAAGCTGATCTCGGGTTGGCGCGGGGGTGATCGAACGGACGGGGTCATCCAGCGCGAGAATCAGGCCATGGCCATGGCAAGGCGTTTGTATGCCTCTTCTCCCGTGGTGGACGGTCTGCCGTTGCTGGCAGAGCCGGAGTTCTGGGCCGCCCACCTGGTCGAGATGTACGAGGGCGCGCAGGTTGAGTCCTTCGGCGTTGATCCGGCGGACGTTGAGGGGATGCTGGATCGGCTGAGTGACAAGGCTGCGTGGCCCATGTTCCGGGTCCCGCTCGCAGGCGGGCACAGCATCGTCGTGCACTACAACAGCGGCGAGGAGTTCACCTCTACCGACTACTTCATCGTCCACCCCGACTGGTGGACGAACGACCTGGTCCTGGCCAGCACTGATGAGGACCGGATCGGCCCAGGCCTGTGCTGGGCCGAACTCGCCGCGCTCCTGCCGGCCCCGGAGGGCGAGGACGGAGTCACCGACCCGCACGCCCGGCTTCTTCTGCTGCTCCCTGCCCTGGGCGACACGAACATCCCGGCTGAAGCCGTCACCCTGGTGCACGAGGCACTGACCGCTCACGGTGCTCCGGACGACGGCGAGGCACTGGCCCGCCGCCTTCTTCAGGGGCACCCGATGTGGGGAGCCGCGCCCTGGTCGTTCGACGAGGATGAGCGTGCCTGGATCTGCGCAGGCGAACACAGCCCGCGCAGGGAGCCACTGGGTGATCACCTGCCGGCCGCGCAGCGCAGGGCGCTGGATGCCTGCCTCACGCCGTTCGGCGGCTGATCCTGTCAGGCGGCACTGGCCTTCGGTGACGGCTCGGCGGCGGGGAAGGCTTGGGTTTCGTCATACGCCTTGCCGTGCTGAAGACAGTGGTAGAGCTGGCCGATCATGCGGTTGGAGAGGTTGCGCTGGGCGACGGCGTGCCAGTCCCCTTGGTCACGTCGGCGCCGGTAGTGCGCGTTGGCCCCGGCGGATGCCCGCAGTGAAGCGAAGGCCCAGAGGTAGCCGGTGTGGTTGAGCCGGTCGTTCTTCACCCACCGTCTGGTGACGGCGGACTTCTTGCCCGATGCTCGGGTGATGGGTGAGGAGCCCGCGTGGGCCTTTAGGCCGCGGGCATCGGCGAAGCGGCCGTGGTCGTCTCCGATCTCGGCAAGGACTCGGGCGGCGAGCTGGATCCCGAGTCCGGGGAAGCTCAGCAAGACCTCGGCGTCCGGGTGCTGGGGGAAGGCTTCTTCCACCGCTTCGGCGAGCTGGTCTGCGGCGGTGCAGGCCGCATCCAGCTGGATGAGGAGGGCGAGCATCTGCTTGCCGAGCGCATCCTCAATCAACGGCGGCTGGTGGGCCCATTCGTCTCGGAAGACCTCGCGCAGACGCTCTGCTTCGGCTTCGATGCCGCGCTGGCGGCCGGCTCGCTTGAGGGCAGCCTGGACCTGGGTGCGTGTCAGACGTGCGGCCCTGGTCGGGGTCGGTGCGGTCTTGAGGAGTTCGCGGGCTTCGGGGCGGCACAGGCCGTTGGTCCAAGCCGCGAAGGCGGCCAGGGCTGCGGGGTAGTACTCGCGCAGCAGGGACCGGAGCTGGTTGGCGAGCTGCTGCCGGTTCCACAGAGAGTCCTGCTGAGCTCGGGCCAGGACGGCGATCGCGCGGCCGAGGTCCGAGTCGTCGGGCACCGGCCGGTGGGCGTGCATGTCGGTGCGGAGGATGTTGGCCAGGACCAAGGCGTCACCGGGGTCGGACTTCTTACGCGAGACGCTGTGGCGGTCGCGGTAGCGGGCGGCGGCCATCGGGTTGATCGCGAACACTTTGCGCTTGCCTGTCCGCAGGACGGCCACCAGTAAGCCCCGGGAAGTCTCGATCGCGACCGGGATCGGGTTCTCCTCCGTGTCGCCGTACTCGGCGAGCAACTCCAGCAGGATCTTGTAGCCGGCCACATCGTCGGTGATGTGCCGTTTGGCCAGAAGCTGGCCGGTGTCGTCAACCAAGGCGACGTCGTGGGTTCGTTCCGCCCAGTCGATTCCGCAGTAGATCAAGGTTCCCTCCCCGGAGTTCGGCGTTTGCGCTGGTCACGAGCGCATGCGGGCCACGCAGCGACCTAATCCCAGGCCTCGACCGCAACGGTCGGGCCGCCACCTCACTAGCCGTTCGTGGCACCAGCGCGCCCCACGGGCCTCGGTCTGGCCGGAGAGCTCCTGACTCGGGCGTATCAAGAGGTGGCCGTGCGGCGGGCTCGCACCACAAACATCAACGGTGCTCGATGCGGGCGGTGGCGGTCAGGCAGACGCTGAAGAGCACCGATCTTGGCCGAGGTCTCAAGGACCCAGTCTCTCGAAAGGCCATTCTCTTCAGCGCCCACCTGACCGCCACCGCTCCAAGCACCAAGACCGCGCACCGATCTACGTTGAGGCCTCGAAGGCCCGGCTGCACCTGGATGTCACGGTCTGGTACTCGAACGCTCCGAGAAGCCCCTGCTCCTGCGGAACGCCGCTAACAACGGATTAGGCTGCCCCCATGCCAAAAAAGCGCTCGGGCGGGGGTCTCACCGGGATCCAGCAGGCCGCCAAATTCATCGGTGTCGCCGCGCTCTCCGGAGCTGTGCTGGCGGGCATCGCGCTGCCGGCGGCCGGAGCGCTGGGTCTCGCGGCCAAGGGGACGGTCGAGGGGTTCGACGAAATCCCCGCGAACCTCAAGACGCCGCCGCTGAGCCAGCGCACCACCATCCTCGACGCGCAGGGCGGCCCCATCGCCACGGTCTACTCGCGTGACCGCACCGTCGTGGACCTGAAGGACATCTCCCCGTACATGCAGAAGGCGATCATCGCGATCGAGGACGCGCGCTTCTACGAGCACGGGGCGATCGACCTCAAGGGCGTGCTGCGCGCGGCCAACCGCAACGCCCAGTCGGGCGGCGTCTCGGAGGGCGCGTCGACCCTCACCCAGCAGTACGTCAAGAACGTCTTCGTCGAGGAGGCCGGTGACGACCGCACCAAGGTCGCCCAGGCCACCCAGCAGACACTCGGCCGCAAGGTCCGCGAGCTCAAGTACGCGATCCAGGTCGAGGAGGAGCTGGGCAAGAACAAGATCCTCGAGAACTACCTCAACATCACCTTCTTCGGGCAGCAGGCGTACGGCGTCGAGTCCGCCTCCAAGCGCTACTTCAGCAAGTCCGCCAAGGACCTCAAGCTGGAGGAGGCCGCGCTGCTGGCCGGCATCGTGCAGTCGCCGTCCCGCTACGACCCGGTCAACGACTCCGAAGAGGCGACCAAGCGGCGCAACACCGTGCTCCAGCGCATGGCCGACGTCCAGGCCGTCCCGCAGGCCGAGGCCGACCGGGCGAAGGCCACCCCGATCGAACTGAACGTCAGCAAGCCCAAGAACGGCTGCATCACCGCCGTCAGCGGCGCGGGCTTCTTCTGCGACTACGTGCGCGAGGTCTTCCTGTCCGACCCGGTCTTCGGGAAGACCAAGGAGGAGCGGCTCAAGGTCTGGAACAAGGGCGGCCTGAAGATCCGCACGACGCTGGACCCGAAGGCACAGGAGTCGGTGCAGGCGTCGATCAAGAACCACGTCTACCAGTCCGACAAGGTCGCGACGGCCGTCACGCTGGTCGAGCCCGGCAGCGGCAAGGTCCTCGGCATGGGCCAGTCCAGGCCGTACGGCTTCGGGAACAACGAGACGACGATCAACTTCTCCGCCGACCAGAAGATGGGCGGATCGACCTACGGCTTCCCGACCGGCTCGACCTTCAAGCCGTTCGTGGCGCCGCGGCCATCGAGCAGGGCATCCCGGCGACGAAGATCTACTCGTCGCCGTTCGAGATGGACTACCCGACGGTGCAGACCTGCAGCAGCAGGCCCTGGGTCAACGTCAACGGCGAGCGGGTGCCGAACGAGTCCGAGTCCGAGGTCGGCCCGTACCCGCTGCAGGAGGCGATGGCCCTCTCGGTCAACACCTACTTCATCCAGATGATCGAGGACATCGGCATCTGTCCGGTGACGAGGATGGCCGACAAGCTCGGCGTCGTCACGGCCGACGGACAGAAGCTGAAGGAAGTGCCCGCGATCTCGCTGGGTACGGAGGGCATGTCCCCGCTGACGATGGCGAACGCGTACGCGACCTTCGCCAACCGCGGCACGTACTGCACGCCGGTCTTCATCGAGTCGGTCACGACCGCGCAGGGCAAGAGCCTGCCGGTGCCCAAGTCGTCCTGCTCGCGGGCGATGTCCGAGAGGACCGCCGACACCATCAACACCCTGCTCATGGGTGTGGTCGACTCCGGTACCGGCCGGGAGGCCGGGCTCACCAGCCGCGACAACGCCGGCAAGACGGGTACGACGGACAGCCGCCACAACGCCTGGTTCGTCGGCTACACGCCGAACCTGTCCGGTGCGGTCTGGGTCGGTGCGGCCGGCGCCGAGCAGGTCTCGATGGAGAACATCACCATCGGCGGCGTCTACCACCCCAAGGTCTACGGCGGCCAGGTTCCGGGCCCGATCTGGAAGGACGCGATGAGCGGCGCGCTGGACGGCGAGCCGGCGCCCGACTTCAACACCGTCCACATCCCGAAGCCCGAGAAGGACAAGAAGGACAAGGACGACCGGGACGAGGGCGACGACAACAAGCCCAGTGACAGCAGGCCCGGTGACGACGACGGCGACAGTGACCGCGGCCGCGGACGCGGCAACGGTGGCGGCCGGGGCGGGAACGGACCGTAGACACAGCGGCATCGCGTACTGCCGCGCCGTACTGGCGCCCGTACCCCCGTGTACGCGTAGGGCGTGCTCAGCCCGCCAGGAGCTTCTTGACCGCGGCCGCGACCCGGCCGCCCTCGGCGCGGCCCGCCACCTTCGGGTTCACGATCTTCATGACCGCGCCCATCGCGCGCGGCCCCTCGGCGCCCGTGGCCTTCGCCTCTTCGACCGCCTGCCCGACGATGGCGTTCAGCTCGTCGTCGCTCAGCTGCTGCGGCAGGTACGCGTCGAGGATCTTGCCCTCCGCCAGCTCGCGCTCGGCCGACTCGGTCCGGCCGCCCTGGGTGAAGGCCTCGGCCGCCTCGCGGCGCTTCTTCGCCTCCTTGGCGATCACCTTCTGCACCTCGTCGTCGGAGAGCTCGCGCGCCGCCTTGCCGCCGACCTCCTCCTTGGTGATCGCGGTGAGGGTCAGCCGGAGCGTGGACGAGGTGAGCTCGTCGCGCGCCCTGATGGCGGCGGTGAGGTCTTCCTGAAGCCTGGACTTGAGCGTGGTCATGGGGCAAGTGTGGCAGGTACGCACCGGCTGACGCCCACCGATTTCGTGCGCCGGGACCGTCTGCGACGATGGGCACATGCGCGCACGTTACGGGGTACCCCTGAAAGTCACCGCAGGAATCACGGCTGTTGGCGCGGCCGGCCTCGCCTACGCCGCCGGGTTCGAGGCCCGCTCGTTCCGGCTCCGCCGGGTGACCGTGCCCGTGCTCCCGCCGGGGGCCCGGCCCCTGCGCGTGCTCCAGGTCTCGGACATCCACATGGTGAGCGGGCAGCGCAAGAAGCAGCGCTGGCTCCAGTCGCTGGCCGGCCTGCGCCCCGACTTCGTCGTCAACACGGGTGACAACCTCTCCGACCCGGAGGGTGTGCCGGAGGTGCTGGACGCGCTCGGCCCGCTGATGGAGTTCCCGGGGGTCTACGTCTTCGGCTCCAACGACTACTACGGCCCCAAGCTCCGCAACCCCGCGCGCTACCTCATCGAGAAGGCCCAGGGCAAGCACGGCCTGAACGGCAACGCGCCGGCCGTCGGCGTCGTGCACAACCCGTGGGAGCGGCTGCGCGACGGCTTCGACGCGGCGGGCTGGGTGAACCTCACCAACACCCGGGGCCGGCTCAAGCTCGGCGGGCTCGACGGCATGGAGGTCGCCTTCACCGGCGTCGACGACCCGCACATCAAGCGGGACAGGTACGCCGAGGTCGCCGGTGGCCCGGACCGCTCGGCCGACCTCTCCATCGGCGTGGTCCACGCCCCGTACCTGCGCTCGCTCGACGCCTTCACCGGCGACGGCTACCCGCTGATCCTGGCCGGCCACACGCACGGCGGCCAGCTGTGCATTCCCTTCTACGGGGCACTGGTCACCAACTGCGACATCGACACGGACCGGGCGAAGGGCCTCTCGACGCACTCCGCCGAGGGCCGGCGCTCCTACCTCCACGTCTCGGCGGGCTGCGGCACCAACCGCTACACCCCGGTCCGTTTCGCGTGCCCGCCGGAGGCGACCCTGCTGACGCTCGTGGCGCGTCCCTGAGGGAGCGGCCCCACCCCGGACCTGGTGAACACCGGCCTCGGCCGGATCCGCCCCGGCCCGTGAGGCCGCGAAACCGGATTTCGCCTCCGGGCGTGCGTCCGCTAAAGTAATCGATGTCGCCGCAACGCGCGCGACATCGGGGTGTAGCGCAGCTTGGCAGCGCGCTTCGTTCGGGACGAAGAGGTCGTGGGTTCAAATCCCGCCACCCCGACGCTGGTCAGAGGCCAGGTACTGAATTCAGTACCTGGCCTCTGCCGTGCTCGGAGGCCCAAACAGGGGGCCAAAGGCTTTTGATCAAGCCTCGCAGGCGGTCGCCCCGCGACGCTGGGCAAAGATCACGTCCATGGCTTCCGCGCCTTCGGTGATGACCGGCCGGGGCTGCTTCCGGCAGACGGCCTCTGTGGTCGCCTGGCTGGTGTGCCCGACAAGCTGGGCGATGCGCTCCAGCGGGATGCCATGGTCCGAGAGCAGCGAGACGAAGCTGGGCCGCAGCTCGCGCGGCGTCCACTCCTCCGCGTTCACACCCTCCGCCTTCTCGATGGCCACGCGACGCCCTCCGCACGTTCGTGGAGTCCAGCTCCTTCCCGACGGCAGAGGCGAAGACGAGAGCGTTCTCGCTCCAGTCGTCGCCAGCGGCGAGCCGGTCCCACCCCTGGTCTTCCCCGTGCTGCCAGAGAGCGGCCACACAGCGAGCGGGGAGCGCGAGCGTCCGCCGGGATTTCCGGGTCCTGGTGCTCCCGCCGGCACGGACCGACCGCCACACCGCGATGTACGGCGGGACGGGCGGGCCGGCGTCCGGCTCGCCCTTCAGGCCCTGTTGATCTCTGAAGAAGAGGGGGTTCCGCCCTCGTGATCGAGGTAGGTCGCGAAGTGGACGAACAGCTGCTTGAGGTCCTCTCCCCCGGTGCTGTTGGCAGCGTCAGGAGAGCGCTACAGGAAGAGTGGGAGACAGACGACGGTGTCCCAGCTGTCCGACTGTCCGCTCGAGCCTGCGACCTGCGGTGGCACCCCAGACGGCCCCAAGCGACAATCCGGGGGGCGAACCTTCCAAGATCTCTTCCTGCGCGTACGCAGCGAGTAAGAAGTGTTACTGCTGTGACCACTTTCCTAGAAGTCCATTCGATGAAATAGCACAGTCGAACGAATCTACGGATACTCGGTAGGCGGTCTAGCTCTCTTGCGGCACGAGCGGCGAACGTGTAAAAGTGACGCCTATGGCTGAGATCAGCATCTGACCGATCTACGGAGAAGTGCTGTCGCCGATGGAAGCAACGGGGGTGGGCCGTGGCTAGCAGTGACCCAGGGGGAAGTCCGAGCGTTGGGCCGGATCCAGGCGGCGGACAGCGTTTTCGAGACTATCTAGCCATCATTATTGCCGCTGTCGTCGGCGTGGCAGGCATTATTGCTACTGTTAAGTATGCCAATCGAGACGATGGGGAGAAGCCGAATGATCGAGTTTCCTCCTCAGTTTCAAGTCCCATAATTTCGTTGACCCCGCCGCATGGCTCCTCTTCGCCGCCCGCGGAAAGTCCCACGCCTCCGAGGCCCCCGACCAGCACTGAGTCAACCCCTGCATCTTCAAAAGCTGGCGAGAAAGCCAAGTACTCCACCATAGAGGTGCCCCAGCAGCATTATCTGGATGTTCGCGAGCCGGCCATCGGCGTCCAGCCGGGAGCAGACAAAGATTTTCAGTTCTTTGGCGGATGGATACAAAGGCCGCGAACAGACACTGGCGAGTGGATCGCGATTGGAATTATCAACGATACAGAAATTCCTCACTGCGCCACGAAGTCAGCACAGATGACCGGGGAAACGATGAGCTTGACCCAGGTTCGGAATGGGCAAAGCATCTGCGTTCTCGACGAGAGCGGAAAGTGGGCCATCCTCAAGATATTGCATCTTAACGTGGAGGTCCCGGCCGCGTCGTCAGTGAAATTTCGTATCGCCTTTCCGGTCGACCCTTTATCTGACTAAGAGCTTGCAGATCAAGGACTGACAAGTCGTAGGCGCCGAAGCGGCTTCGCTTCAGTCGCTGCGCTCAGTACTACAGCCGTAGATCGTGATCCTCATGCTTGAGCGGCTTGACGCCGGTAGTGGCTGGTCTGGGATCGGGCCTGGTGGCGGCGTCGCCAGACGGACCAGCGAAGTCGGTGGACAGGGTCAAAGACGGTCCGGTTGACGAGCGTGATGAACAGTCGTTGGATCTCGTCACAAGTGAGCGGTATCAGCTCGTCGGGCGAGGGATGACCCTCGTGTTCGTTCGCGCGGAGGACAGCGAGGAAGGCATGCGCGAGCATGGCCAGGGTGACCCAGCGGGACCAGGACGGGTAGCGGCGGACCTGGTGCTCGTCCGGGGCCGCCAGGCCCTTGCCGGACTGGAAAAACTCCTCGACCCGCCACCTTGATCCAGCGACGCGCACCAGGGTGGTCAGCGGCCCTGCGGCAGGCGAGTAGCAGCGGTAGTAGGCACGTTCGCCGGTGCTGCGGTTGCGGCGGATCAGCAGCTGCCGGCTCCCGGTCCGGGGATCGGTGAGGTCGATGACGGCCCAGTCGTAGAAGCGGTGGCCCTTGGCTCCGGCCCCTGCGGACAGCTTCTGCCAGGCCCTCTTGGGCACCTTCCTGGCCAACATGTCGGCGCGAAACCTCCCGGCGCCTGTGGTGACTTCGTGCGAGCAGGCCACCGCGAGGACGTAGCCGGTGCCGCGTTCCTCCAGCGCGGTGCGCAGCCTCGGGTTGCCGCCGTAGACCTCGTCTCCCGCGACCCAGGCGGCCCGATGGCCGGCGTCGAGGAATCGGGTGACCATGCGAGCGGCCAGCTCCGGCTTGGTCGCGAACTCCGTATTGTCACCGAGGCCGGCGGCCCGGCAGCGGTCGGGATCGGAGGTCCAGGAACGCGGAACATAGAGTTCCCGGTCCACTGCGGCGTGCCCGCGGCGGCCGGCGTAGACCAGGTAGACGGCGACCTGGGCGTTCTCGATCCTGCCCGCGGTGCCGGTGTACTGCCGCTGGACTCCAACGGTGTCGGTGCCTTTCTTCACCTCGCCGGTCTCGTCGACCACCAGCACCGCCTCGTCGTCGTGCAGATGCTCCACCACGTAGTCACCCACCTCGTCGCGGACCTGGTCGGCATCCCACTTCGCCCTCCCGAGCAGGTGCTGCATGCCGTCCGGGGTCCTGTCCCCGGCCCACTCGGCGATGGTCCAGCAGTTCTTGCGCGGCAGGTCCGACAACAGGCCGAGTACCAACTTCCGGGCCCGGCGTCGGGATTCGACCCCTGTGAAGCGTCCCGCCATCCGGCTCATCAGGCCCTCGAACGCCTCCTGCCAGCAGGCAGGGTCTACGCTGTGACCTGCGGCCACCGCATGATCGTTTGTCTTCACACACCGATGATCAACGGTGGCCGCACCCGTCTCCACACCGCGTCAGGTCGCGCAGCGTCTGCCTGCCGTCCTGTGTATCGGAGGGCTTGTGCAACGTGGCGAAGTCTGGTGGGTCCAGTTCGACGAGCGGAGGTTGGTCGTACTGCTGTCAGGAGACGACGGGTCCGGGTTCCAGGTGATGCAGGTCGTCGCTCCGGCGGGCCTCGACATCAGCGGTCTGGGCATCGAAGTGACGGTCGGCGCCGGTGAAGGGCTGCCGCTCGAAGGCGTGCTGCGGCTCGCGTTCCCGCGTCCAGGCTTCACCCCGTGCACGTGGCTGACCACCGTGTCCCGGGACGACCTGATAGAGCGGGCGGCCGTCCTGTCCTCCAGGAAGCTCAGCGAGATCGACGATGCCCTCCGACTCGCTGAACAAGCACAGGAGCGGACCCCGGCAACGACCGCGAAGCTCAGCGAGATAAGGGACGCCCTCCGTCGCGGTGAACTCGGGTAGACGGAGAAGGAGCCGACGCCCGCGACGGCAGGGGCGATCTCGGGCGAGATGATCCACGCTGGACACCTGCCGCCTCGACGCCCCTCACCATCGAGATCACGATCTACGGCTGGAGTATTAGGCCGAGTGCCTGACTGCGCTACAACGACGGCGTACCAACGCGAACAACCACGGACGTTCAGGGACCGTCGCCGCAGGTCGCCATGACACCGAAGAGCACCCAGACCAGTGATCTAATGGCTTCGGGACGAAGAGGCCGTGGGTTCAAATCCCGCCACCCCGACAGCTGAAACACCAGGTCAGGCCCGGTCTCCTTCATCGGAGGCCGGCTGACCCGTCCTCCGGCCCGCTCGGCGCCGTCGGCGCGCGCTCGCGGTGGGCAGGTCCGGAGGGCATGGGGCGAGAGCCAAGTCCGCGGCTTCGGATTCACGGCCTGCCTCCGGCAGCGGGGGCGTTCCGACTCGCGCTGGTCAGTGCGGGGCCGGCGGGCGCGGGCCGTCCCGTGCGTTCGACCGCTCATTGCTCCCCGGCATGCGAAGGAGCATGCGGCCGGGAAACGCGAAGGGCCCGGAAAGCGTGTCCGGGCCCTCTTTCCTCGCAGGTCAGGCGCCTTGCCGCCGCAGCAGGGAGTCAAGGGGCCGACGGCGGCGGGAACGGCGTGCCAGGGCGGTCCGGATCCGGCGACAGGTCATCCCCGCGCAGGGGCGGCGAAATAGCTGGGCGCGTTGTAGCCCGAGTGGGGGTAGGAGGCGGCCCAGCTCACGGCTTCGGGCTGAGTGCGGGGGAAGTCCGCGGCCACCAGCGTCGCCAGGTCGAAGTACGCCTCGCGGGTCCGCGGCTTCATCTGCTCCAGGTCGACCTCCGAGCCCGTGGCGAGGTGCTCGTCGAACGGGATCACCACCACGCCCCGGCAGCGGGCACGGAAGTGGTCCACGACGTTGTTCACCTTCACCGTCTTGCTCTTCACGCGCGCCTCGGACACCACGGTGATGCTCCGGTTGACGAGGTCCTCGTAGTGGTGCGCGTTGAGCCAGTCCAGGGTGGTGCTGGCGCTGGTCGCGCCGTCCACGCTGGGCGTGGCGACCACGATCAGCTGATCGGCGAAATCCAGGATGCCCCGCATCGCGCTGTGCAGCAGGCCGGTGCCGGAGTCGGTGAGGATGATCGGGTAGTGCTGTCCGAGGCAGTTGATGACCTGTCGGTAGTCCTTGTCGTTGAACGCCGTCGAGAGAGCGGGGTCCACCTCGTTGGCGAGGATCTCGAGGCCGCTCGGGCACTGGGAGGTGAAGCGCCGTACGGCCATGTAGTTGGTGAGGTTCGGGATCTCGACCACCAGGTCACGGATGGTCGCGCCGGTTTCGCGGCGCACGCGGCGGCTGAGGGTGCCCGCGTCCGGATTGGCGTCGATCGCGACGACCCGGTCCTGGCGCTCGGCGGCGAGCGTCGCGCCCAGGGCGGTCGTGGTGGTCGTCTTGCCGACTCCGCCCTTGAGGCTGATGACGGCGATCTTGTGGCACTGCATCACCGGGGTGCGGAGGATGGCCAGCTTCTGCAGGCGTTCCTGTTCGGCGTTCCTGCCGCCGATGCGAAACCGGCTGAGGCCGCGGCGGCCGTTGGGCCGGCTGCGCAGCAGGCGGTCGGAGGAGAGCTCGACAGCCGCACTGTGCCCCAGGCCCCCGCTACGGCTGTTCCAGTCCGGCGCCGGCCATTGCGCCGGACCGTGGTGCACCGGGCCGTGGTGCGCCGGGCTGTGGTGCGCCGGGCTGTGGTGCACCGGGCTGTGGTGCACCGGCGGGCGAGGGGGCATCGGTGTTCCACTGGCGGCCCGCGCCGGCTGCGCTCCCCTGTCGTAGGGAGCCGCAAGGGGTTCTGCCCCGAGACCGTTGCGCGCGGGCAGCGGTGTGTGGTCCTCCGCCGGTCCCCCCTGCGACACCGCCTGGCCGGCCGGCCGCATGGCGGTCGAGGGCTCCGCCGGCGCGGCGGCCTGGAGCCCGTCGGCGACGTACCGGTCCGGCGGCGCGAAGCCGAGCCCGTCGGAGTGCTCCCTGCCCCTGTCGGGTGCAGAGCCGTCAACGCGGATGTCGCGATCGTTCGTCACGTTTTGTCCTTTCGGTGAGAGGGAGGGCCCGTCGGGCACAGCGTCGGAGGTGTGATGACGGCAATGCTTTCCGGCCAGCACTTGCTTTCCGGACCAATGACTTGGGGCTTCGGCACGGCAGGAGTCGCCGACCGGATCGAGGGCGACCGACGGCTGCCCCGTGGGCAGGCTCCTGATCTGCGGCTCGGGCGGGCGGACGATGTGCTGGTGCCCGGTCTCACGGTCCGGGCGATGCGCGGGGTCTCCCGCGGGGCCACGTGCCGGACGCCGCCGGATCCGACAGGGAGGGCACGTACCGCGTGACCGGACTGGGGCAGGACGGCGACGCCCGGGCGGTTCGTCGCGGCCTCGACGAGGCGGAGCGGCCCCGGCGGCGCGGCGAGAGGGCCCGGCGGCGCGGTGAGAGGGCTCGGGGGGACGGCGCGGACCAGGCTGCCGTCCTCGCTGATCGAAAGGCCCATCGATATGAACTGGTCCGGCGTCAGGACCCGCTTGTCACCGCGCTGGACATGCTGCGGCGGTCGCCAGGCCCGGGCCTCGCCACCGCGGAGTCCGGCTTCCGTCGCGTACGTGACGCCGTAGCCCCGGCCGGCTTCCAGGGCGAGCTGGACCTGGGGCGGGACCTCGAGCCGGCTGCGCACGCGGTACTGCCCGGCCTTCAAGTTCTCCGCCCGCTGCAGCTGGACCTTCAGCGGACCGACGAACGAGTAGCACTGTTCCTCGGCGTGCGCGCGTACCGTCTCGACCAGCTCCTCGCCGAGCATGAGCAGGCATGCGTTGTACAACTCATGGTCGCCCGGACTGAGTTCGACGATGAAAACGTTGGGTGTGATGGTGCAGTCCCGGGTCCAGATCCTGGCGTTGATGTCGCACTCGCGCCGCAGCGCGCCGGCGAACTCCAAGGGCTGCACGGCGGATCTGAAGACCTTGGCGAAGGTGTCGTTGACCAGGGCCTCGAAGCGCTGTTCGAGCTTGTTCAGCGTTCCCACTACAGCCTCCGGGTGCCGATCTGCCGCAATGCAGGCAGATGAGGCGGATATTACTGATAATCCTTATATAGACAGATATGGCCATTTACTGCGGTGTGTCGACGCAATTCACTGAATCGGTCCTAAGTCCTCACCCTCGGAGCGGCGTGACGGGGCTCGTGGCCTGCCCTCCGTGGCCGTGGCCGTGCCGCGTCGACGCGCGGTCGGCAGGGGCCACTGCAGCTGATTTCCTGTCAGGCATTGCGCGGGATGAGGGCAGGGGTGCCCGCCCGGCGAGCTTCCGGCGTCCCGATTCCTCTGCCGGCCCATGCCGATTCGCCCCTTCGGGCTCGGCGGCTTCTCATGGAACGGTGGGCGGGCGCCGCTCGCTGTGAGGACGGAAGGGCACACGGATGTACGAGATGCACGCGGAGCCGGTGACCGGTCGGAGCGAGCTGGTCTGGCATGTGATCAGCGAGGAGACGGCCGCCGGCGCTCTGTGCGGGTACCCGCTGCCATCACGTCCTCCGAGCGCGCCCCTGCCCGAGGCTGATGCGTCGGCGGACCGTTGCTGCGCCCCCTGCATGACCTCTGTCGGCTCTGCCGTCGGACGACGCCCGCGCTGAGCACCTGGAACCCCTCGCGCCCTCGGGCATACCGGCAGGACAGGAGAGACCTGTCGGTGGAGCGGCGCAGAATGGGGGGATGACGGAGAACAGCGGGTCCTCGCAGGCCATGTCCATGCCCGACTGGGAGAAGCGCTTCAGGGCGCCGCGCGTCTCACTGCCCGACTGGGCCGAGGACGCGCCGGACCGCGCGTTGTTCGTGTCCAACGCGACGGGGACGTACGAGCTGTACGCCTGGGACCGGGCGACCGGAGCGCAGCGGCAGGCCACCGACCGGCCGAACGGGACCACCGACGGGGTGCTGACGCCCGACGGCGAGTGGATCTGGTGGTTCAGCGACACGGACGGGGACGAGTTCGGCGTCTGGATGCGGCAGCCGTTCGCGGGCGGTGCGGACGAGCGGCGGCGCCGGGGCTGGAGCCGTCGTACCCCGGCGGGCTCGCGCTCGGGCGGGACGGGACGGCGGTCGTGGGGCGCTCGACCGACGAGGACGGGTCCACGGTGCATGTCGTACGGCCGGGTGCCGAGCCGTCGAGATCTACCGGCACCGGGAGTCGGCCGGCGTCGGAGACATGTCGCACGACGGGACGCTGATCGCGATCGAGCACACCGAGCACGGCGACGCGATGCACTCCGCGCTGCGGGTGATGCGGCTGGACGGCAGTGGCGTGGCCGAGCTGGACGACACCCGTGGCGGGGAGGCCGAGCTGGGGCTCGACGTGCTCGGCTTCGCTCCGGTCGACGGGGACACCCGGCTGCTGGTCGGGCACCAGCGGCGCGGGCGCTGGGAGCCGATGGTGTGGGACGTGGCATCGGGCGAGGAGACCGAGCTGGGGATCGAGCTGCCGGGCGACGTGTCGGCCGAGTGGTATCCGGACGGGTCCGCGCTGCTCGTCGTCCACAGCTTCGAGGCGCGCAGCGAGCTGTGGCGGTACGACTTCGCCACGCGGCAGCTGGTGGAGGTCGAGACGCCGCCGGCACGGTGTCGGGCGCACCGCCCGGCCGGACGGGTCGGTGGAGTTCCTGTGGTCCTCGGCGGCCCGGCCGCCGGTGGTGCGGTCGACGTCGGGGCGTGTGGTGCTCGACCCGCCGGGGACGAAGGCGCCGGCGTCGGTGCCGGTGGAGGACGCGTGGGTGGAGGGGCCCGGCGGGCGGATCCACGCGCTCGTGCAGAAGCCGGCCACCGGACAGGGGCCGTTCCCGACGGTCTTCGAGATCCACGGCGGACCCGCCTGGCACGACAGCGACGCGTTCGCGGCCGGGCCGGCGGCGTGGGTGGACCACGGCTACGCGGTCGTGCGGGTCAACTACCGCGGTTCCACCGGGTACGGGCGCGCGTGGACGGACGCGCTCAAGCACCGGGTCGGGCTGATCGAGCTGGAGGACATCGCGGCGGTCCGGGAGTGGGCGGTCTCGTCCGGCCTCGCGGACCCGGCGAAGCTGGTGCTGGCGGGCGGTTCGTGGGGCGGGTACCTGACGCTGCTCGGCCTCGGTACGCAGCCGGAGGCGTGGGCGGTGGGGCTGGCGGCGGTACCGGTCGCCGACTACGTGACGGCGTACCACGACGAGATGGAGGCGCTGAAGGCGCTGGACCGCACCCTGCTGGGCGGCGCGCCGGATGAGGTCCCGGAGCGCTTCGAGGCGTCCTCGCCGCTGACGTACGTCGACGCGGTGCGGGCCCCGGTCTACATCTCCGCGGGCGTCAACGACCCCCGCTGTCCGATCCGCCAGGTCGAGAACTACGTGGACCGGCTGGCGGCGCGGGGAGCGGCGTACGAGGTGTACCGGTACGACGCGGGGCACGGGTCGCTGGTGGTGGAGGAGCGGATCAAGCAGGTCCGGCTGGAGCTGGAGTTCGCCGCCCGGCATCTGGGTTAGCCGGAACAGAGCCCGGGGCCCGGGAACGGGGCCGGGCCCCGGACGGGCCGGAATGCCCGCGTCCGGCGACCCCGGGCTGTGTGCGGGGCGGGGCGGGCCCGTACCTTGGTGGGGTGTACCGGTTCCTGCTGACGCCCCGCTGGTGGGGGATCCACCTCTTCGTCGTGCTGGCCATTCCCTTCTGTGTCTTCATGGGGTCCTGGCAGCTCGGGCGGTTCGAAGACCGCGTCGAGACCCACCAGGCCGCCGAGGAGAAGCCCGATCCGGGCACGCAGGCCGCCGTACCCCTCGAAGAGCTGCTCCCCGTCGACAAAGAGACCTCCGGGCGGCCCGCCACCGCGACCGGGCGCTACGCCGAGCAGTTCGTCGTGCCCGGACGGGAGCTCGACGGCAAGCGCGGCTCCTATGTGCTGACCCTGCTGCGTACGGACGACGGCAAGGCCCTGCCCGTCGTGCGCGGATGGCTGCCCGCCGGGGAGAGGGCCGCGGCCGCGCCCTCGGGCGAGGTCACCGTGACCGGCGCGCTCCAGGCGTCCGAGAACTCGGGCACCGACGGCGTGCACACCGGCGGCGGACTGCCTCAGGGGCAGCTGGGGATGATCAGCGCCGCGTCGCTCGTCAACCTCGTTCCGTACGACGTGTACGACGCCTGGATCACCCTCACCGAGGGCGATCCCGGCCTGCGGCCCGTCCCCGCGGTCGCGCCACAGGGCAGCGGCCTCGATCTCAAGGCGTTCCAGAACCTCGGCTACACCGGCGAGTGGTTCGTCTTCGCGGGCTTCGTGCTCTTCATGTGGTTCCGGCTCATGCGCCGTGAGGCGGAGGCCGCCCGGGACCTCGCCCTCGGAATCCTGCCGGAGGGCCCGGCGGTGCCGGAGGCACCGGAGAGCGGGGACGGGCAGGCTGCCGGGGTGGCGGTCGGCGCGGGCGCCGGCGACACCGCCGGTTCCGGCGGCAGGGCGCGACTGAGGAGGTACGGCGACGGGGCGGGCACGCCGTCTCCGGCCGCGCCCGCCCCGTCGCCGTACCCTTCCGCTCCGTTACTGCGCCGCCAGCACACCCGTACGGTAGATCGTCCCCGCGCACGCGTTGGGAACCGTCGCCGCCGCGCTCGACGCGCCCGCCTCCGGTGTGTGGCTCACCGAGACGCTGCCGTCCGCCGTGCCGCCGTCCTCGGTGCCGAGCTGCGGCTCCATGCCGGCCTGCTCCGCCTCGCTTCCCTCGCCCGTACCGCCGATGCCGCCTGTGCTGCTGTCTTCCGTGCCGCCCGTCGGACCCGGGTCCGGGCCCGGATCGCTGGGCACCGGGTCGGGGGGAGGGGGTTGGGTCGTCGGGCAGCTGTCCGTCGGCACCCAGGCGAACTTCACCTCGTACGCCATGTCCGGCTCCAGCAGCAGGCCCGTCGCCTCCAGGGACGGGTCCGGCAGACCGGCCGCCGCGTCGCCCGAGGTGTGGTCGACGACGTTGATACGGCTGGGGTCGGCCGCGCCCATCGGCTGCGCGTACACCGAGCCCCGGCCGGCGACCGTGCACCGCATCTCGGAGACGTTGACGACCCGGAACGTGCCGTACACCTTGCCCTCGGCGTCGGGCGTGCCGGTACCCGCCGAGACGACCGAGAGCTGGCTCGCGCCGCAGGTCGCCGTCGACGCGGGCACGCTGCCCGGAGCGTCGGCGCCACCGCCGCCGCCACCGCTGCCGCCACTGCCGGTGCGGCGGCTCTCACCGGTGTCCGAAGAACCCTTCCCGGCGTCCTTCTCCTTCTTTTTCTGCTTCTTCTTCTCTTCCCGGGAGAGCTCCTTCTCGGAAGGCTTCTCCTCCACCCTTTTGCCCTTGCCGCCGTCGACGCCCTTCTCCCAGCCGGTGCCGCCGTGCGTGTCCCGCCCGTGGCCCGCTATCGACGGGCGGCCGTCGGCCGCGCTGTCGGAGTTCGCCACGTGGACGAAGGCGGGGACCGCCGTGCCGACGAAGAGGGCGGCGGCCGCCATGCCGACGACGGCCTGGCGCCGCCTGGCGCGCCGGGCGGGGACCGCCTTGCGCAGGTGTTCCAGGGCGTCTCGCGAGGGCTCCAGTTCTTCCACGGCGCCGCGCAGCATCCGGCGCAGGGCGAGCTCGTCGCCCATGCCGAGGCCGTCGTCCGTGTCCGGGCCGTCGCCCGTGCCGGGATCGTCGTCCGTGTCCGGGCCGTCGCCCGTGCCGGGATCGTCGTCCGTGTCCGGGCCGTCGCCCGTGCCGAGGATCTCGTCCGTATCGGGCTCGTCGCGCTCGTTCGGACTGTCGTTCACCATCGCTTTTCCAGTCAGGTCGTTCAACGGCCCGTCCGGCCCGTGCCGCTCTTGCTTGCCACTCATGCCGAGGCCTCCATGGCGACGCGGAGCGCCGCGATGCCGCGTGAACCGTACGCCTTCACCGAACCCAGGGATATTCCCAGCGTCTCGGCGCACTGAGCCTCCGTCATGTCCGCGAAGTACCGCAGGACCAGCACCTCGCGCTGGCGTCGCTGGAGCCCGCGCATCGCCTTGATCAGCGCGTCACGCTCCAGTTGGTCGTACGCCCCCTCCTCCGCGCTCGCCATGTCCGGCATCGGCTTCGACAGCAGCTTCAGGCCGAGGATGCGGCGGCGCAGCGTGGAGCGGGAGAGGTTGACGACGGTCTGGCGCAGGTAGGCCAGGGTCTTCTGCGGGTCGCGGACCCGGTTGCGCGCGGAGTGCACACGGATGAAAGCTTCCTGCACGACGTCCTCACACGAGGCCGTGTCGTCGAGCAGCAGGGCCGCGAGGCCGAGCAGGGAGCGGTAGTGAGCCCGGTAGGTCTCGGTCAGGTGATCGACTGTGGTGCCCGCGGTCATGACGTCTTCAGCGCCCTCACGCGCGGACGGTATACGGGCGGGACGTGCGGTCGGCATGGGGGCGATCACCGGCATGCCGCCGGGCGTGCGGGGCCGCCGGAGCGGGCGCACTGCTGCGCCTCGAGCCGGGCCCACTGTGATGTCGAGTACCTCTGCCACGCCTGTTGGACACGTTTCCCCCCGACAGGGTTGTACGCACGAGGCACCGCTTTTGACGGTGTTACAAACGCCCGCATGCGCAACCGCCCTCCTGAATGCCCCAATTGTCGTGGCGTTTTGCCGGGGCAACCGCAAAGACGCTCCCCTCCCAACTGCCGGTTGCAGTAAGGCGGGGAGCGAATGATCGAACAGAACCACGCTCCGGTTCAAGCAGTACAGCCTTCGACTTGATCACAGAGTGTTCACAGATCCTACAAAGGATTCCGCTTGTCACTGCCCCGATTTCATCACCGGGTTACGCCGCTCCCAGCTCGGCGGCCACCAACTCGGCGATCTGCGCGGTGTTGAGCGCGGCACCCTTGCGGAGGTTGTCACCGCACACGAAGAGTTCGAGCGCCGTCGGATCGTCCAGCGACCGCCGCACCCGTCCCACCCACGTCGGGTCGGTCCCCACCACGTCGGCCGGCGTCGGGAACTCCCCTGCGGCCGGGTCGTCGAACAGCACCACGCCCGGCGCAGTCGCCAGGATCTCGTGCGCCCGCTCGACCGAGACCTCGTTCTCGAAGCGCGCGTGCACCACCAGGGAGTGCGTGGTGAGCACCGGCACCCGGACGCACGTGACCGACACCGGCAGACCGGGCCGGTCCAGGATCTTGCGCGACTCGGCGCGGATCTTGAGCTCCTCCGACGACCAGCCGTCGTCCGCGAGCGAGCCGGCCCACGGCACCACGTTCAGCGCGATCGGGGCGGCGAAGGGCCCGGTGTCGTCGCCCACCGCGCGTCGTACGTCACCGGGGTTCGTCCCCAGCTCCGTGCCCGCGACGAGCGAGAGCTGGGGCGCAGCGCCTCGACGCCGGCCCGCCCCGCACCGCTCACGGCCTGGTACGAGGAGACGACGAGGCCGGCGAGACCGAACTCGGCGTGCAGCGCGCCGATCGCCACGATCATCGACAGCGTCGTGCAGTTCGGGCTCGCCACGATGGACCGCGGGCGGGTCCGTACGGCATGCGGATTGACCTCGGGGACGACCAGCGGGACGTCCGGGTCCATCCGGAAGGCCGCGGAATTGTCCACCACCACCGCGCCCTGGGCGGCGGCGACGGGCGCCCACTGCGCGGCCACGTCGTCGGGTACGTCGAACATCGCGACGTCGACGCCCTTCAGGGCCTCTTCCGACAACGCCAGGACCTCGGTCTCCTCCCCGCGCACGACCAGCTTGCGGCCGGCCGAGCGCGGGGAGGCGAGGAGTCGGATCTCGCCCCAGACGTCGGCGTGCTGCGACAGGATCTGGAGCATGACGGCGCCGACGGCTCCGGTCGCTCCGACGACCGCGAGCGTCGGCTTGCCGGTCACCGCCCGGTGCCTCCGTAGACGACCGCCTCGTCGGAGTCGCTGTCCAGGCCGAAGGCGGAGTGCACGGCGCGCACGGCCTCGTTGACGTCGTCGGCGCGGGTGACGACCGAGATGCGGATCTCGGACGTCGAGATCAGCTCGATGTTCACACCCGCGTCGGACAGCGCCTCGAAGAAGCTCGCCGTCACGCCCGGGTTGGTCTTCATACCGGCGCCGACCAGGGAGATCTTGCCGATCTGGTCGTCGTAACGCAGCGAATCGAAACCGATCGTGGCCTTCGACTTCTCCAGGGCGTCGATGGCCTTGCGGCCCTCGGTCTTGGGAAGGGTGAAGGAGATGTCGGTCAGTCCGGTCGACGCGGCCGAGACGTTCTGCACGACCATGTCGATGTTGATCTCGGCGTCCGCGATGGACCGGAAGATCGCCGCGGCCTCGCCCGGCTTGTCCGGCACACCGACGACCGTGACCTTGGCTTCGGAGACGTCGTGGGCGACTCCGGAGATGATGGCGTGCTCCACCTGCTGGTCCCCTTGCGGCTCGTTGCTGACCCAGGTCCCGCGCAGTCCCGAGAAGGACGAGCGGACGTGGATCGGGATGTTGTAACGGCGTGCGTACTCCACGCACCGGTGCAGCAGCACCTTGGAGCCGGAGGCGGCGAGCTCCAGCATGTCCTCGAAGGAGATCCAGTCGATCTTTTGGGCCTTCTTCACGACCCGGGGGTCGGCGGTGAAGACACCGTCCACATCGGTGTAGATCTCACAGACCTCGGCGTCCAGCGCTGCCGCGAGGGCGACCGCGGTCGTGTCCGACCCGCCCCGGCCGAGGGTGGTGATGTCCTTCTTGTCCTGGGACACACCCTGGAACCCGGCGACGATGGCGATGTTGCCCTCGTCGAGGGCGGTGCGGATCCGGCCCGGCGTGACATCGATGATGCGCGCTTTGTTGTGGACCGAGTCGGTGATGACACCCGCCTGGCTGCCCGTGAACGACTGGGCCTCGTGGCCCAGGTTCTTGATCGCCATGGCCAGCAGGGCCATGGCGATCCGCTCACCCGCGGTCAGCAGCATGTCGAATTCACGTCCGGCAGGAATCGGGGATACCTGCTCGGCGAGGTCGATCAACTCGTCCGTCGTGTCGCCCATCGCCGAAACCACGACAACGACCTGGTGGCCGTTCTTCTTGGCATCGACGATTCGCTTGGCGACCCGCTTGATGCCTTCGGCATCGGCTACGGAGGAGCCTCCGTACTTCTGCACGACAAGGCCCACGTGCGCTCCTCGTTAGTCATTACTGCGGTCGGCTCAGTTTACCGAGCGGACGGGGCCTGCCCACGTGATACCGCATCGTGAGATGTCCCGCTCATGATCCGGGCACGTCGGCAGGTCCTGCCCGCTCGACGGCGGACCCCTGCCCGGCGACGGGCAGGGTACGCGAAAGGTGTCCCGGCTCACACGGCCGCGCCGCGGGCGTCGTCCCCCCTGGCGGCGGGCCTGCGACGGCCGTACGTACGTCGTCCGCGCCCGGCCGCCCGTACGCTGCACCCGTGCTGTCATACGAGGAACTGACCCCGCCCGAGCGCCGGTTGTGGGATGCCTTTCCCGCCGGGCGCGAGGTAGACCTGCGGGGCGACGAGGAGCGTACGGTCAGGGCGGCCGTCGTCGTGGCGCTGCTGCTCGGCCAGAACGCCGAGCCGTCCGCAGCCGTGCCCGCCCTGCGGCTCACCGGCGCGCGGATCACCGGCCGGATCGTGCTCGACGGGGCGGAGATCCGGCACATGTTCCGGCTGCGGGAGTGCGTGCTGGAGGAGGACGTCAGCCTCGAAGCGGCCTCCACCCTGGCCGTGGGCATCGTGGACAGCCGGCTGCCCGGCTTCCGGGCGCCCAGCGCCCGCATCGGAGGCCGGCTGACACTGCGCGGCTCCGTCGTGGAGGGGAGCGCCGACCGGTTCGCCGTCCAGCTCATCCACGCGCACGTGAGCGGTGAGCTGATGCTGACCGGGGCGAGGCTCTCGGCGCCCGGCGGCGTCGCGCTGTCCGGCGGCGGCATGGTGCTGGACGGGGCGCTGTACGGCGAGGACGGGTTCCGCGCCGAGGGGACGGTCCAGTTGCCGGGGGCCCAGCTGAACGGCGGCCTGTTCCTGCGGGGCGCGCGGCTGGAGACGCCGGGCGGCGTGGCACTGAACGGGGACAACATGGCGGTCAGCACCGTGCGGCTCTCACGCGGGTTCACCGCCGACGGCAAGGTGCGGCTGCGCGGCGCCCAGGTCGCGGACCTGCTGTCGTTCGAGGGGGCGGACCTGTCGGGGACGGGCACGTCGCTGGTCTGCATCGGCATGCGCACGGCCGACCTCGACCTGCGGTTCGCCGCCCCGCCGGGCGGCCGGGTGGACCTGCGGAACGCCCACGCCTCGGGCGTGGTCGACGACCGGCGCTCCTGGCCGCCGGTCCTGCGGCTCGACGGCTTCGTGTACGACTCCATACGGTTCGACGACGAGGACGCCATGCCGGGCGGCGACGCACCGGCGCAGCGCCTGCTCTGGTTCCTGCGGGACCGCGACTACGCGCCCCAGCCGTACGAGCAGCTGGCGTCGTACTACCGGCGCATCGGCCACGACGACCACGCCGCCGCGTGCTCCTGCACAAGCAGCGCCGCCGGCGCCGGTCGGCGACGAGCGCCGTGGGGCGCTTGTGGGGCGCCCTGCTGGACGTCACCGTGGGCTACGGCTACCGCCCGTGGCTGGCCGGGGTGTGGCTCGCCGCCCTGACCACCGTGGGCACGGTGGTGTTCGGCCGGCTGACGCCGACGCCCGTGAAGCCCGGCGAGGGGCCGCCGTTCGACGCCTTCGTGTACTCGCTCGACCTGCTGATCCCCGTCGGCGGCCTGGGGCAGCGCGGCGCCTGGCACTGGGCGGGCGGGGACGCCCAGTGGCTGGCGTACGCCTTCGTCGCGATCGGCTGGGTGCTGACCACCGCCGTACTGGCCGGGGTCACGCGGGCCCTGTCGAAGAACTAGACGGTGTTCAGGCCCAGCGGTCCGGCGATCTCCTGCGCCATGACCCGGCCGGCCTCCGCCTCCAGGTCCTCCTCGCCCGGGTCCTCGTCCGTGTCCAGGCCGTCCAGCTCCTGGAGCGGCTGGTCCAGGCGGACGTGCGCCACCAGGGACTGGAGGGCGCGCAGACAGGCGGAGGCGGTGGAGCCCCAGTTCGAGAAGTACGAGAACTGCCACCACCACAGCGCTTCGGTGGTCCGCCCCGCCCGGTAGTGGGCCAGACCGTGGCGCAGGTCGGTGATGAGGTCGGCCAGGTCGTCGGAGATGCGGCAGGCGACGGGAGCCTTGCGCGGCTCGTACGGGTCGAAGACCTCGGAGTACACGTCGATCGGGTCGAGCATGACGGCGAAACGCTGACGCAGGTCGTCCGGGTCCGGCTCCGGTCCGGTGTCCGGCTCGTAGCGCTCGTCGGGAACGATGTCCTCGTGCGCGCCCAGCCTGCCGCCGGCCAGGAGCAGCTGGGACACCTCCAGCAACAGGAACGGGACCGCGCTGTCGGGCTCGTCACCCTTCGCCACTTCCGTGACGGCGACGATGAAGCTCTCGATCTGGTCGGCGATCTGGACCGCGAAATCATCCGGGTTCTGCACCACCGCGTGCAGCAGCTTGGCGTCAGACATCGAGCAATCGTCTCCCCTCGAAGGCACGGCCCAGCGTGACCTCGTCGGCGTACTCAAGATCTCCCCCGACGGGGAGTCCACTGGCCAGGCGCGTCACCCGCAGACCCATCGGCTTGACCATCCGGGCCAGGTACGTGGCGGTCGCCTCGCCCTCCAGGTTCGGATCGGTGGCCAGGATCAGCTCGGTGACGGTGCCGTCCGCGAGGCGCGCCAGCAGCTCGCGGATCCGCAGGTCGTCGGGGCCCACGCCCTCGATGGGGCTGATGGCCCCGCCGAGCACGTGGTAGCGGCCGCGGAACTCGCGCGTCCGCTCGACCGCGACGACATCCTTCGGTTCTTCGACGACACAGATGACCGCCGGGTCGCGGCGCGGATCACGGCAGATCCCGCACCGCTCCTCCTGCGCGACGTTGCCGCACACCACGCAGAAACGGACCTTGTCCTTGACCTCCATGAGGGCGTGGGCGAGGCGGCGCACATCGGTCGGCTCGGCCTGGAGGATGTGGAAGGCGATCCGCTGCGCGCTCTTGGGACCGACGCCGGGCAGCCTGCCCAACTCGTCGATGAGGTCCTGGACCACGCCTTCGTACAACGGATTGCCTTCCTTGCCCTGCCGGTGTTGCGGTCTTGCCTGGTACGTACGGTAGTTCCTGCGGGCCCGCCTTAGAAGGGCAGACCCGGCATCCCGCCCAGCCCCTGGGCCAGCGGGCCGAGCTTCTCCTGCTGGAGCTGCTGCGCGTTCTCGTTCGCGGCCTGGACGGCGGCGACGATCAGGTCCGCGAGGGTCTCGGTGTCCTCCGGGTCGACCGCCTTGGGGTCGATCACCAGGGCGCGGAGCTCTCCGGAGCCGTTGACGGTCGCCCTGACCAGGCCACCGCCGGCCTGACCGTCGACATCGGTCCGCGCGAGCTCCTCCTGCGCCTTGGCGAGGTCCTGCTGCATCTTCTGGGCCTGCTGGAGCAGCTGCTGCATGTTGGGCTGGCCACCACCGGGAATCACGGTCACTCCTGGCACTTCGACGACGATTGTTTCGGTAAGGCGAGCCTACGTGTTCGACGGGCAGCGCGCCCCATGCCCTGCGAAGCGACTCTTTCGAGTGAGGCCCCCGGCCCCCTACGGCTGACCATGACCTGGTTCCGGCCGGAAAAACTGGTATATCGGCCCCACAGCCCACCATTCGGCGGTAGGAAGAGCACGCCACACCACTTCACGCAATGTCACGGATCACGCATACAGCGCAAGCGCAGAGGAGTGCCCGGTGAGCCAGCCGGAGATGCAGCCCGAGGGGTCGCCGGTCCGGAGGGAGGGCGGGGGCGCCCCCGGGCGGTCGCACGACGAGGACGACCTGACCGGGAGGCCCTTCCCCCTCGGCGACTGGGGCGAGCCGGCGGAGCGCCTCGACGAGCTCTACCGGTGGGTGGAGGCGAACGCACTGCGCACGGCCGGCTGGTACCTCGCCGACCGGACCTGGAAGCGGCGCGGGGCCCGTGCGCTGCGGACGGGTGCGGCCGCCTGCGTGATCACCGGGGCCGCGCTGCCGCTCGTCGGCCTGGCGGGGGCGGTGGACGGCGCCGCGGGGTGGGGTTACCTGTCGCTGCTGCTGGGAGCCGCGTGCGTGGCCTGCGACCGGTACTTCGGGCTCACCTCGGGGTGGATCAGGGACGTGGCCACGGCGCAGGCGGTGCAGCGGCGCCTGCAGGCGCTGCAGTTCGACTGGCGTCGAGAGCGTACGGGAGGTCCTCGGCCCGGCGGAGGGGACGGCCGGTGAGGCGGCCGAGCGGTGTCTCACCGTGCTGCGGCGGTTGTCGAGGACGTGGCGGAGCAGGTGCGGTCGGAGACCGCGGACTGGACGGCGGAGTTCCGGGCGGGGTCCGCGCCCCTTGGGGACGCGGACGGCGGAGGGAGCGGGCACGGCCCGGCCGGACGGCGGGGCGCCGCCCGGGCGGTACACGCTGCCTCCGGGGGCGCGGCCGAACATGCCGCGGCAGCGGCCCCCGGAGCCGCCCCGCTGAGGCGGGCGCGGCGGTCCGTACGGCTAGCTGAAGATGATCATGGAGCCTTGGCCGAGGCTCCGGGTCGCCGCCGCGTGCAGGCCCAGCCAGACGTGGCGTTCGCGGGCGAAGGGACCGTCGTCGTACGGAAGAGACGTCCGCCGGCTCTTCCAGGGCGGTGGGCCGGGCGGGCGGACGGGGCGGCGACGGCGGGTTCATCGGGTCGATGCCTATCGCGGGGGCGATGAATTCCAGCTCGCGCAGCAGGCCCTGGGTGGAGCCCAGGGGGCCGCCGCCCGCCAGGAGCTCCTCGTTGGACAGGGGCGCCGCGTAGTCCACCGGGACGTACGCGCCCGCGTGGTCGTAGTGCCAGACCAGGTGCGACTGCTGGGCCGTCGGCTCGAACATCTCCAGGAGCTGCTCGTAGTCGCCGCCCAGGGCGTCCACCGGCGTCACCTCCAGGCCGCAGATCTGGAGCAGGTACGCGCGGCGCAGGAAGTGCAGGGCGTCGTAGTCGAAGCCCGCCACCGGGGCGACGTCACCCGAGAGGCCCGGCATGTAGGCGAACACGGGAACGGTCGGCAGGCCCGCTTCGGTGAGGGCCTTGTCGTACGACGCGATCTCTTCGGCGAAGGGGTTGTCGGGGCTGTGGCACAGCACATCGACGAGGGGGACCAGCCACAGGTCACAGGCCACGTACGGCTCGCTCTCCACTGGGTTCGTGCGACAGTCCAGGCAGCGTAGTGCTACCGGGTCGCCGCGCACAGTTGGCGGGTCGCCCCAGTCTGTTCACTCCCGGCCGCCCACGTCCCAGATCCAGGCTCCTCCCACGTACCGGCTCTCCTTGCCGAGCAGCCGCGACACCGCGTCGCGCAGGGCCGGAGCGTTGTCCTGCGGTGCGAGTACGACCACTCCCGCCCGCCAGAACTCCAGGTCCGCGCGTGCCTGGTCCCGCCATTCGGGGCCGATGCCGGGGACCGCGCCGCCGTAGCGGATGTCGCGCAGGAGGTTGGAGGTGTGGCGCGGGGGCGCGCCGTAGATGCCGATGCGCTCCGGGCCCCACGGACCGTTGAAGTAGCCGCCGGCGACCGCGAAGCGGGGTGCGGTGGCGGACTGCCAGTGCAGTGCCTCCGCGTTGCCGGGGTCCGGGAGCGGCACGGGGACCACCGATTCGCCCTCGGCGACGTACGGCTTCCACATGCCGTCCGCGATGAACGCCGGCACCTCGGGGCGGCCTTGCACCGGCATCGGCGTCGGGACGATCGGCACGAGCGCGAGGGCGAGGGCCGTCAGGCCGAGGGCGCGGGGCGGGCCGGCGGGGAAGGTGCGGACGCGGTCCGCCGCCAGCGCCACCAGGATGCCCAGCACCGGGGCGCAGATCATCGCCACCCGCGACTCGATGACCGACTCGAAGAGCGGCTGGTGGGCGAGCGCCCGCCACGGTCCCGGCAGGATCACCTCGGTGTGCGGGATGCGGAACCTGGGGCCGAGGGAGAGCAGCGCCGCGGCGAGGCCGGTGAAGGTGAGCGCCTTGACCAGCGGGAGCCGCCACAGGCTCAGCGCGACGGCGGAGGCGAGAGTGGCCAGCGGCCAGCCGTAGAAGGCGTTCTGCTCGGTGCGGTTCATGGCGAGCGGATCGGCCCGCGCCTCGTCGCCCAGCAGCGCGCGGCCGGAGAACTCCAGGAAGGCGAGCGGGCTGTTGCCGGCGTTGTCGCCGTGCAGCACGCTGTGGTAGCTCTGCGGCCCGAAGAACTGCCAGTACAGCGGGAAGGCGACCAGCGGCAGGCAGACCGCGGCCGCCACCCCGAGCCCCCGGAGCAGCGGGCGCCGCACCGCACGCGCCACGTCGCGGTGCGCGAGGGCGTACGAGAGCGCGAAGAGCAGCATGCCCATGGCGGCGAGGAGGAGCGGCTCCTCGCCGAGGAAGATCTGGTACGCCGCGAACAGCCCCAGCAGCGCCCCGTCGCGCACGACCCTCGCCGGCCTGTCCGGGTCGCACAGGCGCAGGGCCCGGTCGATGATCACCGGGATCATGAAGAGCACCGCGAAGTTGGGGTGGGCGTTGGCGTGCGAGATCATCGGCGGCGCGAAGGCGCACAGCGCGGCGCCGGTGGTGGCCGCCCAGCGGCTGCGCACGAGCCGCTTCGCGATCAGCCAGTACCAGGCGACGGCGGTCGCGGCCAGGCCGGCGGTCAGGACGAGCGCCCAGGTCACGGTGGGCCCGAAGGCGAGGGTGACGGGGATGAGCGGCACGGACAGGCCCAGCATGACGGTGTTCGCCATGAGGTTCACGCCGTCGGGGTAGTTCTGCGCCGTCGTGAAGAGCGGGTTGCGGAAGTGGGTGACGTTGTCGGCGGTGACGGCGAAGAACCACTCCCACTGGTTCTGGTCCTGCCCGGAGTCGGCGAGGTAGCGGTGGTCCAGGTCCGCCCAGAGGCCCTTGTAGAGCAGCACGGAGGCGAGGAGGAAGAGCGCGGTGACGGTGAGGTCGACGGGCCGTACGCGCCGCGCCTTCAGCCGCACCAGTTCGAGGAGCACCTTGCCGTAGTCGGCGGGCCTGACCTTGGATCCCTCCTGGTGCGCCCAGCGGACCGGTACCTCGGCGACCCGCCATCCCGCCCGCCGGAAGAACTGCAGGATCTCCACGTCCGTCCCCCATCCGTCGAGGCGGGCGTCGGCGAAGGCGGTGCGCGCCTTGTCGCCGTCGAAGAGCTTGAAGCCGCACTGGGTGTCCCGTACGCCGGGCACGGCGACGGCCCGTATGAGCCGGTTGCCCATCCTGCCGAGCCACTCGCGAAGGCGCCGCTGGTGTACGTCGATGGTGGAGTCGGGGTGCGCGCGCGAGCCGATGGCGGCGGCGAGCCCGCCGTCGTACTCGGACATCCGCTTGTCGAGGCGGTCGAGTTCCTCGATCGGGGTGGCCAGGTCGGCGTCCGTCACGAGCACCCTGGCCCCGCGCGAGGCGAGGACGCCGCGCCGCAGGGCGTGCCCCTTGCCCCGGTTGCCGGTCTCGTCGGCCTCGACCAGCAGGATGCGCGGCTCCCGGGCGGCGGCGGCCCGTACCGCGTCGGCCGTGCCGTCCGTGGAACCGTCGTCGACGACGATCAGCTCCCAGCCGCCCCAGCGGCCCGGGTCCGCGCGCAGGTGGGCGCAGATCGCGTCCAGGGTGGGGCCCAGGCGCCGTTCCTCGTTGTACGCGGGGACGACGACCGTCAGGTCGGCTCTCACTGTCGCGGACGCTCCAGCCGCTCGCCGTTCTGGCCGTGTTCGCCACTGCTTTCACTGCTGCCGCTGCTGTCACTGCCGCCGCGCTCGCCGCCCTCGCCGCCCTCAAGGCCTCCGGCCCACGCCAGCAACTTCGCGTGGTACGCCCCGATGACCGCCCGTACCGCCTCGACGTCCCCCCTGCGTCACCGCGTCCACGACGTCCGAGTGGCCGTTCCACATCCGGGTCCTGAGGTCCGGGTCGCCCCGCAGGTGCGGGACGGAGAAGACCCAGCAGCGCAGCCGCAACTGGTGCAGGAACCCCGAGATGTGCGGGTTCTCGACGAGGACGCCGAGTTCGCGCCAGAAGCGCAGGTCGTACCCGATGAATATGTCCAGGTCCCCGGCGCGGGCCGCCCGCGCCGCCTCGTCCGCCCTGCGCCTTATGGCCATGAGCACGCTGACGCCCGTGGCGCTCCTGCCGCTTTCGGCGAGCTTGCGGAAGACGCCGTCGGCGATCAGGGAACGCGCTTCGACCATGCCCCGGAAGTCCCCCACCGAGATCTCGCGGACGCGGAAGCCGCGGTGCTGGTCGGAGTCGAGCAGACTCTGCGCCGCCAGGTCGACGAGCGCTTCCCTGACGGGTGTCGCGGAGACCCCGTACTGGTCGGCGATCTGCTTGACGGTGAATTCCTGCCCCGGCCGCAAACGCCCCGCGAGCACCTCGTCACGCAGCGCGTCGGCTATCTGCTGCCGCAGGGTATTGCGGGTCACAGGTCCGCTCGCGGGCATGGCGTCTTTCCCCTTCGTCCGGCTCCGGACACCATAGGCGGTGCCGCCGGGAGCCCGTCGGAGGGCCGTGAGGGGCAGCACGGCGGTGCCCCCTCCGCGCGGGCGGGACGCGTGAAGGGGGCACCGCAGGGGGCGGGGCGTCAGGCGGTGGTGGTGTGTTCGTCCGCCGCCGACAGGGCGATGTCCAGGACCGCCAGGCCCTCCTTCGCCTCCGCCTCGGTGACGTTGCACGGCGGGACGACGTGCGTGCGGTTCATGTTGATGAAGGGCCACAGGCCGTTCTTCTTGCAGACCGCGCCGAACGCCGCCATCGGGGCGTTGGCCTCGCCGGACGCGTTGTACGGGACGAGCGGTTCCCGGGTCTCGCGGTTCCTGACCAGGTCGAGGGCCCAGAACATGCCCGTACCGCGGATCTCGCCGACGCTCGGGTGGCGCTCCGCCAGCTCGCGCAGCCCCGGGGCGATCACCGTCTCGCCGATGTGCGCCGCGTTCTCGACGACGCGCTCCTCCTCCATCACCCGGAGGGTGGCGACGGCGGCCGCGCAGGCCAGCGGGTGGCCGGAGTAGGTGAGGCCGCCGGGGTAGGGGCGCTTCTCGAAGGTCTCGGCGATCTCGGCGGAGATCGCCACGCCGCCCAGCGGCACGTAACCCGAGTTGACGCCCTTCGCGAAGGTCATCAGGTCCGGCACGACGTCGAAGTGCTCGGACGCGAACCACTTGCCCGTACGGCCGAAGCCCGCCATGACCTCGTCGAGGACGAAGACGATGCCGTACCGGTCGCAGATCTCGCGTACGCCCGCCAGGTAGCCGGGCGGCGGCGTCATGATGCCGGCCGTGCCCGGGATCGTCTCCAGCACGATCGCGGCGATCGCGGCCGGGCCCTCGAAGGTGATGGTGTCTTCCAGGTGCTGGAGCGCGCGGGCGCACTCCTCGGCCTCGGTCTCGGCGTAGAAGGGCGAGCGGTACAGGAACGGCGCCCAGAAGTGGACGGTGCCCGACGTGCCGTTGTCGGAGGCCCAGCGGCGCGGGTCGCCGGTCAGGTTGATCGCGGTGGTCGTACCGCCGTGGTACGAGCGGTAGGCGGCCAGCACCTTGTGGCGGCCCGTGTGCAGACGGGCCATGCGGACGGCGTTCTCGATGGCCTCGGCG
The DNA here is from genome assembly GCA_003719395.1 of Streptomyces altiplanensis. Lineage (GTDB taxonomy): Bacteria > Actinomycetota > Actinomycetes > Streptomycetales > Streptomycetaceae > Streptomyces > Streptomyces altiplanensis. The sequence goes on from RHMC01000043.1 coordinate 45,435, forward strand.
CCGCCGTTGGTGAAGAAGATCTTGTCGAGGTCGCCGGGGGTGCGCTCGGCGATGAGGCGTGCGGCCTCGGAGCGCGGTTCGACGGCGAAGGCGGGCGCGAAGGTGGAGAGGGTCGCGGCCTGCTCCTGGATCGCCGCGACGACCTTCGGGTGCTGGTAGCCGATGTTGGTGAAGACGAGGCCGCTGGCGAAGTCGAGGTAGCGGTTGCCCTCGTAGTCCCAGAAGTACGAGCCCTCGGCGCCGGCGACGGCGAGCGGATCGATCAGGCCCTGGGCGGACCAGGAGTGGAACACGTGGGCGCGGTCTGCGGCCTTCACGGCCGCGCCGGCCTGCGAATCGACATGAGGGGTCATGGGCCCAGCGTAGGGACGCGCAGGTGGGGCACGACATGGCCACCTTGTATGGACTGCGCCACTTTGGTGGGCAGGGTGTCGATGCCCTCCGCCCACCCTTGACAACACACTGTCCATTCGACAGCATGTTGTCATAAGACTTCGAGCCGAGGAGACCGTCATGACAGACAAGACCGTGCACCTCGCCGTCTACGACACCTTCGCCGACTGGGAGACGGGCCACACCACCGCCCACCTCGTGCAGAACGGCTACGCCGTCAAGACCGTCGCCGCGACCGCCGGTCCCGTCACGACCATGGGCGGCCTGCGCATCCAGCCCGACCTCGTCCTCGACGACGTACGCCCCGAGGACAGCGCCCTGCTCATCCTCACCGGCGCCGGGCTCTGGGACACGTCCGACGACCTCGCCCCCTTCGCCCGCACGGCGCGCGCGTTCCTCGACGCGGGCGTGCCGGTCGCCGCGATCTGCGGGGCCACGGCCGGGCTGGCGCGCGAGGGACTGCTCGACGACCGCGCGCACACCAGCGCCGTCTCCTTCTACCTCGCCGCGACCGGCTACAAGGGCGGCGAGCACTACCGCGAGGCGGACGCCGTCACCGACGAGGACGGCCTCCTGATCACCGCAGGGCCGACCGAGCCGGTCGCGTTCGCGCGTGAGGTCTTCTCCCGTCTCGGTGTGTACGAGGGCGAGAAGCTCGACGCCTGGTACCGGCTGTTCCACGACTCGGACGCGTCGCCTTCGAGGTGCTGGAGTCATGAGCGGCACACCGGAGCAGGAGCTGCTGAGCCGCACCGCGCTCGGCGTCTTCCGTCTGAACGGCCAGTTCCTCGCCGTCTCCGAGGATCTGGCCGCCCGGCCGGCTGACCCCCGCCTGGTGGCAGGTCGTCGGCGCCGTCCTGCACGAGCCCCTGCCCGTCGCCGGGATCGCCCGCGCCATGGGGATCACCCGCCAGAGCGTGCAGCGCATCGCCGACCTCCTCGTGACGAAGGGCCTCGCGGAGTACGCCCCCAACCCCGCCCACCGCCGGGCCAAGCTCCTGCGGCCCACCCCGGCCGGCCGGGACGCCGTACGGGAGATCGAGCCGGGGCACGCGGCGCTCGCGTCGCGGCTCGGGGGCGGAGCTGGGCGAGGAGGGGTTCGCCGAGACGGTACGGGTGCTGGAGCGGCTCTCCGAGGCGCTGGAAGCGGTCGCGGAGCCTGCGCGCGTCCCGGAACCGTAGGGCGCCCGGAACCTGTCGTTGTCGTACCGGCGCACTATTCTCGGTTCGTCGGGGGACGTTTCGGGGGAGGGGTGACGCCGCCATGGAGAAGCTGGGACCTGGCGATCCGCAACGGATCGGCGCCTACCGGCTGTTGGCGCGGCTGGGCGCGGGCGGGATGGGGCAGGTCTACCTGGCCCGCTCCGACCGCGGCCGTACAGTCGCGGTCAAGCTGGTACGTCAGGAACTCGCCGAGCAGGAGGAGTTCCGCGCCCGCTTCCGCCATGAGGTGGCGGCGGCGAGACGGGTCGGGGGGCGGTGGACGGCGCCGGTTCTCGACGCCGACACGGAGGCGGTGGTTCCGTGGGTCGCCACAGGGTACGTCGCGGGGCCGGACCTCCAGGCGGTCATTTCCGGGGAGGCCGCCGGCCACGGCCCGCTGCCGGAGCGGTCCGTCCACATCCTGGGGGCCGGCACTCGCGCACGCGCTCCGGGACATCCACGCGGCCGGTCTCATCCACCGCGACCTCAAGCCGTCCAACATCCTCGTCACCATCGACGGCCCCCGCGTCATCGACTTCGGCATCGCGCGCGCCCTGGAAACGACCACGACCACCGCCGCCCTGACCAGGGCCGGTGCCCTGGTCGGCTCCCCCGGCTTCATGGCCCCGGAGCAGGTCCGCGGCGAGCCGGTCACCCCGTCGTGCGACGTCTTCTGCCTGGGTTCGGTACTGGCGTACGCGGCGACGGGCCGCCTCCCGTTCGGCACGGCCGACAGCGGCGTCCACGCGCTGATGTACCGCATCGCGACGAACGCCGGCGCTGGACCAGATCCCGGAGGGCCTTCAGGACCTGATCCGGGCCTGCCTGCACAAAGACCCCGCCGCCCGCCCCACCGTCGCCCACATCCTGGAGCGCACCCGGGGCGGCGGCGACGGCGAGCCCTGGCTCCCGGCAGCCCTGGTGGCCCACCTCGGCCGCCACGCACGCAGCTCCAGGACGTCGAGAACCCGGCCGACGCCACCACGCCCCCGGGAGCGGCCGTCCCGGGACCGCCTGGAGCCCCGGGCCCCGCGGACCACCGTGCCGGTCCCAAAGCCCCCGCGCCGCACGTGATACCGACCCTCGTCACGCCGTCCGCCCCCGCGCCGCCCTCCCCGTACGCCCAGACCCGGCCCCAGCCGCACCACACGCCGCCGCAC
>RHMC01000433.1 GCA_003719395.1 Streptomyces altiplanensis
GCTGCGGCGGTGCGAAACCGCCGCCCGGCAGCGGGGAGAGCGTGGCGTCACGGGGGTGCCGGGCCGGGTGTCCCGGCCAGGGACCCGGACGTGGCCAGGGCCACGAGCTGCGGCTGCGGCGGTGCGAAACCGCCGCCCGGCAGCGGGGAGAGCGTGGCGTCACGGGGTGCCGGGCCGGGTGTCCCGGCCAGGGACCCGGACGTGGCCAGGGCCACGATCCGTTCGGCGGCGGCCCGCTTGAGCGGGGGCGGGAGCAGGCGCAACGAGAGGACCGTCGCGACCGCCGCAAGGGACAGGGCGTACATCGTGACGACCCAGCCGGCGGCGGCCGGCCCGCGAACAGGCCGTGCACCAGGGCCCGATCCCCAGGCCGGGTAGGAGAGCATGTGCAGCGCCCGCCAGCGGCCGGCGATGCGTCCCGGGGTGGCGAACGCGCTGCGCATCGCCCCTGTCGAAGCCGCGACGACCATGAGGAATCCGGCGAGGGAACCGAATCCGATGAGGCCGGCCGTACCGCTGATTCCGAGGCCGAAGGGGACCAGGGCTCCGAGGAGCGCCACGTGCCCGAGCGAGACCTTGACCGAAACGTGCAACAGCAGGAAACCGAGGGAGGCGACCGCGGTGGCCCGGTGGACGGCCTGGGCGAGAAGGCGGTGGCGCGGCCGGAGCAGCAGCCGGTCGGTGGCCAGCAGGCCCCAGGCGACGGCGGCGGTCAGGGAGACCAGTGAGAGGACGCCGGTGGTGAAGTCGAGCGCGGCGCGCAGAACTGTCGCTGCCGGCCGTGGCGAGCAGGGGTATGAGAATCAGCGCGGCGGTGGTCAGACCCCCTTGGGCGGGGCGGCTCAGTGCGGGGAGGGCGGGGGAG
>RHMC01000434.1 GCA_003719395.1 Streptomyces altiplanensis
CGCCCTCGGACCAGCCGACACCGTCGGCCGACTCGGAGAACGCCTTGCACCGGCCGTCGGCCGAAAGACCGCGCTGCCGGGAGAAGTCCACGAACACCGCCGGCGTCGACATGACCGTCACGCCGCCGGCCAGCGCCAGCGAGCACTCCCCGCTGCGCAGGGCCTGCATCGCCCAGTGCATCGCCACCAGCGACGACGAGCACGCCGTGTCCACCGTCACCGCCGGACCCTCCAGGCCCAGGGTGTACGACACCCGGCCCGACGCCAGGCTGGGCGAGCTGCCACTGCCCTGGAAGCCCTCGAACTCAGGGCCTGCCAGAACCGCGCTGTAGTCGTTGTACATCACACCGGCGAACACGCCGGTCGCACTGCCCTTGAGCGACACCGGGTCGATCCCGGCCCGCTCGATCGCCTCCCACGACGTCTCCAGCAGCAGCCGCTGCTGCGAGTCGGTCGCCATCGCCTCACGCGGCGACATCCCGAAGAACGCCGGGTCGAACTCACCCGCATCGTGCAGGAATCCGCCCGAGCGGGTGTAGGACGTTCCCTTGTGGTCGGGGTCCGGGTCGAAGAGGCCGTCCACGTCCCAGCCACGATTGGTCGGGAAGGCCGAGATGACATCACTGCCTTCGGTGACCAGTCGCCACAGATCCTCGGGCGAGGTCACGCCGCCCGGATAGCGGCAGCTCATCCCCACGACCACGATCGGGTCATCCGCCACTGACCGCGCAGGCGCCGCGATGGGGAGTGCCACGGCCGCATCCGCACCGAGCAATTCGTCGAGCAGGTGGGCGACCAGTGTCTCCACCGTCGGGTAGTCGAAGGCCATCGTGGCCGACAGCCGTAGCCCGGTCGCGGTGTTGA
>RHMC01000435.1 GCA_003719395.1 Streptomyces altiplanensis
GCGCACTGTCACGTTGCCGGTGGGGGTGGGATGATCTTCGGATTGCCCGTGTCTGGGAGGGGGCTGGTCGTGTCGTCCGCGGTGCCGTCGTACAGGAACCACCGGTATCCGGTGGAGGTCATCTCGCACTGCGTCTGGCTGTACTTCCGCTTCCCTCTCAGCTACCGCGAAGTGGAAGAGCTCATGCTCGAGCGCGGGGTGATCGTCTCCTGCGAGAGCATCCGGCGTTGGTGCAGGAAGTTCGGGCAGGCCTACGCCAACGGGCTGCGCCGCCGGCGCCCGCAGCCTGGCGACAAGTGGCACCTCGATGAGGTGTTCATCAAGGTCAACGGCGAGCAGAAGTACCTGTGGCGGGCCGTCGACGCCAACGGCATGGTCCTCGACATCTGCGTTCAGGGGCGGCGGGACAAGGCCGCGGCCCGGCGTTTCTTCCGCCGCCTCCTCAAGGAGACCGGGTCGCTGCCGCGGGTGGTGATCACGGACAAGCTCCGCTCTTACGGCGCCGCCCACCGTGAGGTCATGCCCTCCGTCGAGCACCGATCCCACAAGGGAATCAACAACCGGGCGGAGAACTCCCACCAGCCCACCAGGCAGCGCGAACGGGCGATGAAAGGATTCCGCAGCCCCGGAGGGGCCAAGCGGTTCCTGTCCGCGTTCTCCGGGATCTCACCCCACTTCCGACCCCACCGGCATCTGATGACCGCCGCCCGCCACCGCTTCGAAATGACCCTGCGCTTCACGATCTGGAACCACATCACCGCCACCACAGGCATGCCCGCCACAGCCTGAACCAGGTCGGCCCGGGAGCTCCGCATGCCCTCAGCCGACCACACCCCCGACAACGTGACAGTGCCCG
>RHMC01000436.1 GCA_003719395.1 Streptomyces altiplanensis
GCCGGCGGCCGTGACCGCCAGGCCACGCGCAGGAGCGCGCGCCGCTGGGATCCGGAAGAGGTGTGACGTGCCATGGGATTCCCGTCTGAGTGAGTAATCACGAGAGCACGCACCGTAGTTGAGATGTGATGCTGGTACCAAGAAGTACCCGGCGGGATCCCCCGCCGGGGTCCATGCCGCACACTTGTCCCCTGTGAGCTCATCCCCCATACCCACGCGCGTCGTTCTGCTTGCGGGCCCCTCCGGTTCCGGAAAGTCGTCGCTCGCCGCCCGCTCGGGCCTGCCCGTGCTGCGCCTCGACGACTTCTACAAAGAGGGCGACGACCCCACGCTCCCGCAGGTCGTGGGGGGTACGGACATTGACTGGGACTCCCCGCTGTCCTGGGACGCGGACGCCGCCGTCGCGGCGATCGAGGAGCTGTGCCGTACGGGGCGTACGACCGTCCCCGTCTACGACATCGCCGCCAGCGCACGGGTGGACAGGGAAGCGCTCGACATCGAGCGCACGCCCCTGTTCGTGGCCGAGGGGATCTTCGCCGCGGACATCGTGGCGCGCTGCCAGGAACTGGGCGTACTGGCGGACGCGCTCTGCCTGCGCGGGCGTCCCACGACGACCTTCAGGCGGCGGCTGCTCCGGGACCTGCGGGAGGGCCGCAAGTCGGTGCCGTTCCCGGTGCGCAGGGGGCTGGCGGCTGCTGCGGGCCGAGCGGGCGATCGTGGGGCGCCAGACGGCGCTCGGGGCACACCCCTGCGGCACGGAGGAGGCGCTGGGCCGGCTGGCCGCGGCGGCCGCGGGCCGCTGCCGCCGGACGCCCGCGGCGCGCTAGC
>RHMC01000437.1 GCA_003719395.1 Streptomyces altiplanensis
CCGCCGGAGAATAACGTGTAGGCGGTCAGCGCGCTGACCTGCAACGTTAGACCTAAAAACCCGCAGGTTATTCTCCGGCAGGCCCTAAGAGCTCGTAACACGATCTTGTTGAAGTGGCCTGGTCGGGCGTGACCGATCTGACGATTCGGCCGTTCGTGAGGCTGTGAGTACTCGGCCGTGGATCGTGACGGGATTTCTGACTTCACAGCGCGTTTCAGCATCCGCAGACCCATATCGGGCTTGGTGGCGAACTCAACTTTGTCGCCGATGCCGGCAGCCCGGCACCGCTCACGGTCCGCCAACCAGTCCTTCGGGAGATACAGCTCGCGATCGATCAGCGCCCGCCCCTGGTCGGATCCGTAGGCCAGGAACACTCCGATCTGGGAATTCTCGATCCGGCCGGCCGTCCCCGAATACTGCCGGGCCACCCCCGCCGACTTGATGCCCTTCTTCAAAAAGCCCGTCTCGTCGAGGATCAGAACTCCCCGCTCGGGATCTCCGATCTGTTCCACGACCGCATCGCGGACATCGTCCCGCAGGGCATCGGCGTCCCACAGGTAGTGGTTCAGCAGCCGCTGCATCCCCTGAGGACCTGCGTCGCCGGCGGCCTCGGCCAGAGTCCAGCCGTTCTTCCGCTCCGCCTCGCTGAGCAGTCCCCGCAGGTAGGACACCATCCGCCGCCTCGGCTCCACCCGCCCGAAGCGCCCCGCGAACCGCGCCACGAAGTCACCGAACAGACCTGACCAGCCATCAGCTATGATGGTGTCCCGTGGAGTGGTGTAGCGGATCTTGGCGGGGATGTGCGCCTGTTCT
>RHMC01000438.1 GCA_003719395.1 Streptomyces altiplanensis
GGTTGGGACTGCAGCGTGCCCTGCGGAAGATCCGCCAGGACTTCAGTCTTGCGACTCCCCGTTCGACCGGTGCCCGGGCCGCTGACAGGGCGCGGTTCGTCGTGCGCTGGGTCGGTGTGAGTTCTCGGCGGGGCGGGCGTCGGACCGGTGTGGTCACCCAGGGGCCGACGCCGATGTAGGCGCGGTCGGCGAGGGCGGGGACGCCCTGGCGTGCGCAGATACGGATGATCTTGTGGGTGCGGGCCGCGGTGAGGTCGTGGGTGCGGCCGGCAGTGCGGGTGAGAGCCACAGCAGTCTGCCCGTGGGATCGGTCACGACCTGCACGTTCACGCCGTGGCGGCGGTGCTTGTGGGAGTAGTCGGCCCGGCTGTCGCCGACCCGGTCGCACTCGGCGAGCGTGCCGTCGAGCAGGACGTGCTCGGGATCGGTCTCCCGCAGCACCCGCAACAGGCCGGGCGCCCGCTTGGACAGGTGGCCGATGACGGCGGTGACGTAGGCGTGGGCGGTACCGACCGAGATCCCGAAGCCGGCCGCGATCTGCGCGAGAGTATCGTGCCGGCGCAGGTACACCAGGCCGACCAGGGCACGCTGGTGCGGCGGGAGCTTGCAGCGGCGGTCACCCTCGCGGGTGACGATGAGCATGGTGACCCACTCGACCAGGGCGTGAGGCAGGTCGAGTGCGGCAGGATAGACAACCAACGAGGCTCCCGCGCCGGTGGGTTGAGACGTAGAACACCTCCTCCAACGGCACGGGAGCCTTGTGCGTTGCGGGGACCGATCCCGTCACCCGATCAGTGACCACGCTGAAAGA
>RHMC01000439.1 GCA_003719395.1 Streptomyces altiplanensis
AGTTTCCGCAGGAGGCGCCAGCCCTTCAGGGTGGCCATGGCCTGCTCGCCGAGACAGCGGATCTTGGCGTGGGTGCTGTTGTGCTGCCGCCGCCACCGCTTGAGCCGACGGCCACGAAACGGCACCCGGATCGGTTGGCCGGCGCCTTGGTATGCCTTGTCCGCCCAGCACTTCATGCCGGCAGTGGCGAGTGCGTCGATGATGCCGTGAGTGCGTGCGGCGGTCAGGTCGTGGGTCGAGCCGGGCAGCGCGGGCGAGACCCACAGCGGGCGCCCGAACGGGTCGGTGAGGACCTGGACGTTCATGCCGTGGCGCTTGTGCTTGCCGGAGCAGTACGGGGTGTCGGCCGCGATCCGGTCGATCGGAAGCGGGGTGCCGTCCAGGATCACGTATGCCTTCGTCCTCGCGGTCGTCATCGCCTCGGCCAGGGTCGGGGCGAGAGCGGCCAGGACATCGACGGCCTCGCGTATGTAGCGGTAGACCGTCGCGGCTCCGATACGGAACCCGGCTGCGAGCTGGGCATAGGTGTCGCCGCACCTGAGGTGGGCCAGGACGAGCAGGGCCTGCCGGCCGACGGGCAGCCGCCGCCACCGCGTGCCGATCTCGCGCTGTCGGACGCGCAGTTGACCGGTCAGGTACCGCAGGGTGCGGCTGGACAGCTCGATCGCCGACGGATAGACAAGCATACGAAGCTCCTGGCGAACACGGGCAATCTTGGTCGAGAACCCGTCTACCAGGAGCTTCACCTCGTCGTACAGCAGCCCAACTCGG
>RHMC01000440.1 GCA_003719395.1 Streptomyces altiplanensis
AGCCCCCAACCGGTTCACCGGCCGAGGACGGTAAAACCCGCCCGCGCTCGAGTCGGGGAAGCCGAGCACTTCCCGACGCGCCAGTACGGGCATATCGTAAAGAAATGGTCAAAATGAAGCGTGAGGTCGACGCGTACGTGTGTCCGACCTGCAAGCAGTCTGTGCCCGCCGCAGTCCACCGTCACAAGACCCTCGGGGTGTTCGTTCCCGTGTGGGGTCCGGGTGCATGTCAAAACCGCGACTGTCCCGACTACCGGTTGGACCCCAGAGGCAAGCATCCTCCGGTCCGGTAGCGAGATCGAACGTGCGATGAACCGCTGGCTTGGACCGGCGGGTCTGCCCTGGGGCACGCCGAGCCCCTGGGTCCTGCAGGGCGGGCGCGTCGATGCGGTAGGTGGCGTCGAACAGCCGTAACCGGCCGCAATGCGGGGGAGGGCGGGCAGGTCGTCGACCTTCGTTCACCACCGCAGGCAGGGGGCGTCGGCAGGCTGCCCATCGCCGGGACGGCCGCCGAGTGAGGCTGACGGGGTCGGGGCGCTGTGCGTACGGGGTGTCGAGTTCGCTACGCCCTTGGGGTGGAGCCCGACACGGGATCGGGCTGTGGTCGATGATGATGGGCCGAGCTCCAGACGAAGTGCGCGGTCACCGCGACGAACGTCGGCGGCCACCAATTACCTCGCCGGGCTGCCGGCCGGCGACGCGACTGACCTGGTCACCCCAGCTCGCCCACCAGCAAATCACCGCGACCCCTCATCGATAACCGCCCC
>RHMC01000441.1 GCA_003719395.1 Streptomyces altiplanensis
CCGGTTGCCTCGGTCGACTCCCTGCTCGTACGCGCGGTGTCGAACGAAGAGCTGAACGGTTCTGCCGATGAGAGCGCGGACTCGCTGTTCGGCCTGCGGTGGATGCCCGTGACGGCAGCGTCCGATGCGGACGCTCCGGGCTCGGTCGTCGTCCTCGGTCCGGATGAGTTCGGACTCGCCGATATCCTGGCCGAGTCCGGTACGGATGTGCAGACGTACGCCGACCAGGCGTCGCTGGCAGCGGGCGAATCCCCCATCCCGGGCACTGTTCTGGTAAGCATCGCCAGTGCGGAACAAGGGCGAGGTCGACGTCGTGGAGTCGGCGCACGCGCTGACCGCCGAGGTGCTGGCCCTGGTGCAGGGCTGGCTGGCCGAGGAGCGGTTCGCTGGCTCGCGGCTGGTGTTCGTCACCCGGGGCGCCGTGGCCGTGGACGGTGGCACGGTCGCCGACCTGGCGGCGGCCTCCGCATGGGGTCTGGTGCGGTCCGCGCACTCGGAGAACCCGGGCTGCTTCGGACTGCTGGACCTTGCCGCCGGCGCGCCGTCCTCGTCCGCGCTGCGAAAGGCGCTCGGTTCCGATGAACCGCAGTTGATCGTCAGCGACGACGTCGTCCGCGCTGGACGACTGACCCGCGTCTCCCTCTCCGAATCCGTGGACAGGAGCGAGAACGCGAGTGAGACGGCACTGACCGGGGACGGCACGGGCACGGTCCTGATCACCGGTGGTACGGGTGGTCTGGGCGCCGTACTGGCCAGGC
>RHMC01000442.1 GCA_003719395.1 Streptomyces altiplanensis
TGGCGATACTCGCGGTGGGCCTGTCCCGTCACACGGCCCTGCGCACCCTGCTGCGTATCCCGTTGCCGACCGGGCGGGTGCCCCGCGTATCGGCGTCGACGATTTCGCCCTGCGCCGGCGGCACCGCTATGCCACTGTGCTGATCAACGCTGAGAGCCATGAGCGGATCGACGTCCTGCCCGACCGCACGGCTGACACCCTGGAGACGTGGCTGCGCGAACATCCGGGCGTCGAGGTCGTGTGCCGTGACGGATCGACGACCTACGCCGAGGCTGTCCGCCGCGCCCTACCTGACGCCGTGCAGGTCGGTGATTGCTGGCATTTGTGGCACAACCTGTGCGAAGCCGCCCTCCGCGAGGTGAAGGCACACAGCACCTGCTGGGCCGCAGTGCTGGACTTACCCCTTACGAGTTTACGAGGGGCCTCGCGCGCAGACGACCCTGGAACGCTGGCACCAGGTCCACGGCCTCCTTGAGCAGGGCGTGGGCCTGCTCGAATGCGCCCGCCGCCCACAACTGGCCCTGAACACCGTCAAACGCTATGCCCGCGCCGACCGGCCCGAGCGCATGCTCAGCGTCCCGAAATACCGGTCCAGCCTCGTCGATCCCTTCCGTGAGCACCTGCGCAAACGACGGGCCGAGGATCCCGCCGTCCCCGTCCAGCACCTCTTCGAAGAGATCAAGGACCTCGGCTTCGCCGGCTGCCTCAACCTCCTGCACAAGTACATCAACCAAGGCCGCGCGGACGCCGACC
>RHMC01000044.1 GCA_003719395.1 Streptomyces altiplanensis
CCACCAGGGCCGCCGGGACTTTTTCAAAGGAACCTCAGCCCACCAGAGGTGGGCCGGGGTATCAACATATCTGGCGTTGACTTTTGGCACGCTGTTGAGTTCTCAAGGAACGGACGCTTCCTTCGTACTCACCCTCGCGGGCTTTCCTCCGGGCTCTTCGTTTCGGTATTTCGTGTTTCCGACTCTATCAGACGCTTCCGCGTCCGACTTCCCCGGCGCCTTCCGGTTCCCCGCTTCCGCGTTTCCCTTTCCGGCGATTCCGACTCTATCAGTGCTTTTCCGTTTCTCTGACCGTCATTCCGCGAACATGCAGAATTCAGATCCGAGATAGGGTCTGGACTTGATGGAGGCTGCCGACCTGCGCCCCACTCAGAGGTGGGTGCTGGTGTCAGGCAGGACTACGAGAGTACATCGCTCCGGCAGACGAGGCAAATCGTTCCGGTGCACCCCCTAGGTCCGCCAAGCGGTAGCTCTCATGCGGAACCGGGACTTCTCGTGTCTTACCCTTCTGAACAGTACGCCGTCCTGGACAGGTAGTGACGGCGGCACACGAATCTCTCCGCCCCCCTGGGAGGCCCCCATGACCAGCGTGACGTCGCCACTTGCTGGACGCGCCATCGGACTTGCCGCAGTCCCCGACCCGGTGTTCTCCGGTGCGATGGTCGGTCCTGGCACCGCCATCGACCCCGTACGTGAGCCGTCGGAGGCCGTGGCCCCCGTTGACGGTGTCATTGTCTCCCTGCACCCGCACGCCTTCGTAGTCGTCGACGCCGACGGGCACGGCGTTCTGACGCACCTGGGCATCGACACCGTGCAGCTCAATGGTGAAGGCTTCGAGCTGCTCGTGAACAAGGGGGACACGGTGACGCGTGGTCAGGCGGTCGTGCGGTGGAACCCGGCAGCCGTCGAAGAGGCCGGCAAGTCGCCGGTGTGCCCTGTCGTGGCGCTCGAGGCCACGGCCGACTCTCTTGTCGACCTGGTCGAGGACGGCGACGTGAAGCCCGGCGACGCGCTTTTCAGCTGGCAGTGACGCCGACGCCGTAATAACGGCCGCGGGTACGACATCCATCGCGGTGGACTGGACAGGGTGCCGCCGCAACTATCGGAGACGGTGAAATGGAGACAACGCTGCGAGGCGTCGGCGTGAGCCACGGTGTGGCGATCGGCGAGGTTCGGCACATGGGCACGGCGGTGCTGGAGCCGCCGGCCAAGCAGATTCCCGCGGAGGAGGCGGAGCGCGAACAGGGGCGTGCCCGTCAGGCCGTGGAAGCTGTGGCTGCCGACCTGATTGCGCGCGGCAACCTGGCCGGCGGCGAGGCACAGCACGTGCTGGAGGCGCAGGCCATGATGGCGCAGGATCCCGAGCTCATGGCTGATGTGGACCGGCGCATCGCCGTCGGGAGTACGGCCGAGCGTGGCGTGTACGACGCTTTTGCCGCTTACCGGGCTCTGCTGGCGAATGCCGGTGAGTACCTGGCCGGCCGGGTCGCGGACCTGGACGACGTGCGGAATCGTATCGTCGCCCGTCTGCTGGGCGTGCCGATGCCGGGTGTCCCGGACAGTGACGAGCCGTACGTGCTGATCGCGCGGGATCTCGCTCCCGCCGACACAGCGCTGCTGGACCCCGCGCTGGTGCTCGGCTTCGTGACCGAAGAGGGCGGGCCGACCAGTCACAGTGCGATTCTGGCGCGTGCGCTGGGTGTGCCGGCCGTGGTGGCTCTGCCGGGCGCCGGCGAGCTGGCCGAGGGCACGGTCGTCGCGGTGGACGGCAGCACCGGCGAGATCTTTGTCGATCCGAGTGCGGAGAAGCGTGCCGAACTCGAGGCGGCTGCCGCTGCTCGCAGGGCGGCCTTGTCGGCTTCTACCGGGCCTGGTGCGACGTCCGACGGCCACAAGGTGCCGCTGCTCGCCAACATCGGCGGTCCCGCCGATGTGCCGGCCGCGGTCGAGGCCGGTGCCGAGGGTGTGGGTCTGTTCCGTACAGAGTTCCTCTTCCTCGACGACAGCAAGCAGGCGCCGTCGGAGGAGAAGCAGGTCGAGGCGTACCGCAAGGTTCTCGAGGCCTTCCCCGAGGGCCGCGTGGTCGTGCGGGTGCTGGATGCGGGCGCGGACAAGCCGCTCGATTTCCTGACACCGGCCGAGGAGCCGAACCCGGCGCTCGGTGTGCGGGGCCTGCGGTCTCTGCTCGACCACCCGGACGTGCTGCGTACGCAGCTGACCGCGCTGGCGAAGGCCGCCTCGAGGGCCTGCCGGTGTACCTGGAGGTCATGGCACCGATGGTCGCGGACCGTACGGACGCCAAGGCGTTCGCGGACGCGTGCCGTGCGGCCGGGCTGCGGGCGAAGTTCGGCGCGATGGTCGAGATTCCGTCCGCCGCGCTGCGGGCGCGCTCGATTCTCCAGGAGGTCGAATTCCTTTCACTGGGAACGAACGACCTGGCGCAGTACACCTTCGCCGCTGACCGGCAGGTCGGTGCGGTGTCTCGGCTCCAGGACCCGTGGCAGCCGGCGCTGCTCGACCTGGTGGCGGCCTCGGCCGACGCCGCGAAGGCCGAGGGCAAGAGCTGTGGCGTGTGTGGTGAGGCTGCGGCCGATCCGCTGCTCGCCTGTGTGCTGACCGGTCTGGGCGTTACCTCCTTGTCTATGGGCGCGAAGGCCATCCCCTATGTCCGCGCGACGCTGGCGAAGCACACGCTCGCCCAGTGCGAGCGTGCTGCTGCTGCTGCGCGTGCGCGACGGACACCGCCGACGAGGCGCGGGCGGCCGCGCAGGCGGTGCTGTCCGGCGAGTGACCGGACGGTTCTTGTGTGGATCCGAGGGCTCCCGGCCGAAATGGCCGGGAGCCCTCGGGGCGTATCAGTGGTGGATGTCGGGCTCTTCGATGTCGAAGCCCGGGCAGTACTCGACGCCGGGCTCGGGGGATACGGGGTCGCCGGTCTCCGCGTCCGTGCAGTAGGCGCTGAAGACCTCCCCCGCCGTGAGTGCGACCAGCCGGCCCTGCTGGAGCCGCCAGCCGTGGAGCCGGTCGGGTGCCCCGGGCTCGGTGGTCCTCAGTACCACTCCTCCGGGGCTTTCCACGGCGATGCCCGCTGCCAGGACCGTCACGAACTCCGCGCCTCCGGTCCCGGCCAGGTGGACCGGCTCGTTCGCGGTGCGCTCCGCGTGGAGCACGGCGAGGAGTTGTTCCTCTTCGGCCGGGACGCTGCAGACGAGGTGATGGCTGCCGGGACCCGCCTGTTCGAGCAGGCGGGTGACGAGGCGTGAGGCCCGGTCGAGGGCCTCGCGCCCGATGTCCTCGCCGCACTCGGCGCAGTTGCCCAGTCGGGCCAGGAGCAGGGTCGCGTACTCCCAAGTGGTCTGCCGGACAGCTTCGTTGACGAGCAGGTGCACGAGGCTGTCGATGGGCTGGCCGGTGTACGGGAGGGAGGCGCCGCAGACCGCGACTTCCGCGGTGAAGCGGGTGCGGCTCTGCGCCGTGTCGGGGTCGATTCCGGTCGCCCGGCAGAACTCCAGGAAGTCTTCGGGGTCGAAGAGCGCGACGGTGGTGTGCACTCCTTGCGCCGCGAGGGCCCGCAGCAGGCCTTCGACCTCCTTGAGGTAGGCCGTGTGGTCGTCGAAGACGAAGGTCTCGTAGCCCGTCATGGCCGCGAAGTCCTGCTCGTCGGCCAACAGGCCCACCGTGCTGGGCGCTTCGCGGCGGAGTGTGCGCCGCATGGCCTTGCTCTTGTGGTGCTTCGTGGACTTGGTGTGCGCCATGATTCCCCCTGAGCGCAGTCGATCATTGCTCACTCACCGTAACCGGCGGCACTGACAACGTACGCTCCGTGAGGTGGCCGCCGACGGTCCGATGTGGGGCGGGCGAGGCCTTCAGTGACGGGTGCGGGCGAGGGTTTCGTAGAAACGGAGGAGGTCGAGGTTGTCGACCGAGCCCGGATTGACGGCCTTGGCGAGGGCCGTTCCCTGGAGGAGACGTTTGACGGGCACCTCGATGCGCTTGCCGGTGAGGGTGTGCGGGACGCCGGGGACCTCGATGATCTCGTCCGGGACGTGGCGCGGGGAGAGCTCGGTGCGGATGGCCTGCTTGATGCGGGTGCGCAGGGCGTCGTCGAGGGCGGCGCCCTCGGCGAGGTGGACGAAGAGCGGCATCCAGTAGCCGCCGTCGGGCTCTTCGAGGCCGATGACGAGGGATTCCCTGATCTCGGGAAGGCGCTCGACCACCTCGTAGATGTCGGCCGAGCCCATGCGGACGCCCTGACGGTTGAGGGTGGAGTCGGAGCGGCCGTGGATGACCACCGAGCCGTGGTCGGTGATGGTGATCCAGTCGCCGTGCCGCCACACGCCGGGGTAGGTGTCGAAGTAACTGCCGTGGTAGCGGCTGCCGTCGGGATCGTTCCAGAAGTGGATCGGCATGGATGGCATGGGGTTGGTGACGACCAGTTCGCCGACCTCGTTGATGAGCGGCTTGCCCTGGGGGTCCCAGGCCTGGAGGTCGGTGCCGAGGCAGGCTGCCTGGAGCTCTCCGATGTGGACGGGGAGGGTGGGGACCGCGCCGGCGAAGCAGCTGCAGACGTCCGTGCCGCCGCTGACCGATGCGATCCAGAGGTCGGACGCTACTTCGTCGTGGAGCCAGCGGAAACCGTCGGGCGGGAGCGGGGATCCGGTGGTGGCCACGCACTTGATGCGGGAGAGGTCGTAGTCGCGTGCGGGGTGGACCTCTGCCTTGGCGCAGGCCATGACGTACGCCGCCGAGGTTCCGAAGAGGGTGGCTCCGGTGCGCTCCGCGATGCGCCACTGGGCGCCGGTCCCGGGATAGCCGGGGCTGCCGTCGTACAGGACGACCGTGGTGCCCGTGAGGAGGCCGGAGACGAGGAAGTTCCACATCATCCAGCCGGTGGAGGTGTACCAGAAGAAGCGGTCCTCGGGACCGAGGTCGCAGTGCAGGCCGATCTGTTTGAAGTGCTCCAGGAGGATGCCGCCCTGGGACTGCACGATGGCCTTGGGCAGGCCCGTGGTTCCCGAGGAGTACAGGACCCACAGGGGGTGTTCGAAGGGCACCTGCTCGAAGACCGGTTCCGTGTCCGATGAAGTGAGCGCGGACCAGTCTGTGGCGCCTTCGGGGGCCTCGGTGCCGAGGAGGGGGATGTGGATCACGGCGCGCAGGGTGGGGAGTTCGCGGCGGAGCTCGGCGACGGTGTCCGTACGGTCGTGCTCCTTGCCGCCGTAGCGGTAGCCGTCGACGGCGAACAGGACGACGGGCTCGACCTGCTGGAAGCGGTCGAGGACGCTGCGGGCGCCGAAGTCGGGGGCGCAGGAGGTCCAGACTCCGCCGACGGCGGCGGTGGCGAGCAGGGCGACGGTGGCCTGGGGGATGTTGGGGAGGTATCCGCTGACGCGGTCTCCGGGGCGTACGCCCAGGGCGCGCAGTTCGGCAGCGAGGGAGCCCACCTGGCGGCGCAGCTCGGACCAGCTCACCGGGATGGGTTCGTGGGTCTCGTCGACATGGAGGAGGGCGGGGTCGTCCGCGCGGGAGGGGTCCTCGGCCGTGCGCAGGGCGTGTTCCGCGTAGTTGAGGGTGGCTCCCGGGAACCACTGGGCGCCCGGCATGGAACGGTCGGCGAGGACCGTTTCGTACGGCGTGGAGAAGCGCACGTCGAACCAGTCGGCGACGGCCTTCCAGAAGGTGTCGAGCTCGTCGACGGACCAGCGGTGCAGCGCCGCGTATCCGCCGTCGGCCGGTGCTCCGTACCGCTCGGCCGCCCAGTTCTGGAAGCGGGTGACGGCTGCGGCGGCGATGCGGTCCGTGTCCGGCTGCCAGAGGGGCGCGGTGTTCGCTGCTGAGGACATGGGGCGGCTCCCGGGCTGTACGCGTGGTGTGCGTGTGTCGCGCGCACGTGCGAAGGGTGTGCGCACGAGGCGGCTGAAAGGGACGATGCCACGTGATCGTCTTGCGCACCAGAGCGGACCGCCCACAGCCGGGCGTCCGGTCATGTGCGCGCACCACGGGTGAACGGCAGTTGAACGCCCCCCGTGCGCGTGCGTCCGGATGGCAGGGTGAGCCGCATGGACGGTCGTGACCTGGTGCGCTCGGTAAAACTGGTCGGCACGGTGCAGGGGCCGCGCGTCGCGGCGCTCCGCGTGGCGGCGGCGTAGTACGGATGCCTGGGGGACTGGAGCCGCGGGGGAGCCGAGCGGGCCCGGGTGCCCGGTGCGGTGACCGGCGCGGAGCCGCAGCGGGGCGGCGGCGTGGGCCTTTTCGCCCGCTCGGAGCTGCGGGTGATGGTCGCGGTGGGCGGCGCGGTGTTCTGGGGCTGGGACGGTGCGGGTCCGGAGCCCTCGTACGCGCTCGCGGGTGCGTGCCCGGAGCCGGATCCCAGGGCGGAGCTGGAGCCCGACAAGGACGGCGGCTGGCAGGTGGTGTCGGAGCGACTCACGGTCGCCGTTTCGCGGCACGGTGCTGTGGAGGTCCGTACGCCGGGCGGCGTGGTGCTCCGCCGGGAGCTGCCGCCTCGCTGGTGGGAGCCGGCCGGCGGCGGGCCCGCGCGCTGGTTGCAGCGCAGCGAGGTGCCGGCGGACGCGCGGTTCTTCGGTCTTGGCGGGCGGTCTTCGGGGCTCCGGCTGCGGGGTGGCCCGTACCACCTGTGGAACGCCGGTCCGGGCGGGAGCCGCGCCCCGGGCGACGAGCCGCTCTCCGTCACCATGCCGGTGCAGCTGGTCGTCTCCGTCGACGGGAACGCATCTCGTCTTCCACGACAACACGTGGGAGGGCCGGGTGACGTTGCGGGAGGGCGAGGAGGGGGCGGGGTCGGGCCATGACCGGCCCGGGACGGAGTGAACTGCGCATGGACGGCGGGCCGCTGCGCTGCTGGGTCGTGGCCGGCACTCCGGCGGCGCGGTGCTGCAGGGCTGGACCGCGCTCACGGGTGCTCCCGCGCTTCCGCCGTCGTGGGCGCTCGGTCCGCAGCGCGCGCAGTGGGGTCCGGGCGGTGAAGGGGAGGTTCGGCGGACCGTCGCCGGTTATCAGGAGCGGGGGCTTCCGCTGTCCGTACTGCACCTGGGGCCGGGGCTGGACCTGGACCACTGCGACCGGCGTCAGGCCTTCACTGTCGACCGCGGGCGTTTTCCTGGTCTTCCCCGGCTCGCCGCGGACCTCAGGGCGTCGGGGGTGCGGCTGGTCTCGGTGGTCGGTCCCGCCGTCAGGGCCGAGCCCGGCCGCGCGATGTACGACAGCGGAAAGGCCGTGGGGGGCGTCGTACGGGACGCGCGGGGGGACGAGGTGCGCGGGGCGGCAGGTCCGGGGGAGCGTGTCTACCCGGATTTCACCGATCCGCGCGTGCGTGCCTGGTGGGCGTCACTGTACGAAGAGCCGTCCGCCCGGGACTTCTGTGGAGTGGGGCACGAGACGAACGAACCGGTGGCCCTCTCTCCCTTCGGTGATCCGTCGTTGCCGCGCTCCGCACGGCACAGCCTGGAGGGCCGCGGCGGCGATCATCGGGAGGCACGCAATGTCTATGGGCTGGGGATGGCGCGCGCCGGTTACGAAGGGCTGCGGAAAGCGCGTTCCGGGGAACGGCCGTTTCTCTTCTCGCGCTCCGGGTGGACAGGCGTACAGAGGTACGGCGGCATCTGTTCCGGGGGTACGGCGACGGGCTGGCCGGGACTGCGCGCCTCGCTCTCCCTTGCACTCGGTCTCGGGTTGTGCGGCGTGCCGTACTCGGGCTCCGATGCCGGCGGGTTCGACGGCACGCCCTCCCCCGAGCTGTATCTGCGCCGGTTGCAGCTGAGCGCCCACCTTCCGCTGTTCCGTACACATGCGGCGGCCGCCGCGGGCGGCGGGGAGCCCTGGGAGTTCGGTCCGCAGGTGCTCGAACACGCAAAGGCCGTGTTCGCCGAAAGGGAGCGGCTGCTGCCGTATTTCGTGACGCTGTCCCATCTGGCCCACCTCACCGGTGCGCCTTATGTGCGTCCCGTGTGGTGGGGTACACCCGAGGACCGGGCGCTGCGGGACTGTGAGGACGCTTTTCTTCTCGGGGACTGTCTGCTGGTCGCTCCCGTACTGGAGCACGGTGCGGACCGCAGAGCGGTGCGGCTGCCGCGCGGACGGTGGTACGACACGGCGACCGGTGAGGCGTACGAAGGGCAGGGTCAGGTGCTGCTTGAGGCACCCCTGTCGCGTGTCCCTGTGCTGGCGCGGGCCGGCGCCGTGATTCCCGTGCGGGGTGACGACGGCGGGCCGGTGCTTGAGGTGTGGGCACCGGCTGCCGGGCGTACCGGAGGAGGGCTGCTCGTGAGGGACACGGGTGACGGCTGGGAGCGGGCGGAGGTCGAGCGGTTCACGACGCGGGTGGACAGCGGCCGGGTACTGGTGGAGCGGGAAGGCGGCGGAGAGGTGGGGCTTCCCGTGCGGGTGCGGGGCTGTTGAGGCGGCGTACCCGGGAACGTTCATTTCGCGTGGCGGTAGCTTCCCGCGAACCATCGGTGCACCGCTTCGGTGTGCAGGGGGAAGGCCAGCTCGGCGGGCTCGCGCAGGAGGTGCCAGCCGGTCGTCTCGTCAGTGGGTGCGGACGGCGGCAGGCCGGCGGCGTCGCGTTCGGGGAGCAGTCCGAAGAGGAGAAGGTGGCCGGCCGCGGAGCTCAGCGCGTCGGCGAGACGTACCTGCTCCGCCGCGGCCTCGATGCCCGTCTCCTCGCCCAGCTCGCGTACGACGGCCTGCTGCCAGTCCTCCGCGTGGTCGATGAAACCGCCGGGCAGTGCGGTCCCGCCTAGCCGTGGCTCGATGGCACGGGTGATGACGACGAGTCCGCCGCCCTGTGTGTCGCGTACGGGCAGCAGGGCGACGGCGACGGGCAGAGGGTTGCGATAGGCCGTGTCGCCGCAGACGGCGCAGGTGCGGAGCGCCGTACCGGCCGGCCGGTACGGCGCTCCGCAGCTGGAGCAGTGGGAGTGCCTGACGGGCTTCTTCGTGGGTGCGGACACGGGCGGACTGTACCGGGTCGCCCTTCCCTCCCGGGGCGTCGAGCTGGTAGACGGAGGGCCCATGACACGACTTGCTTCCGCGCTGCGCACCCTGGCCGCTGCCGCCGTCGCTCTGCTCGCGGCCACAGCCGCCCCGTCCACGGCGCAGGCCGAGCCCGAACCGAAGGCCCCCGGGGAGTTCGTGTCCCTGCGGTCCGTGGACCCGACGATCATCCAGGAGATGCGCTACACCACCGCGCACAATTTCGTGGGCGTGCCGGTGGACGGTTACCGCCAGCCGGTCTGCATCCTCACCAGGCCCGCCGCGAAAGCCCTGCACGAGGCGCAGACGAAGCTGCTGGGCCGCGGCTACTCCCTCAAGGTGTACGACTGCTACCGGCCGCAGCGGGCCGTCGACCACTTCGTGCGATGGGCGAAGGACCTTGACGACGAGGCCATGAAGGAGGAGTTCTATCCCCATGTCGACAAGTCGCGGCTGTTCGCGGACGGTTACATCGCGGAGAAGTCCGGGCACAGCCGGGGCAGCACCGTCGACGTGACGATCGTGAGGCTCCCCGCGAAGGCCACCAGGCCGTACGTCCCCGGTGAAGAACTCGTCCCCTGCTACGCGCCCGAGGATGAGCGGTTCCCGGACAACTCGGTCGACATGGGGACTGGTTTTGACTGCTTCGACACGCTGTCCCACACCGAGGACCCTCGCATCCAGGGCGCGCAGCGTGCCAACCGCCAGTTGCTGAAGGGATTGCTCGGCGAGCTCGGTTTCGTGAATCTCGCCGAGGAGTGGTGGCACTTCACGTACAAGCCGGAGCCGTTCCCGGACACCTACTTCGACTTCCCGGTCACCCGGCGGTCGGTCGCCGGGCACTGACGCGCGGCCTCCTGACAGGAGCGGGCGACCGGATCCACCCCCGTGGGTCCCGGCCGTCCGCCCTGTTCTCTTCTTTCGGACGCGGTACAGCCGTATCCGGTTCTCCGCCGGGCCACTACCGTGCGCGTATGGAGCAGCGGACTTTTGATTCGTACGAGGAGTTCTGGCCCTACTACGTCGCGATGCACTCCAGGGCCGCGACCCGGTGGGTCCATCTCACCGGCACCCTCACCGGCCTCGCGGTCAGCGCGTACGGCCTGGCGCGCGGCCGGAAACGGTATGCCGCCGCGCTGCCGCTCATCGGGTACGGCGCCGCCTGGCCCGCACATTTCCTGATCGAGAAGAACAATCCGGCCACCTTCGGGCACCCCGTCTGGTCGCTGCGGGGCGACGTACAGATGATCCGGACGATGCTGGCGGGCCGCGACCGGGAGCTCGCGGAGACCGCCGCCAAGTGGCTCGCGGAGAACCGCTGACGCCGGGGCCCGCCCTGACGGCCGGTTACGGGCGTGGCGTTCCCGGAAGCCGTTCCCGTCCATCACCTTGACGCTCCATCACCGCCGGTGAACACTTCCCGTTGTCAGTCGGCGTCGCCGTACGACGGCTCCCGGGAACGCGGAGAACGCGTCTGTTCCCGGGCCCCTGTTGCGGTTCAGGGGCCTCCCCCACGGGCGATTCCACCGGCTCGGCATGCTCGTCACGGACGCCGGACAGGGTACGGCAAGCCCTGTCTCCGGCTCACCAGCCATGGGAAACGCACCCTGCACTTCAGGCCCGGGGCCCGGCCCCGGGCGAGGGCCTAGGAGCCGCCATGAGCAACGGGGACATCTTTGCCGGCGAGGTCATCGGCACCGCCATCCTGATCCTTTTCGGCGCCGGTGTGTGCGCCGCAGTCACTCTCCACCACTCCAAGGCGAAGGCCTCGGGGTGGATCGTCATCTCCTTCGGGTGGGGCATGGCCGTGCTGGCCGGGGCGTACACCGCCGCCCCGTTGTCCGGCGGGCACCTCAACCCCGCTGTGACCGTGGGCATCGCCGTCGACACCGGCGAGTGGGGGAAGGTCTGGGTCTACGTGCTCGGGCAGATGGCCGGTGCGATGCTCGGGGCCGTACTCGCCTACCTGGCCTACTACGCCCAGTTCGCCGCCAACAAGGACAAAGAGACGGCACTGCCGACGCTGGGCGTCTTCTCCACCATTCCGGAGGTGCGCCACCCTGTCGCCAACCTCCTCACCGAGATCATCGCGACGGTCGGCCTGGTGCTGCCCGTCCTGGCGTTCGGGATGACCAAGGGGCTCGGGGAGTCCGGCACCCAGGTGCTGATCGTGGCGCTCCTGGTCGTCGGCATCGGTCTCTCCCTCGGCGGCCCCACGGGGTACGCCATCAATCCGGCCCGCGACCTCGGGCCGCGCATCGTCCACGCCGTGCTGCCGATCCCGAACAAGGGCACGTCCGACTGGGGGTACGCCTGGGTGCCGGTGGCGGGGCCGCTGATCGGCGGGGCGCTGTCGGGCCTTGTCTGCAACGCAGCCTTCTGAGCACTGAGAGCTTTCAGCCGAGTTCGGACGAAGGGGACGTCATGACGGAACAAACCGGGCACGCCGAGAAGTACGTCGCCGCAATCGACCAGGGCACCACCTCCAGCCGCTGCATCATCTTCGATCACAGTGGTGCGATCGTCGCCGTCGATCAGCGTGAGCACCGCCAGATCTTCCCCAGGCCGGGGTGGGTGGAACACGACGCGACCGAGATCTGGTCCAAGGTGCAGGCCGTGGTGGCGGGCGCGCTCGCCAAGGCCGGCCTGCGCGCCGGACAGCTCAGCGCGCTCGGCATCACCAACCAGCGCGAGACGACGGTGCTGTGGGACCGGGCAACGGGCAAGCCGGTGCACAACGCGATCGTCTGGCAGGACACGCGTACCGCCGCCCTCTGCCACGAACTGGGCGGCACGGACGGCCAGGACCGCTTCAGGGAAGCGACCGGGCTGCCGCTCGCCAGCTACTTCTCCGGGCCCAAGGCGGCCTGGCTCCTCGACAACGTTCCCGGGCTGCGCACCCGCGCCGAGCGGGGCGACATCGCCTTCGGGACCATCGACTCGTGGCTGATCTGGAACCTCACCGGCGGCACGGACGGCGGCGTGCACGTCACGGACGTGACGAACGCCGGGCGCACCATGCTGATGAACCTGCGAACGCTCCAGTGGGACCCGGCGATCCTCTCCGCGATGAACGTTCCCGAGGCCGTGCTGCCGGAGATCAGGTCGTCGGCCGAGGTGTACGGGACGGCCGTGGGGCAGCTCGCGGGTGTGCCGGTCGCCTCCGCGCTCGGTGACCAGCAGGCCGCTGTCTTCGGGCAGGCCTGTTACGACGTGGGAACAGCGAAGAACACGTACGGGACAGGAAGCTTCCTGCTTCTCAACACCGGCGGCCGGCCGGTTCCCTCGAAGAACGGTCTGCTCACCACCATGGGCTACAAGATCGGCGGCGAGGCTCCGGTCTACTGCCTGGAGGGATCGATCGCGATCACCGGGGCGCTGGTCCAGTGGTTCCGGGACCAGCTGGGGATCATCCGTTCCGCGGACGAGATAGAGACGCTCGCGGGAAGCGTCGACGACAACGGCGGGGCGTACATCGTGCCGGCCTTCTCGGGGCTGTACGCGCCCTACTGGCGCTCCGACGCACGCGGTGTGATCACCGGTCTCACCCGGTACGTCACCAGGGCGCATCTGGCGCGGGCGGTCCTGGAGGCCACCAGCTGGCAGACCAGGGAGGTCGTCGACGCGATGTACCAGGACTCGGGCGTGGCGATCACGACGCTCAAGGTGGACGGTGGCATGACCGGGAACCGTCTGCTGATGCAGCACCAGGCCGATGTTCTGGGTGTTCCCGTCATCCGGCCGAAGGTCTCCGAGACGACGTGCCTGGGCGCGGCGTACGCCGCCGGGCTGGCGACCGGCGTCTGGTCGGACCTGGACGAGCTGAAGTCGCACTGGCGGCGCGACGTCGAATGGTCGCCGCGCATGGAGGCCCAGGAGCGCGACCGGGAGTACCACAACTGGCGCAAAGCCGTGGAGCGGAGCTTCGGCTGGGACGAGGAGGGCGGCCAGGGCTGACAGAGCCGGCCCCGGACCCCGTGACCGCGGCCCGTACCCCTGTCGGTGGGGGGGGACGGGCCGCTCGGGGGGCCGCGTGGCACTACGGGCCGACGCTTCGGTTCGTTCCGCGGACCGCTCGGAGCCCGTTCCCGGGAAGGCTCAGGTCGTTGCGGTCTGCCGCCGGTCGGCGGAGCGGGCCAGCGCGTGCTCGACCACCGCGATGAGCACCTCCTTGACGGTCTCCCGGTCCCGCGCGTCGCACAGCAGCAGGGGCACGCCCTCGTCGAGATCGAGTGCCGTACGCACCGTCTCCGCCGGATAACGGGCGGCGCCGTCGAAGCAGTTGACGGCAACGGCGAAGGGGATGCCCCGGCGCTCGAAGTAGTCGATGCCGGCGAAACAGTCCTCCAGCCGGCGGGTGTCGGCGAGCACGACCGCGCCGAGCGCCCCCTGCGCCAGCTCGTCCCAGAGGAACCAGAAACGGTCCTGGCCGGGCGTACCGAAGAGGTAGAGCACCAGGTCTTCGCGGAGCGTGATCCGGCCGAAGTCCATGGCCACAGTGGTGGTTTTCTTGCTCTCGACGCCGGCGGTGTCGTCGACGGGTCGGCCCGCTTCGGTGAGCGCCTCCTCGGTGCGCAGCGGCCTGATCTCGCTGACCGCGCCCACCAGGGTGGTCTTGCCCACCCCGAAGCCACCCGCGACGAGGATTTTGAGCGTCACCGGTTCCACCGGTCGCTTCTTGCGGCTAGAGCGCCCGAAGACCATTGATTACCTCGCGAAGGATGCTCTCGTCCGGCAGCTCCGCCGGCGGTACGGGTCGGGTCACATGTACCAGCTCGTCCTCGACGAGATCGCCGACGAGGACTCTGACCACCCCCACGGGGAGGTCGAGGCCCGCGGCGAGCTCGGCGATCGACTGCGGCGTCTCACTGCAGAGTTCGACGATCTCGACGTGCTCGGGAGCGAGCGTCTGGTCGCGCCCGGGATCGTCGGCCGCGGGCTCGGTGACGACGAGCGCGATCAGGTCGAGCCGGTGCCGGCTCGCACTGCTCGTACGGCCACGCGTCATCGCGTACGGGCGCACCACCGGGCCCGCTTCGTCGTCGAACCAGTGCGGCGATCCCTGCTGGCCTGCTTCGCTCATGTCAGCCCACTCACCCTCCGGCGGGCAGACCGGAGCGGGGCGCGGTCGTCAGGTGGGCGCCGACCCGCTTGACCATCAGCGTCATCTCGTACGCGACCTGGCCGACGTCGGAGTCGGAGTCCGACAGGACGGCGAGGCAGCTGCCGTCGCCCGCAGCGGTGACGAAGAGGAAGGCGTCGTCCAGCTCCACCACGGTCTGCCGGACACGGCCCGCGTCGAAGTGGCGGCCGACGCCCTTGGCGAGGCTGTGGAAGCCGGAGGCGACGGCGGCGAGGTGTTCGCCGTCCTCGCGTGTCAGCTCCTTGGAGGCACCGGTGGGGAGCCCGTCGCTGGAGAGCACCAGGGCCTTGCGGATGCTGCCGACGCGGTCGACGAGTTCGTCGAGGAGCCAGTTGAGCTCCCCGGAGCCCCGGCCCGCGGTGTTGTGTGCTGTGGCGTTCGGTGCGGTCATCGACCGTCCCTCTCTGGTGTCGTTCCTGGTGCTGTCTCGCCCGGGCCCGGCTCGTCCTCGGCGTTCTGCCGACGGCCGCGCTGCCAGCCGCGCTGGAGCGAAGCCATCCGGCTGCGCACTTCCTCCGCTTCGCGCTCGGCCTCCTGCTCGGTGACCGGTGCGTCGTTCGCGGGTTCGGTGCGGTCGGCGGCGGCCTCGCGCAGTTGCGGGGCGAGGTTGGCCTGACGGACGCGGCGGGCAGTCCGCCCGGCGGGGGGCCCGGATCCCTGCCCTCCGAGGACGGCTCCCGTGCGGGCGGTGTGGTGGGGGTGGCGGGGGTCTGGTCGCGACCGCCGACACGGCGGCCGTGATCGCGACGAGGTCGGGGCCTTACGGCGGGGCAGCGGAACGGGGGCTCCGGGGCGCGCGCTTTCGCCGTTCCCGGGAACGTAGTCGGAGGCCTGCTGGTGCTGTTCACCGGCGGCTTCCCGGGAACGGTCGCGGAAGCGTTCCCCGGAACGACCGCGGAAGCGTTCCCCGGAGCCTTCCCGGGGGCGGAACAGACCACCGCGCTCGCTCTCCGTGTCCTCGATGTCGGTGACGCCGTCGAACGACGCCTCTTCGAGGCCCAGTGCCCCCAGAGGCGGCTCGAGTTCGACCGGGCCGTCCAGTATCGCCTGAGCGGCGAGCTCGGCGGCCAGCCGCGAGAGCGTCGTCAGGGACTTGCGGCGTCCGCTGCCCCCCGCCACGGCTCCGGTCCCCTCCTCCCCGGCGGAGTGCTTGCGGTCGAGCCGGAAGCCGGTGCCGTTCGTCTCGGGCGCGTCCGTGAGCAGGGCTGCCGGAACGAAGACGACCGCGGTGGTTCCGCCGTACGGCGACTGCTGGAGCGAGACCCGGACGTTCTGGCGCTGGGCGAGCCGGCTGACCACGAAGAGGCCGAGCCGGTCGGTGTCCGACAGCTCGAACTCGGGGGTCTCGGCGAGCCGCAGATTGGCGTCGAGGAGGGCTTCGGGCGTCATGCCGAGGCCACGGTCGTGGATTTCGAGGGTGAAGCCGTTGGCGACCCGCTCGCCGTGCACCTGCACCGCGGTGTGCGGGGGCGAGAACACCGTGGCGTTCTCCAGGAGTTCGGCGATCAGGTGGGTGAGGTCGGCGACCGCCGGACCGCCGACCCCGATACGCGCCAGTCTGCGTACCTCGATGCGCTCGTAGTCCTCGACCTCGGCGACGGCGGCCCGTACGACGTCCATGAGCTGGACGGGCTTGCGCCACTGGCGGGACGGAGCTGCGCCCGAGAGGATGACCAGGCCCTCCGCGTGGCGGCGCATGCGGGTGGTGAGGTGGTCGAGGCGGAAGAGGTCGGCGAGCTCGTCGGTGTCCTCGGTGCGGCGTTCCATGGTGTCGAGGAGCGTGAGCTGGCGGTGGAGCAGAACCTGGTTGCGGCGGGCCAGGTTGACGAAGACCTCGGAAACGCCGCGCCGCATGTCGGCCTGCTTGACGGCCGATTCGACGGCCGCGCGCTGAAGGGTGTTGAGGGCCTGGCCGACCTGGCCGATCTCGTCCTTGTCGTACTCCAGGCGCGGCACCTCGGTCTCCACGTCGACCTCCTCGCCGGCGGCGAGTCTGCGCATGACGCTGGGCAGTCGTACGCCGGAGACCTCGTGGGCCTCCCTGCGGAGACGGGAGAGGTCGCGGACGAGGCTGCGGCCGATCCGTACGGACAGGACCAGCGAAACGATCAGGGCGGCGAAACCGAGCACGCCGGCGGCGCCCGCTTTGACCAAGACACCGAGAGCGACCGGGTCGACACGGTCCTGGTAACGGTCGCCCGCGTCCTTGCCCTCGCGGGCGAGGTGGTCGAGTACGCCGGTCGCGGTCTCGTTCCAGCTCTTCGCGGTGACGGCGCTCGGGCTCTTGGCGGCGCCCTCGGTGACGAGGTGTTCTTCGGTGGCACGGAGGGGCTCGGTGGCCGGGCTGTCCCAGTAGTCCGCGAAGGCCTCGCGCTCGGTCGCGGGGAGGAGTTCGAGATTGACGTCGTACAGCAGCTTGCGGTTCGCGGCCAGGGCCGAGATCTCGCGCAGCTCGGGCGGGTCGAACCGGCCGGCGACGAGGCCGGACGCGATGAGGGCGTCCTCGCGGGAGAGCATCTCGTGCGCGCGGGCGACGCCGACCAGGGCACGGCCCTGCTTGTCCAGCTCCACGTCTTCGAGGACGTGGAGGGCGGTGAGGAAGGAGTAACAGGGGTCGACGAGCCGGTTGTAACGGTCCAGGGCCTCGCGTCTGGTGACGGTGCTGTTCTCG
The DNA here is from genome assembly GCA_003719395.1 of Streptomyces altiplanensis. Lineage (GTDB taxonomy): Bacteria > Actinomycetota > Actinomycetes > Streptomycetales > Streptomycetaceae > Streptomyces > Streptomyces altiplanensis. Next base: position 16,809 of record RHMC01000044.1, read on the forward strand.
ACGGAGCGGCGCAGCGTTTCGATGTCCGCGAAGGCTTTGAGGAGGGAAGTCAGGCGCTTGGACGCCGAGGGCCGCATGTCGTCGCGTACTCCGGGGTCCTGTGCCCGGTCCCTGATCTTCGCGACGGCCTCGTCGGTGGTCTCGCGCTCGCGGCGGAGGGCGGCGAGGGCGTCGGAGGCCCGGGGGTCCGCCAGATAGATCAACGTCTGGCGCCGTTCCTGCCGGATCACCTTGACCGCGTCCTCGACGGGATGGCCCACCTGCTCGACGGTGTGGGCCACATCCAGTATGTGGCCGGCCTCGCGACCGGTGATCACGGTGGCGAATCCCCAGAGCGAGGTGAGGGACACGAGCGGCACCAGCAGCAACGCCACGATCTTCCTGCGGATGGACTTCCCGCGAAAGCGCATGGCCTCCCCCAGCTCGTCCCCCGTCGGGCAGGGGTGGTGTTCCGTCAATAAACGGCGTGAGCCTACTACTGACACTCGTGCAACTCGAAGGAACGTCCGGGCGATTTTCGGCCGCACAAAGGTGAGTTGATCGCGAGTTTTCATGCGATTCCGGGAGCCGGCAGGCGCCGTTGTGGCGAAGGACACGTGCACGTACGCCTCTCACCCCGCTGGGGCAGATGGCTGGAATTCTACGTTCCATGGGAATCTTCGAGGTCTGCCATTCGTCCTGCTGTACGAGGAGCGGACCGGATGAGGCCGTAGTACATGCCACATTCGGTCCGGGGGACGGCGTAAAGGGGCGCAAGGCGGGCAGCCACTCGTGAAAGCGCGCGTCGCGCGCCCGAGTTGAGTGCACGCCAGGCTCGGTGGTGGGGAGTGGAAGTTCGATGGATACGGAAGAGCGCCGTACGGCGTCTGCGGCGCCCGTGACGTTCGAGGTCGCCGGGGCTTTCCCGGAGCCTGAGGCGGCTGGAGTCCAGCGGCAGTTGTGGGTGGACGAGCCGGCGATACGGCCGCGGCTGCCCGATCCGGTCCGTACGGCCGCCGTCCGCTCCGTCCTCATCACGTCCCTGACGCTGATCCAGGCGATGGTGGCCTACCTGTGCACGCTGGCGGGATCGTGGCTGGCCTTTCCGATGGTCCTGAGCAGCGTGGGCAGCACAGTGGTCGCCACCTGGGGCGTTCTGGACGTATGGGTCACCCGGCAGGTGTGGAACCAGCGCCACGGCGTGGTGTCGGTCCCGAGCAGTACGGCACGCCGGCTGCGGCGTGAGCGGCGGAAAGCCCGCCGGGCGGCCCGCAGGTCCGCCCGGACACGGCAACGGGAGGAGCGGGCCCGGCAAGGGACGGGCCGGCTCTCCCAGGCCTGAGGCCTGGACGGACCTGGACGGGCCTGAACGGACCACAGACCTGGGCCCCGGACATGCCCGGAGCTGCCCGGGTCCCGGGCCTGCGCCGCGCCCGCCCCTCGCAGACGTCGCCGCTACTCGGCCCGCTCCGGCGTGCGCTTGAACATCCGCGTCGCCGTGATCTCGCCGTGCACCGTCTCACCGTCCGGATCCTGCTGCGGCAGGCCCGGCCTCAAGTGCTCCTCCACGCTGATGTACTTCAGCCCCGCCCTGAGGTCGGCGTCGTTGCGCAACCGGATGACCAGCGGGAACTCGGCGAGCGCGGTCGTGTCGAACAGCCCGGTCGTGTAGAGCAGCTGGACGCCGAGGGCGTCGGACACCGCCCGCTGGAGCTCCAGCAGGTAGGTGGCGTTGGCGCGGCCGATGGGATTGTCGAGGAACAGCGTCCCCGCGTGCCGGTGCTTGTCGCGGCCCCGGTCGTTGCTGCGCAGCGCGGCCATCGTGCAGTACAGCGCGATCGGCGGCCGTCAGCAGCTGGCCGCCCGAGAAGACGTCGCCCATCTGCCCGACCGGCACCCGCTCGGCGCGCAGCACGGCGTCCGGCTTGAGGATCTCGACCGAGACGCCCTTCGGCTGGAGCGCGGCCTGAACACCCCGCAGCAGGAGTGACATTCCGTCCCTGCGCAGGTCCGAGTTCTTCTTGACGGCCGCGCTGGTCGCCTCGTCGATGACCTCGCCGAGCCGCTCGACGAGCGTCACCTGGTCCGGCTCCTCGAAGCGGATCCGCAGGAACTCCTGGCCGGACCACTCGCCGAGACCTTCCGGCAGCTGGGAGAGGCGCTGGGCCGAGCGGAGCGTCGCCAGGGCCGACTCCACGAGGCCCCGGAGCCGGTCGACGATGCTGTCGCGGTTGCGCTCCAGCTGCTCCAGTTCGTCGGTCAGTACGCGCAGCCGGGGCGCGAACGCCGCCGCCCACGCGGCGGCGTGCTCGGGCAGCGCGGCGGCCGGCAGCTCGCGGATCTGCTGGCGCGCGGGGGTGCGTACCTGCTCGTACCGCGTGGAGTTGGCATGCCGTACGAGTACGTCGCTCGCCTCGCGCACCGAGGCCTCGGCGGCGGACAGGTCGGCCGAGCAGCCGCGCAGCGAACGGCGGGACTCGGCGGCGGACTGCCGGGCCTCCTCCAGACTGCCCGGGTAGGGGTCGGGCCCCTCGGCGGCCTCGTCCTCCTGGTGGTAGTCCCTGAGCAGGTCGAGCAGCAGCAGCCGCCGTCTCGTCGAAACCGCCCGCCGCGTCCTCGGCCGCGCGGTGTGCCCCGCAGCAGCTCGGCGTGGCCGCGCGGGCCGAGTCCAGGGCGTCGGTGCGGGAGGCGAGTTCGGAGGTGGCAGTGCGCAGGAGCGCCTGCGCGTGCTCCGCGTCGGCGGGCACGAGCTCGTCGGGCAGTTCGGTGTGCGCCGTGCCGTCCTCGGGGGGCGAGGCGCTCGGCCTCGCCGCGGAGCCTGCCGAGCTGCTCGCTCGCGGCGGACGCCCTCGACTCCAGCATCTGCACGAGGGATTCGGCGCGGGCGACGGCGGCCTGGCGGGACGGGCCGTCGGCGCCGTCCGTGCCCTCCAGCATCAGGGCGGCCCTGGTGCGGACCTTGTTGGAGAGCCGGTTGAGCTCGGCGAGGGCGGCGCTCTCCTCGCTCTCCGCCCTGGCCTGCTCGGCGCGCAGATCGGCGCCGACCCCGACCTTCTCGTACAGCTGGGACGCGGCACGGTACGCCTCGCGCAGCGCGGGCAGCGCGATACGCGGTGCGTCCTGGTCCGGCTCCGGCAGCGTCTCGGGAACGCCGGCGATCTCGGCCCGCTCGGCGCGCAGCGTGCGCGCGGTCCTGTGTGCGTCGTCGGCGGCGCGCTGGGCGCGCGGCGGTCCTCGTCGGCCGCCTTGGCACGCTCCAGGCAGACCGCGGCCCTGGCCTCCAGCTCCGCGGCCTCCTCGGTCAGCTCGCGCGCCTTGACCAGCCAGCCGGCGCGCTCCCGCAGGCGGTACGCGAGGCCCGCGAGGGCGTCGGCGACGCGGCGGGCACGCTGGGCGGCGTCCTGCCGTTCGTCCCTGACGCGCGCGGCGTCGTCCGCGGCCTCGTCGGCCTCGGCGCGGACCGTACGGGCCTCGGCGAGCGCCGCTTCGGCGGTCTCGGCCGCTTCGCCCGCCCTCCTGGCCGCCTCCGCCAGCTCGGCGAGCATCCCGGGCGGGCAGTCGGCGCGCCAGGAACCGAGGCGGGCCGCGAGCGTACGGCACCGGGTCAGCCGGGCGGCGAGCCCGCGGATCTCCTCGCGCGGGGCGGTCGCCCTGGGCCCGCAGCGCCTGGCGCTCCTCGTCGGCCGCGTGTTCGTCGTGCATCGCCGGGTTCGGCGGTACGAGGAAGACGTCGGCGCGGCCCGACGGGGCGGCGCCGGGCGCGGGTACGGGCGCCAGGAGCGCGGCGGCGGTGCCGACGGCGACGGCGAGCGGGGCAGCAGCGCGGCGCCGACAAGGGCTTCGCGGGCCCTGACGTGCGCTTCGGGGTCGGTGATGACGACGCCGTCGACCAGCTCGGGCCGGGCGGCGAGCACGGGCGGCGTGGTCGGCGGGGTCGACGGCCTGCGCGAGGTAGCGCCAGCCCGGCAGGGCGGGGATGCCGTGCTCGCCGAGGAACTCGACGGTGGCCAGGACGTCGGGGCCTGGGGGCAGCAGCCCTCCGTCGCCGAGTGCCCCGAGGATGCGCGCGTCGTCGGCGGCGGCGGTACGCAGTTCGAAGAGCTGCCGCTCGGCGGAGGTGATGCTCTGGTCGAGCAGAGCGAGGAGGTCCTCGGCGTTGCGGTCCAGCTCCTCGACCGTGAGCGGGCCATCGGCGGCGCGTCGGGGGGCGTGGACGGACTGGAGCGGCGCGGATCCGGACACGGATGTGGTGAACCGGCCGAACGCGTCCGTGCGGGCACCGGCGCCGCTGTCCGTCGGACTCGCTGTGCCGTCGGCGGCTGCGGGGGCCGCGCCGTACGGACCTGCCGCCTCGGCGGCGGCGGTGGCGTCCGGCGGTGTTCCGGCCGTGCCTCGGCGGGGCTGCGGTACGGCGACGGCCGAATGGGGCGTCGGCAGGCTGAGCAGCTCCGCCAGGCGGTCTTCCGCCGCCAGCGACTGCCGCGCGGCGCTCCGCTTCGTACGCGGTGCTCCGCGCCCTGTGCGCGTCCGCCGCGCGGGCCGCCGCCAGTTCGGCGCGGGACTCGGCGCCGGCGGCCTCCTTCGCCTGCTCCCCCGTCGCCCGGGCGGCTTCACGGGCCGTGTCCCAGGCGGCGACCGCTGCCTTCTCCGCGTCGGTGGCGGCCAGCGCCGCCCGCGGCCGGGTCGGCGTCCGGGGCCGTGTCGTCGAGCCAGCCGGCACGTACCGCTTCGGCCGTCTCCTGTTCGACCTCGGTGAGGCGCTGGCGCAGGTGCCCGGCCTCGCTGCGGGCGCGCTGCGCCTGGGTGGCGGCCGTGGTGGCGTCGCGGTGCGCCGCCTCGCCCGCCTCCTGGAGGGCGGCCGAACGCTCTTCTTCCTCGGCGGCCACGCGTTCACCGTCCTCGGCCGCCGCGTGCAGGGCCCGTACGAGCTCGCCTGCGGCCGTGGCGCGGGCCGCCAGCGCCGGGGCGGCGTCCCGCTCGGCCTCGCGGATGGCGACGGCCCACGTGCGCGGAGCGTTCCGCGGCGGCGCGGTGGCGCAGTACGGCCTCGGCGGCCTGCCAGGCGGCGTGCAGCGTACGGGCGTCGGCCATCACGCGGCGCTGCGCGCCTCCCGCCTTCTCCGCAGCGGTGAGAGCCAGCGAGGCGTGCCGGTAGGCCAGCTCGCTGGCGATGAGGGAGCTGCGGCTGCGGGCCTGCTCGGCCTCGGTGACGGCGTGCGAGGCGGCGGTGACCTGCTGGGCGAGCTCGGCGGTCCGGCCGCGCTCCTCGGCGGCGCGCGCGGAGAGCCTTCGGGCGAGCGTACGGGTCCTTCGCTCGGCTCCCGCGTGGACGTCGCGGGCGCGCACGCGCGGTCGGCCGCCTCGACGATGCGTCCGAGCAGGTCGACGGAGCCCGCCGTGAAGTCCCGCTCGGCGGTGAGCTCGGCCCGGCGGCCCAGCTTGTTGCCGAAGCCGTGGACGAGGTCGGCGAGGCCGTCGGTGTCCCTGGTGTCGGTGACGGCGCGCAGCAGCAGGTCGGTGAAGTCGGAGTCCTTCTTGACCGCGAAGAGACCGGCCGCCTCGCCCTCGTCCGCGTTCATCTCGCGCTGGTAGCGGAAGAGCTCGGGGTCGAGGCCGAGGAGGTCCCCGAGGTGCTCGTTCCAGCGGTCGTGGATCTCTTCCCAGTGGACGTCGAGGTGCGGGTACACCTTGCCCGCTTCGGTGATCGCGTCGCGGAAGCCCTTCATGGTGCGGCGACGGCCCTTCGCGCCCGAAGCGCCCTCGCCGGGCGTGCGGACGGCGGTGGACTCGGCGACCGGCAGCGAGTCGAGGCTGAGCCCGGGGCCGGGGCGGAAGGAGTACCAGGCCTCCGCGAACTTCCGCGGGTCGTTGGACACCTGCCGCCCGCGCCACTCGCTCACCTTGCCGACGACCACGCACTCACCGGTGAGCGTGTGCTGCCACTCCAGTGCCACGTGCCCGCAGTCGTCGGCGAGCAGGAACTTGCGCAGCACACCGGAACTCGCGCCGCCGAGCGTATTGCGGTGGCCCGGCAGCATCACCGAGAAGATCAGCTTGAGCAGGACGGATTTGCCTCCGCCGTTCTCCAGGAAGAGCACGCCGGCGGGCGCGGGTCTGCGCGGCGGGCCGACGGGGTCCTCTTCGAAGAACTCCGCCTGGGTGGGGGCGGGGTGGGGGACGGGCTTGCCGACTCCGCGCAGGTCAGCACGGTGTCGGCGTCGCGCGCACCGGCGGGCCCGATGGAGTAGAGGCGGACCCGGGACAACTCGTACATGGCGGCGGACTCTCGTCGTAAGTCGTGAAGCGGCAGGTGTGCGGTGGCCGGCCGGAGACCGGCCGGGAACCGGCTGGGTCAGGCGTGGAAGGGCAGGCCGGCCTCGGCGGTCAGTTCGAGGTCGTCGGCGTCCGGCGGCGGCACGAGCGTCGCGCTGCCGTCGGTCACCGGCACCACGCCCAGTTCCAGCAGCTCGGCCATGGCGGCGCTGCCCGCCATGTCACGGACCTGCAGCTGGTAGCGGGCGGTGGTGCGGTAGGCCCCTCCGGCGTCGTCACCCGTGCGGTGCAGGAAGCCGGAATCGGTGAGGAAGGCGACGGCCTTGCCGACGATGCCGGTGGTGGAACCGGCCAGTCGCCGCGCGTCCTTGGTGGCGCCGGTCGCGCTGCGACGGGCGTATATACGCCACGCCGCTTCGAGGCCGGGGGCCTCGGTGGCCGGGTCGGTGTTCTCGCCCTGGGCGTCGGCGCGGTCCTCGAGACGGCGGCAGGCCTGTCGTACGAAGGCGTCGACACCGTTGACCGTGATGCGGCCGATGTAGTTGTCGTCGGCGAGGTCTTCGGGGCGGGGGAACGCCAGCGCGGCGACAGCCAGGTGGGCGAGGCCGTGCAGGAACCGGTCGGCGGAGTCGGCGGAGGCACGCCGGGCGTAGTCGCCCATGCGTACGGCGAAGACGGAGTCCTCTCCGGCGGAGACCGCCATGCCGGCGCGCGTGGAGACTTCGAGGACGACGCGCCCGCGCCCGGTCGCGACGGCGTCGGCCAGCCGGGCGAAGGCGGGTTCCTCGCGGTAGCGGCGGAGGAGGTCGGCGTACTCGATGTCGCGGGCGGCAGCAGCTTGGGCTGCAGCCCGAAGGACACGAGCCGGGCGGCGTCGGCGGCGTCGGCGGGCGTGACCGCGCCGTTCGCGACGGGCGGGGGAGGTGAGGGAGCGGTCGCGGACGTCTCGGCCGGCTCGGCGGCGGTGGCCGCGCCGGCTGCGTCACCGACGAGCCGCTCCCTCCACGCGTCGGCGTGCTCTGCGTGGTGGTCACTCACGACTGCTGCTCCTCGGTACGGAAGTTCTCGGTTTCGGATACGGACGGGGTGGCACGCCCGGCGTCCGGGGTGCCCGGACTCGCGGCAGCGACGGCACGGCCACCGGGCGGCGCCTGCCGGTGCGGCGCGTGATCAGTGGCGTGGACCGCTGCTGCCGGGCCGGTGGCGGAGGAAGAGGCCGGCTCCGGACGGACGGGGGGCGGCGGAGCCGGGGCGCCGGCCTTGTCCGGAGCGGTCCCCGCGCCGTCGTGCTCATGCCGTCTCCTTGCGGTCCGCGGTCATCCCGGCCGCGTCCAGCAGGGCCATGCCCACGATCAGGTCGGCGCCGCCGAACTCCGGGTCGTCGAGCTCGGTGCACGTCGTCCACGGCGAACAGCAGCCGTTCCTCGCCCTGCCGGTACGCGGTGCCGACCGGCGGGCTCGCCGCATGGACCGCGAGCAGCGCGACGAGGTACGGGAGCTCGGGGTCGCGGCGCCGGGCGTCCGCCAGCAGCCCGGACAGCCTGCGCGGTGCGTCGTGCGGCAGGTCGAGCAGCTCCATCGCGCTCGCCAGCTGCTCCTCGCTGAACCGGCTGTCGTCGGGGGTGGCGATCAGGTCGGGCTCGGGCATCTCGGCGCCCAGGTGCTCCCGCTCCACCGGCGGCGTCAGCAGTATGTCGACCAGGTCTCCGACGCGTACGGCGACGGGCGTGCGCAGCCCGGTGCCGCGCGCGAAGAAGGCGTCGGTGACCCGGATCGCCTGCTCGACCGGCAGCGGCAGCAGCGGGGCGACCAACTGGCCGTACAGATCGAGTCCCGACCGGGCCGTGGGCGTGGCGAAGGCCTGGCGGTCCTGCTCGGCGCGGAACAGCGGTCCCGCTTCCAGCAGCCGGGACTGCAGCTGCGTGTGCCTGCGGATGCAGTCCTTGACGATGTCGACGAGCTCGGCCGCGCGCCGCTTGTTCTCCGGGCCCTCGGCCTCGTCGCGCGCCTTGCGGATGTTGGTGAGAATCGCGTTCTCGTGCCGGTAGCGGTCGGCCACGTGGTCGAGCGCCTCGGCGATCATGTCGGGCACGGAGTTGAGCCAGTCGACGGCGCGCACATTGCGCCGGGTGGCCTCCAGTGTCCTGCGCAGCGTCTCGGCGTACTGCACGGTCCGGTAGCGGGCCTGCTCGGCGGCGAGCTGGGCGTCGGCGAGCCGGCCCCGGCTGATCAGGACTTCGAGCTTGACCTCGGCGGCGATCTGCGCGCTGGTGACATCCGTGTCGAGGGCGCCGACGAGGACGTTGACCGCCTCGTCGGTGGTCCGCAGGTAGACACTGCCGCCGTGTCCGGGGACCTCCTCGAGGAGCTTGAAGTCGTAGTCCCTGCGCACGTAGGCGCCGTCCGGGCCGAACGTTCCGTAGACCGCGCGGAAGCCGCGGTCCACGCTTCCCACGTTGATCAGGTTCTCCAGGACCCAGCGGGCGACGCGTTCGTGCTCGGCGAATGGGCGATGCGGGGCCTGGGCGGCGACGCGCGGGAGCAGTCTGGCCACTATCTGCTCATGGTCGGCGCCCGTGTCGAAGTCCATGTTGAGGGTGACCAGATCGATCGCGGCGAGGGCGACTTCCGCCATCGCGTAGACCGAGTACTCGCCTGCGAGGTTCGCCTTGCGGACGTCGAGATCATGGAGCGGCGCCGTGCAGGCGAGCGCGCGGAGCGCGGCGCGAGCCCCTCGTCGGCGGCCGGGCCCTGTGCGGGCCGCGGCCCCGCGCTGAGCTGGGGCGGAACCAATTCCGTCGATGCAGGCGAAGTCACGTGGCCCAGATTAGGTCCTCGCACTGACACCGGTCGAAACGGCGCAGAAGCGACCCCTCGGGGCGGGCCGGAGCAGGGGGTCCGGCAGGCGCTCAGGCCCCCCAGTCCCCGGCCTCGATGTGGCGCGCGTACACCTCGGCGAGCTGGGTGCGCGAGTCGTCGAGATAGTCGGCGAGCAGCCGTTCACCGGCCGCGTTGTCGCCCGTCCGCAGGCATTCCAGAATCTGCCGGTTCCGTACGAGATAGGGCTCGTGCAGCCGGCGCGGATCCGCCACGACGTGGAAGGCCAGGCGCAGTTCGGCCAGGACGCTGCGCATCAGCTCGTCGGTGCGCGGGCTGCCGGCGAGGGCGACGAGTTCGCGGTGGAAGTGGATGTTGGCCGTCGACACCCCCTTCCACTCCCATCGGCGGGCCGCCCGCTCACCGTCGGTGACGGCCTTGTCGAGGTCGTCGAGGGGGAAAGGAGGGGCGCCCAGGCCGCGGACGACGGCGCATTCGATCAGCCGTCTGGTGCGGTAGATGTCCTCGACGCCTCGACGGCGAGGACCCGGACGAAGACGCCGCGGTTGAGCTGGTGGACGAGCAGCCGCTCATGGGTCAGCAGCCGGAACGCCTCGCGCAGGGTGTTGCGCGAGACGCCGAGCGCCTTGCCGATGCTGTCCTCCGAAAGGCGCTCCCCCGGCGGGAAATAGCCCTCGGCGATACGGGTGCGGAGGATGTCCGCGACTCGCTCCGCCGTGCTGGTGCGGCCCAGCAGGGGGCGGTCGTCAGCCAGCCCTCCGGCCTCGGACTCCGTCGTGCTCACAGCGCCCTCCCCCTCGGTTCTCGCGTGCCGGCCGCTCCCGGTGGCGTGCGGTGTCCATCGTAGAAGCAAGAACGAGTCGGCATGACTCTTGTCGGATCGTTCAACAATCCCCTACCTTGACGACACCGCACGGTCTCAGCGCACTCCTCCCTCCTCCCCTCCTGCGAGGTGCAGATGAGTACCACCCAGGCACAGCCGGAGCAGAACGAACTCCCTGACGACAACGGAGCGTTCGCCTGGCTGCGCGCCCTCGGGCCGCGCGGCCGCCGCGCGTTCGGCGGAGCGTTCGGCGGATACGCCCTCGACTCCTACGACTTCTTCACGCTGCCCCTGAGCATGGTCGCGATCTCCGCGTACTTCAGTCTCAGCACCGGGCAGACCGGCCTGCTCACGACCGTCACCCTGGTCGTCTCCGCGATCGGCGGCGCCATCGCCGGCATCGCAGCCGACCGCATAGGCCGGGTGAAGGCGCTGATGATCACCGTGATCACCTACGCGCTGTTCACCGTCCTGTGCGGGTTCGCCCCCAACTACGAGACGCTGCTGGTCTTCCGTGCCCTCCAGGGCCTCGGTTTCGGCGGCGAGTGGGCGGTCGGCGCGATCCTGGTCGCCGAGTACTCCTCCGCCAGGCACCGCGGCCGTACGCTCGGCGTCGTCCAGAGTTCCTGGGCGATCGGCTGGGCGCTCGCGGTCATCGTCTACACGCTGGTGTTCCAGTACCTGGACCCGGACACGGCCTGGCGCGTGATGTTCTGGACCGGCGCGCTTCCCGCGCTCCTGGTGGTCTACGTACGCCGCCACGTCAGCGACGCGCCGGAAGCGGCCGAACGGCGTCTCGCGAGCAGCGACAAGGGATCGTTCACGGCGATCTTCAGGAAGGACCTGCTGCGCACCACGCTTTTCGGTGTGCTCCTGTCCACCGGCGTCCAGGGCGGCTACTACACCCTCGCCACCTGGGTGCCCACCTACCTCAAGACGGAGCGGGGCCTCACCGTCGTCGGCACCGGCGGTTACCTGACGTTCCTGATCTCGGGTGCGTTCATCGGTTACCTCACCGGCGGGTACCTCACCGACAGGCTGGGCCGCAAGAAGAACATCGCGCTCTTCGCGTTCCTCTCCGCCGCCTGCATCCTCGCCTACACCAACATCCCGTCCGGGGCGAACAACGTGGTGCTCGTCCTGGGCTTCCCGCTGGGGTTCTGCATGTCGGCCATCTTCAGCGGCTTCGGCTCGTTCCTCAGTGAGCTCTATCCGACGGCGGTCCGCGGGACCGGCCAGGGGTTCACGTACAACACGGGCCGTGCCGTGGGCGCGTTCTTCCCGACCCTCGTCGGCTTCCTGGCGGGCAGCTGGGGAGTCGGGGGCGCTCTCATCTTCGGTGCCATCGGTTACGGACTCGCCGTAGTGGCGCTGTTCGGGCTTCCCGAGACGCGCGGAAAGGAACTCCGGTGAACGGCGCTGCGACGGCCAGGAGCCCCCGGGAAGCACGCGCCCTGTTCCGCACAGGGGTCAGCGCGACGACCGCGGGCTGGGTGCCCGGGTACGCGCAGGCCAACCTCGTCTCGGTGCCCGCGGACTGGGCGTACGAGGTGCTGCTCTTCTGCCGGCGCAACCCGAAGCCCTGTCCCGTGCTCGACGTCACCGACGCCGGGTCCTGGACCACGCCGCTGGCACCCGGCGCCGATCTGCGCACCGACCTGCCCGGGTACCGGGTCTGGCGGGACGGTGAACTCGTCGGCGAACCGGCCGAGGTCACCGGTCACTGGCGCGACGACCTGGTGTCCTTCCTCATCGGGTGCAGCTTCACCTTCGAGGCGGCCCTGTCGGAAGCCGGTGTGCCGATGCGTCACATCGAGCAGGGACGCAACGTCTCGATGTACACGACAAGCCGCCCGTGCCGGCCCGCGGGGAGGCTGCACGGTCCGATGGTGGTGTCGATGCGCCCCGTCCCTCCCGGCCTGGTCGCCACGGCCGTCCGGGAGAGCGCCCTGCTGCCCGACGTGCACGGCAGCCCGGTGCACTGCGGCGATCCGGCCGGCCTCGGCATCATGGACCTCGGGCGGCCGGACTTCGGCGACCCCGTGGAAGCACAGCCCGGTGACGTTCCGGTGTTCTGGGCCTGCGGAGTGACGCTGCAGGCGGCCGTGACGGCCTCACGGCCGCCCTTCGCGATCACCCACGCACCGGGCCGGATGTTCATCACCGACGCCCGCGACGAGCAGTTCCGTGTGGCCTGACCAGGAGACGGATCCGTACATGACCTCGGCATCGATCGATCTCAACGCCGACCTCGGGGAGGGTTTCGGGCGCTGGCGGCTGACCGACGACGAACAGCTGCTGTCCGTCGTCACCAGTGCCAACGTCGCCTGCGGCTTCCACGCCGGTGACGCGGCGACCATGCGCCGCGTCTGCGACCTCGCGGCCGAGCGGGGAGTACGGATCGGCGCGCAGGTCTCGTACCGCGATCTGGCAGGCTTCGGACGGCGCTCCATGGACGTCCCCGCGGACGAACTCGCCGCCGAAGTCGCCTATCAGATAGGCGCGCTGGAAGTGTTCGCGCGAGCGGCGGGTTCGCGCGTCTCGTACGTCAAACCGCACGGCGCGCTCTACAACCGCGTGGTGCGCGACGAGGAGCAGGCCACCGCCGTCGTCGACGGTGTACTGCTCGCGGGCGGACAGCGGCCGGTTCTCGGACTGCCGGGGTCGCGGTTCCTCGACATCGCCTCGAAGGCCGGTCTGCCGGTCGTCGCCGAGGCGTTCGCGGACCGCGCGTACACGGCGGAAGGGACACTCGTCCCGCGCGGGCAGGAGGGCGCCGTCGTCACCGACGAGGTGACGGTCGTCGAACGCTCCGTCTCCATGGCCCGGTTCGGTGTCGTCACCTCGCACTGCGGCAGGCCGGTCGGCGTGCGGGCCCGCTCGCTGTGCCTGCACGGGGACACCCCGGGCGCCGTCGGCCTTGCCCGCCGCGTACGGGAGCGCCTGGAGGGCGCAGGCGTCCGCGTGGAGGCCTTCGCATGAGTGCCATGAGGGCGCTGCCGGCCGGGGGGCGTGCCCTGCTGGTCGAACTCGGCAGCGGCGAGGAGGCGGAGGCGCTCCACGCCGAACTGCTGCGCCGCCGTGCGCAGGGCACGCTCCCCACCGTGCGGGAGATCGTGCGGCGGCGCGCACAGTGCTGCTCGACGGCCTCGACGACTCCCGGGGGACTTCGCGCAGCGGCTGGCCGGCTGGGAGGTACCGCCGCTCGCGCCGGGCGCCGGGGGCGCGATCGAGATCCCGGTGCGTTACGACGGCCCCGATCTCACGGCGGTGGCCGAGCTGTGGGGCGTACCGGAAGGCGAGGTGGGGCGGATTCACGCGGCGACCGTGTTCCGGGTGGCGTTCTGCGGGTTCGCGCCCGGGTTCGGCTATCTGACCGGCCTCGACGAGCGGTACGCCGTACCGCGCAGGGGCACGCCGCGCACGGCGGTCCCCGCGGGCGCCGTCGCGCTGGCCGGCGCGTACACGGGGGTCTATCCGCGTGCCTCCCCCGGTGGCTGGCAGCTCATCGGCTCGACGGAGGCAGTGCTGTGGGACCACACCCGGACGCCCGCCGCGCTGCTCACGCCGGGCACCCGGGTGCGCTTCGTACCGGAGGAGCTGTGACGGACCGGGCTTTCGCGGTCGTACGGGCCGGGGCGCTGACCTCCGTACAGGACCTGGGGCGGCCCGGCCACGCCCATCTGGGAGTGCCGCTCTCTGGCTCGCTGGACCGGCCGGCGGGCGCTCTCGCGAACCGGTTGGCCGGCAATCCGCCGGAGGCGGCCCTCCTGGAGACGACCCTCAACGGCTGCGCGGTACGGCTGCGTTGCGCGGTCACCGTGGCGGTCACGGGTGCGCCGTGCCCCGTCACCGTGGACGGGCGCCCCGCCGCCTGGGGCGCACCGGTGCGCGTGGCGGCGGGAGCCGTACTGGAGCTCGGGCATGCGGTGCACGGCGTACGGAGCTATCTCGCGTTCGCCGGCGGGGTCGCCGCCGAGCCCGTGCTGGGCAGCCGTTCCACCGATCTGCTGTCGGGGCTCGGCCCCGCGCCGCTGGCCGACGGTGCGGTGCTGCCGCTGGGAGACGGATCGGGGCCACCGGTGTACGCCGATGCCGTGCCCTGGCAGGGCCCTCCGGAGGAACTGGTACTGCGGGCCGGCCCCGGGCCCCGTACGGACTGGTTCACCGGACGGGCGCTGCGCACCCTGGCCACGGCGGTCTACCGGGTCTCCTCCGCGAGCAACCGCATCGGCCTGCGCACCGACGGTCCGCCCCTGGAGCGCGCCGTGGCCGGTGAACTGCCGAGTGAGGGCATGGTGCTCGGTGCGGTGCAGGTGCCGCCCGACGGGCGCCCCGTGGTGTTCCTGGCCGATCACCCCACCACGGGCGGCTACCCGGTGATCGCCGTCGTCAAAGAACAAGACCTGGCCGCGGCGGCGCAGGCCGCGCCCGGCACGCCCGTCCGCTTCGTCCCGGCCGGCCGGCGCTGAGAGCCCGTAAGAAAGCTCTCAGGCGTCCTCAGTCCTCAGGTCGGCCGTAACCGCCTCCGCCGGGGGTACGGACCACCAGCGTGTCCCCCGGCCCGGCTTCGGCCGTGTCACACCCCTCCAGCGGCGTGACGGTGCCGTCGGCGCGCTCGACGAAGTTGCTGCCGGTCGCTCCCGGCCCGCCGCCCGCCATGCCGTAGGGCGGGACGCGGCGGTGGCCGGAGAGCAGCGCCACCGTCATCGGCTCCAGGAAGCGGATCCTGCGTTCCGCGCCGCAGCCGCCCCGCCACCGGCCGGCTCCCCCGCTGCCTTCCCGCACGGAGAAGCTCTCCAGGCGCACCGGGTAACGCCACTCCAGCACCTCGGGGTCGGTGAGACGCGAGTTGGTCATATGGGTCTGCACGGCGTCGGCCCCGCCGAATCCGTCGCCCGCCCCCGAGCCGCTCGCCACGGTTTCGTAGTACTGCACGCGGTCGTTGCCGAAGGTGACGTTGTTCATGGTCCCCGAGCCCTCGGCCTGGACGCCGAGCGCGGCGTACAGCGCGCCGGTCACCGCCTGCGAGGTCTCGACATTGCCCGCCACGGTCGCCGCCGGGTAGGCGGGCGCGAGCATCGAACCCTCGGGGACCCGCACCTCCAGCGGTTCGAGGCAGCCGCTGTTGAGAGGGATCTCCTCGGCGACGAGTGTTCTGAAGACGTACAGGACGGCCGCCATGACCACCGACTTGGGGGCGTTGAGGTTCCCGGGCTGCTGCGGTGCCGTTCCGGTGAAGTCCAGCACCGCGCTGCGCGCCTCACGGTCCACCCGCAGTGCCACCTGGATCACGGCCCCGCTGTCGGTCTCGTAGCGGTACGACCCGTCCCGCAGCCCGGTGACGATCCGCCGCACGGACTCCTCGGCGTTGTCCTGTACGTGCCGCATGTACGCCTGGACCACCTCGAGCCCGAACTGGCCTGTCATGCGGCGCAGTTCGGCGATGCCCTTCTCGTTGGCGGCGATCTGGGCGCGCAGGTCGGCCAGGTTGGTGTCCGGGTCGCGCGACGGATACGGGGCGGCGGCCAGCAGCTCGCGCGTCTCGTCCTCACGCAGCCTGCCGTCCCTCACCAGAAGCCAGTTGTCGAAAAGAACGCCCTCTTCGTGCACCGTACGGCTGAAGGCGGGCATGGACCCGGGGGTGATTCCGCCGATCTCGGCGTGGTGTCCGCGCGAGGCCACCAGGAAGCGCAACGGCCCTCCGTCCGCGTCGAACACGGGCGTCACCACGGTGACGTCGGGCAGGTGGGTGCCTCCGTGGTACGGATCATTGATCGCGTACACGTCGCCGGGGCGCATGCTCCCCTCGTTGCGCCGCAGCACCTCCTTGATGGACTCGCCCATCGAACCGAGATGCACGGGGATGTGCGGAGCGTTGGCGATCAGACTGCCGTGCGCGTCGAAGAGCGCACAGGAGAAGTCCAGCCGCTCCTTGATGTTGACGGAGTGGGCGGTGTTTTCGAGGCGTACGCCCATCTGCTCGGCGATGGCCATGAAGAGGTTGTTGAACACCTCCAGCATGACGGGATCGACGTCCGTGCCGACCGCCGTCCTGCCGGGGCGCGGGCGTACGCGCGTGAGCAGCAGATGTCCGCGCTCTCCGGCGGCCGCCTGCCAGCCCGGATCGACCACGGTGGTGGCGTCGTCCTCGGCGATGACGGCGGGCCCCTCCACGGTGTCCGTCGGCCGCAGGTCGTCACGCCGGTACAGCGGGGTGTCCTGCCTGCGCCCTTCCGTGAACATCCGTACCGTCGCACGGGGTGCCGGCGTTCCCGGGCGCGCGTTCCCTTCCGTGACGTTCCGCGGAACGTACGGTTCGGCCGTGCCCACGGCTTCCACCGAGACGGCTTCGACGACCAGCGGCTTGTCCATGGTGAAGCCGTACCGCGCGCGATGGTCCGCCTCGAAGGCCGCGGTCATGTCCGGGAGGCCGCCCAGTGCCACCGGCAGGCTCGCGTCCGTACCGGCGTAACGGATCAGCACGCGCGCGTGCGTGCTGATCGCGGTGTCCGCGACGCCGTCGGCGCGCAGCTCCGCACGGGTACGTCCGGCCAGCCGGCCGCACAGCTCGCGTACGCCCCCGAGCGATCGCCTCGACGAGCTCCGCCTCGACCGACTGCTCGCGCATGGCGGTGGCGTCGGCCAGCCCGATGCCGTACGCGGAGAGCACGCCGGCCAGCGGTGGCACGATCACCGTGCTGACGCCCAGCGCGTCGGCCACGGCGCACGCGTGCTGCCCGCCGGCGCCGCCGAAGCTGGTGAGGGCGTACCGGGTGATGTCGTGGCCGCGCTGCACGGAGATTTTCTTGACGGCGTTCGCCATGTTCAGGACGGCGATGTCGAGGAAGCCCGACGCGACCTCCTCGGGACTGCGCCGTACACCGGTCGCTTCGGTGACGGCGTCGGCGAGCTCCGCGAACCCGCGGTGCACGGCCCCGGCGTCCAGGGGCTGGTCGCCGTGCGGACCGAAGACCTCGGGAAAGTGATCCGGCTGGACACGCCCGAGCATCACATTGGCGTCGGTGACCGTGAGCGGGCCGCCGCGCCGGTAGCAGGCGGGCCCCGGGACGGCGCCCGCCGAGTCGGGGCCGACCCGGTAGCGCCGGCCGTCGAAGTGCAGTACAGAGCCGCCGCCCGCCGCGACGGTATGGATGTTCATCGTCGGAGCGCGCATGCGTACGCCCGCGACCTGCGTGCCGAAGTCCCTTTCGAACTCGCCGGCGTAGTGCGACACGTCGGTGGACGTGCCGCCCATGTCGAAACCGATGACGCGCTCGAACCCGGCCTGCCGCGATGTACGGGCCATTCCGACGACGCCGCCCGCGGGGCCGGAGAGCACCGCGTCCTTGCCGCGGAAGTGCGCCGCCTCGCGCAGTCCGCCGTTGGACTGCATGAACATCAGACGGATGCCTTCGAGTTCCCTGGCGACCTCGTCGACGTAGCGGCGAAGGACCGGTGAGAGGTACGCGTCCACGACGGTCGTGTCACCGCGCGGCACCAGCTTGATCAGCGGACTGACCTCGTGCGAACAGCTCACCTGGGTGAACCCGAGCCGACGTGCCTCGGCCGCGACGGCGGACTCGTGCGCGGGATGGCGGTAGCCGTGCATCAGCACGACAGCGGCGCTGCGGAAACCGTCGCTCCGCGCGGCGCTCAACCGTCCGGCGACGGCCGCGAGGTCCAGCGGCCGTACGGTCGCTCCGTGCGCGTCGATCCGTTCCGGGACCTCGACGACGCGCTCGTACACCGCCTCGGGCAGGACGATGTGGCGGTCGAAGAGCCGGGGACGGTTCTGGTAGGCGATCCGCAGGGCGTCCCGGAAGCCTTCGGTGACGATGAGCACGGTCGGCTCGCCGCGCCGTTCCAGGAGCGCGTTGGTGGCGACCGTCGTGCCCATCCTGACGATGTCGATCCGGTCGGCCGGGACCGGCTCGTCCGGTCCGAGCTCCAGCATCAGCCGGATTCCGGCGACGGCCGCGTCCCGGTGGCGCTCCGGGTCGTGCGAGAGCAGTTTGCGGGTGACGAGCCTCCCGTCGGGCCGTCGGCCCACCACATCGGTGAAAGTGCCGCCACGGTCGATCCAGAATTCCCAGCGCCCGCTCATTCACCCATTCTGGCAAGGGGCGGCGCGGTCGGCGCGGATACGGCGGCGAGCGCCCGGGAAGCGCGCGGACCGAGCCGCGCGCCGGTCCCGCGGGCGGCAAGGCGGCGGGCGGTCCGCAGGGCGCAATGGGCAACGCCGTTGACACCGGGGGAAAGGATTCGGTGACGACGACGACACGCATACCCGTGTTGTCGTCAGGCCGGGAGTGGCCCGGCCGGCCTGGATCTGTCCGGCCCAGGAACGTCCCATGAGCGTTTGGCCCCCGTGCCCGTGCCCGTCACGCGTTCCCGCACGCCCTCCCGCACCCACTCGGGCAGCCGCCGTCACGCCCGCTCAGACGGCGGGCGCGTCGGGCCCGATCCTGCTGCGTACGGCGGTCTGCACCTCGGCCTCCTCGGCCGGATCGGCGGCGAGCCGCCGCAGTCTCTCCGCCACGCGCGCGTCGCCGGTCTCGGCGTGCAGCGCGGCCAGCTCCCTGGTCGTCTCCTCACAGTCCCACAGGCACTCGACGGCGAAGCCGGTGGCGTACGACGGGTCGGTGGCGGCCAGGGCGCGCGCCTCGCGGCGCGCAGGTGCGAGGAGGCCGTCTCCCGGTAGACGTGGCGCAGTACGGGCGCCGCGGCACAGATGCCCAGCCGCCCCGCGCCGTCCACGAGGGTCCACAGGAGCGGTGCGTCGGGCCCGTCCGCCCGTACGGTCTCCCGCAGCGCACCGTGCACGAGCGGGGCGTCCCCGGCCTCGCCCCGGCAGGCGAGCACACCGGCGGCCGACGCCCCCAGGGCGTCGGGGCGGTGCACCCAGCCGCGGGCCCGGTCCACCGCGTCGGCGCCGCACATCCGCTCGAAGGAGGCGACGGCGGCTTCCGCGACGGTACGGGAGGGGCTCTGGGCCGCCGCCTCGATGAGGTCGAGCGCGGCAGGGTCGCGTGACGCGGCGAGGTAGTGCAGGGCGGTGCTGCGCGCGCCGTCCTCGCCGCTGCGGGCGGCCTCGACGATCGCGACGGTCCGCGGCCCGGCCGCGGCCGTCAGGCACCGGGCGGCCGGCACATGCAGCGGCGTACCGCGGTCCAGGCCCTGCTGGGCCCAGTCGAACACCGCCTGGACGCTCCAGCCGGGGCGGGGCCCGGACGGTCGCATCTGCCGCTGCCAGCGTGCGAACGACCCCTGTTCCTGGGCCGTCCTGCACGCGGGCGCCGACGTTTTCGCGCGGGTCCTCGGACCACAACCGCCAGGGCCGGGGCTCGAAGGCGTCCCGTACGGCGGAGGCCAGTGCGGCCTCGCCCTCGGGGGTGGCGGGGAACCGGGCGAGCACGGGCAGGGCGAGGCCGTGCAGTCCGGCGTCGTCGTCGCGCAGGGCGAGCTCGTCGAGGGCCCAGGTCCAGTTGGCACCGGTCCTGGCGTACCGCCGCAGCAGCGCCACGGCGTCGTTCCTGCCGTACGAGGCGAGGTGGCCCAGTACGGCGAGGGCGAGGCCGGTCCTGCCCTCGTCGGTGTCGACGAGGTCCTCGGGGTCGAAGAGGTGCTGCTCGATCGCTTCGAGCCCGCCGTCGAGATCCAGGTAGAGGCGCGCGTAGTACAGGGAGCGGTTCTCGACGTGCCAGTCGTGGCGGGGGTCGTCGAGGACGCAGTGGTTGAGGGCCGCGAGCGCTTCGGGGCGCGGCGCGGCGAGCGCGTGCAGCGTGCCGTCGCCGCGGCCCCTCTGCAGGAGGCCGAGCAGGGTGCCGCTCGGCGCTATGACTGGATCGAACATGGAAAAAGCCTCACATCAAGCTGTCGACGCAACCGGGATACGTGCCGTGCCTAGGCCGCGCGACACCCTGTCCGGTCGTCCGCCGTCGTCTCTTGCCCGCTGTAGACCATCTTCCTCTGCCTCTCGTCGGTGGGCCCAAAGCGGGCCCGTTCACATCCCTCGTGGTCCTGCGGCTTCCGCCGGTCCCCGCGCATGTGAATCCGACGTCATGATGACCCAGCCATTTCGCCGACGCGACCACATTTACGACGCCCCGGTCACTGGGCGCCGAACAGCTCCAGCAGGTCCTTCTTGTCGAACATCCGTGCCGTGTCCACGGCGACGGCGTTCCGGCGGACGGGTCGGCGCCACCGTCGACCAGCGCGCGGGGGTCACCGCCTCCTCGCCCCTTGAAGACGGCTCCGGCGAGCGGCGTCTGCCCCCGGTCGTTGGCCCGGTCCGGGTCGGCGCCCCGGCTCAACAGGGCCTGCACGGCGTCGGCATGGCCGTGATAGGCGGCGAGCATCACGAGGGAGTCGCCCCGGTCGTTGGTGAGGTTCGCGGGCACGCCTGCGTCGACGTACGCGGCGATCACCTCGGCCTCGCCCCGGCGCGCCAGGTCGAAGATCTTGGTAGCCAGCTCGACCACCTCAGGATCCGGGGTTTCGCTCATCGGACGGACCGCCTTCCACTGCCGTTCACTGCTGTGACCTGTACGTACGACATCGGAGCCGTACGAGTGAATCGTCAGGGTACTGCCCGCCCGCCGACATGACCCGGCCCGTCGGCGGCAAAGATCACGGCGAGCGGACCCACATCGGCCACCTCGGTGAAAAATCTGAAAAGTACCCCATTTGCACCTTTTGCCGTATGGCTACATGCTGTGAGCCTGGAAGAACTCATGGTGACTGTCCCCTCAACCAGGAGAACCTCATGATCCTGTCCATCTCAGGCGTCGTACTGCTCGGCATCATCGTCTTCCTCTTCTTCCGGAAAGACGGTCTCAAGGCGTCGCACGCCATCGTCTGCGCACTGTTCGGCTTCTATCTGGCAGGCACGGCCATCGCCCCGAGCATCAAGGCCGGAGGCGCCAGCCTCGCCGGCCTGCTGGGCGGGATCAAGTTCTGACCTGCCGCAACCGCTCCCACACCACCAGGAGACCGAAGTGGCCCGGCGCCTACTCCCCCGCATTCCGAGCAGCAGCAGTGCCTCGATCACCCGCAGCCGCGAGATCGCGCGCACCGCAGCCGACAGCGCCACCGACGTCCTCCATCCGCTGATCACCGTCACACGTGGTCTCCGGCGGCTGGCCGCCGCCGGCCGGCGCACATGGACCGCCATGCCCAAGGACCGGCGTGGTCCCGCGCTGTTCCTGGCGTCAGCCGTCGTCCTGGTGGTCGCGCTCATCCCGTACGGGCCGCTGCTCGTCCTGATCACGGTGATGGCCGCGGCCGCCTGGAAAGGGCGGGGACGCACCCCCGCACCCGGGCCCGGCGAAGCCGAGAAGGACCGGCTCCGGGCCGTCTACGAGGCCCTGGTGCCGCACTTCTCGGTTGCCGAGGACCCCGCCCCGCTGTTCACCCACGGCGGCGAGTGGGACAAGGCGTTCCCCGAGTACGCCTTCGACGACGGCCGGCTCGTCCGGCTGCTGGTGCGCTACCCGGCGTACTTCACCGACGGCGACGCCTCCTCCCGGGCCCGCGTCGAGCAGCTGCTGCACGCCAAGTCGGGCCGCGGCCGCGAGTACCACTTCGCCTGGGACGAGGAGGGCAACCAGCTCCTCATGACGGTGCTCCCCGCGCTGTCCACCGCCATCGCCGCCCAGCGTTTCGTCACCGCCCCGGGCGAGACCGTACTGGGCTTCACCGACGCCGGGGCGGTCCAGCGGACCGTACCGGTCACGGAGGGCGACAGGACGTACAACGCTCCCCCGGTGATCTGGCGGACGGGTCCGCGCTCCACCGAGCCGCACCTGCTCGCCGTGGGACACCCGGGAAGCGGTACGACCAGCCTGCTCCGCTCGATCGCCCTGCAGGCCCTCCAGTACGGCGACGTGGTGATCGTCGAGGGCAGCGGCACCGGCGAGTACGCGTGTCTCACCGGACGCGACGGCGTACTGGCCGTCGAATGCAGCGTCGCGGGAGCGTTCGCCAGCCTGGAATGGGCCGCGCACGAGACCGAGCGGCGGCTGATCGCCGCGAACCGTGCCCGCCAGGCCGGACACCCCACCCCGGAAGACACGAAACGCCCTCTGTGGATCCTGCTGGACCGGCCGAGCGTCTTCGGCCACCTGGCGGCCGCCGACGGGCGCACCGACCCCCAGCAGCTGCTCCAGGTGCCCCTGCGGCACGGCAGGGCGGCGAACGTCACGGTGGTGGTGGCGGAGCAGTTCGACACCGTGGAGGCCCTGAGCGAGACCGTACGCTCCCACACGCGCGCGCGCGTGGTGCTCGGTCCGTCCACTCCCGGGCAGGTGGAGTCCGTGCTGGGAGAGCCGCCGCACACGACACCGACCCCCGACACCCCTCCCGGCCGCGGTTACGCACGGCTCGGCACCGGTCCCGTGATGCGGCTCCAGGTCCCGGCGACGCCCGACCCGTACGACGACGCGACGAGCGAGGCACACCGGCAGGCCGTCATCGACCTGCTTCCCGAGCGCCTGGACGTGCCGGAGGCGCGCTCCGAGAAGCAGCCCCGGGTCCGGCCTCCGGCACAGGAACCGGAGCCGGTGCCCGCCGAGGGCTGACCCCCGAAGGCCCGGAGAGCCGGCGGACGCGGGTCAGGCGACGAACGTCCGCGGGGCTTCGGTGCCGGAGCTCGCTCCGCTCTCCACGAGCCGCGCGGCCGCCGCCAGCCGCACCGCCGCCTCGTCCGCCACCGGCCCCCCGACGGTGAACGGCAGCCGGACATACCCCTCGAAGGCCCCGTCGACGCCGAAGCGCGGCCCCGAGGGGACCCGTACACCGACGCGCTCGCCCATCTCGGCGAGCCGCGAACCCGACAGCCCCCCGGTGCGGACCCAGAGCGTCAGCCCTCCGCGCGGGACGTCGAATTCCCAGTCGGGCAGTTCCCGGCGCACCGCTTCCACGAGCGCGTCGCGGTTCTCGCGCGCCTGCGTGCGGCGGATCTCCACGGCCTGTTCCCAGCCGCCCGTGCTCATCAGCCAGTTGACGGCGAGCTGTTCCAGTACGGGCGTCCCGAGGTCGGCGTACGCGCGGGCCGCCACCAGGCTGCGGATCACGTCCGGCGCCGCCCGCACCCAGCCGATGCGCATGCCCGCCCAGAATGCCTTGCTGGCGGAGCCCACCGTCAGGACCGTGCTGCCCGACGGGTCGAAGGCGCAGACCTGCCGCGGCATGGCGACATCCGCGTCCAGGAAGAGCTCCGTCATGGTCTCGTCCACGACGAGAACGGTTCCGGCCGAGCGCGCCGCGTCGACGAGCCCGCGCCGCTGGTCCTCGTCGGCCAGGGCGCCGGTCGGGTTGTGGAAGTCCGTGACGACGTACGCGAGGCGCGGAGCGGCGTCGCGCAGGACCTGCCGCCATCGCGGCAGGTCCCAGCCCGTGAGCCCCTCGGCCATCGCGACGGGCACCAGCCGGGCGCCCGCCTCACGCATCAGCTGGAGGATGTTGGCGTACGACGGCGACTCGACGGCGATCCGCTCGCCCCGGCCCGCGAAGAGATGGCAGATGGCGTCGATCGCGCCCATGGCGCCGGTGGTGACCATGATCTGCTCGGGCATGGTCGGGATGCCGCGCTCGGTGTACCGGTCGCGAGCATCTGCCGCAGCGCGGGCAGGCCCGCCGGGTAGTCGCCGTGCGTGTGCGCGTACGGCGGCAGCTCCTCCAGCGCGCCCTGGACGGCGCGGGTGAGCCACGGCTCGGGTGCGGGCAGGGAGGCGCAGCCGAGGTCGATCACGGAGCCGAGGGACTCGGGCGGCAGGGGTTCGAGGCCGCGCGCGGGCAGCGGGTTGCCCGCGGGGACGGCGGTCCAGCTGCCCGCGCCCCTGCGCGACTCCAGGAAGCCCTCGGCGCGCAGGGCCTCGTACGCCGCGGCCACGGTGGTACGGCTGACGGCCAGGGCCACGGCCAGCTCGCGCTCGGCGGGGAGCCGCGCGGCGACCGGCACACGCCCTTCGAGCACCAGCAGCCTTATGCCGTCGGCGAGGGCGCGGTACGCCGGCGGCTTGCGCGTGCCGGGCCCCTGCGGGCGCGCCTGCTGGGCGTTGAGCTGCCTGGCGAGCTGGGCCGCACCGACCGCCGAAGTCCACTGCGCCATAATTTCCAGTCCACCTAACTCGAATTGGCCATGGATAGCATCTTCTTCCAAGCCACACAGTGTCACGCAGCGGTCCACTGACGCCACCATCTCTATCCGAGGAGCACCTCTTGTCCAGGGAACTCACCCGCCGGCTGCTGCAGCTGTACGTCGGTCTGGCGCTGTACGGAGTGAGTTCGGCGGTGCTCGTGCGCGCGGGCCTCGGCCTCGAACCCTGGGGAGTGCTGCACCAGGGCCTCGCCGAGAAGACCGGACTGACGATCGGCGTGGTCTCGATCGTCGTCGGCGCCCTCGTCCTGCTGCTCTGGATTCCGATCAGGCAGCGCCCCGGGCTCGGCACCGTCTCCAATGTCGTGGTGATCGGCATCGCGATGGACGGCACGCTCGCCCTCGTACCCGACGTGCACGGTCTGGCCGGGCAGATCCCGCTGATGCTCGCCGGCATCGTGCTCAACGGCATGGCGACGGGCCTGTACATCGCCGCCCGGTTCGGGCCCGGTCCGCGCGACGGGCTGATGACCGGCCTGAACCGCGTGACCGGGCGCTCCATCCGGCTCGTGCGCACCGCGATCGAGGTGGCCGTCGTCGCCACCGGCTTCGTCCTGGGCGGCTCCCTCGGCGCCGGCACCGTCGTCTACGCCCTCGCCATCGGACCGCTCTCCCAGCTCTTCCTGCGCGTCTTCGCCGTTCCGGCGCCGGACGCCGGCACCACGGTCGTCGTCGCCGGTTCACGGAAAGGCGCGACAATCCCCCGGTGAACCGTGACCGTGTACGCCACCCCTATCTGAACCACCCCGCGCCACTCGCGTTCGCCCACCGCGGCGGGGCGGCCGACGGCCTGGAGAACACCGCGGCGGCGTTCCGGCGCGCCCGTGAAGCCGGGTACCGGTACTTCGAGACCGACGTGCACGCCACGGCGGACGGCCGGCTCGTCGACGTTCCACGACGCGACCCTGGACCGGGTGACGGACGCACGGGGACGCATTTCCGCGCTTCCCTGGAGCGTCGTCAGCCGCGCGCGGGTGGCGGGAAACGAGCCGCTGCCCCTCTTCGAGGAACTGCTCGAAGAGTTCCCCGAAGCCCACTGGAACGTGGACATCAAGGCCGAGCCCGCCCTCGCACCCCTGGTCGACCTGATCCGCAGGACCGGCGCGTGGGACCGCGTGTGTGTCGGATCGTTCAACGAAAACCGGGTGGCGAGGGCGCAGCGCCTCGCGGGCCCCCGCCTCGCCACCTCCTTCGGCACTTCGGGCGCCCTGGGGCTGTGGCTGCGTTCACGCTCGCTGCCCGCCCCCGTGCGCCGCAGCGCGGTGTGCGCCCAGGTACCGGAGGCCCAGAGCGGTGTCAGAGTGGTCGATCACCGCTTCGTGCGGACGGCGCACGCCCTCGGCCTCCAGGTCCACGTGTGGACGGTCAACGATCCGGGCCGGATGGCAGCGCTTCTCGATCTCGGCGTGGATGGCATCATGACGGATCACATCGAGACGTTGCGCACGGTGCTGACCGAGCGGGGTGCCTGGGCCTGACCCCGTGCCGTCCCGTGCCCGCGACGGCACGGGGACGAGCGAGGGGGTGCGCGGTGAGCGCTGGCACCGTGGACCGCACCGACGGCACGGAGGAGACGGACGGCCCGGACGGGGCGGCCGGCCGCAGGCGCGAGCAACGCGGCTGGTACTTCTACGACTTCGCGTGCTCCGTCTATTCGACGAGTGTGCTCACGGTCTTCCTCGGCCCCTATCTGACGGCGGTCGCGAAGGCGGCGGCGGACACGGACGGCTTCGTCCACCCGCTGGGCATCCCGGTGCGGGCGGGCTCGGTGTTCGCGTACGCCGTCTCCGTGTCCGTCGTGGTGGCTGTGCTCGTCATGCCGCTGGCGGGCGCGGTCGCGGACCGCACGGGCCGCAAGAAACCGCTGCTCGCGGCCGCCGCGTACACCGGGGCGGGCGCGACGGCGGGCATGTTCTTCCTGGACGGGGACCGCTATCTGCTCGGTGCGTTCCTGCTGATCGTCGCCAATGCCGCCCAGTCCGTCGCGATGGTGCTCTACAACGCCTACCTCCCCCAGATCGCCCAGCCGCACGAGCGCGACAAAGTCTCCTCGCGCGGCTGGGCGTTCGGCTACACGTCCGGCGCCCTCGTGCTCGTCCTCGACCTCGTCCTCTATTCGGGACACGAGAGTTTCGGGATTGCGGAGTCCACGGCTGTCCGGATCTGCCTGGCCTCGGCAGGCCTGTGGTGGGGCGCCTTCACGCTCGTGCCGCTGCGCCGGCTGCGCGACCGGAGGGCGACGGCGAGCGGCACGAGCGGCGACCGTGCGCCGGGCAGGGCCGGCACGGGGTGGCGCCAACTGGCCGCCACCGTCAAGGACATGCGCCGCCACCCGCTGACGCTGTCCTTCCTGCTCGCCTATCTGGTCTACAACGACGGCGTCCAGACAGTGATTTCGCAGGCGTCGATCTACGGGTCCGAGGAACTGGGCCTCGACCAGACGACGCTCATCACGGCCGTCCTGCTGGTGCAGGTGCTCGCGGTCGCCGGCGCGCTCGGCATGGGCCGGCTGGCCCAGCGGTTCGGCGCCAAGCGCACCGTCCTCGGCTCACTCGCGGCCTGGACCCTGACGATCGGCGCGGGCTACTTCCTGCCGGCCGGGGAGCCCGTCTGGTTCTACGCCCTGGCCTCGGCGATCGGCCTGGTCCTCGGCGGCAGCCAGGCCCTGTCCCGCTCCCTCTTCTCCCACATGGTGCCGCGCGGCAAGGAGGCGGAGTACTTCTCGGTCTACGAGATGAGCGACCGGGGCATGAGCTGGCTGGGGCCGCTGGTCTTCGGGCTCACGTACCAGCTGACCGGCAGCTACCGGGACGCGATCATCTCGCTCGTGGCCTTCTTCGCCCTGGGATTCGCCCTGCTCGTCCGGGTGCCCGTGCGGCGGGCCGTGGAGGCGGCCGGAAACCCCGTGCCGGAGCGAATTTAGACACGTGAAGTGAAAGGCCGGTAGTGTACGCCTTTGGCCTGCCAGGCGGACCGTTACTGCGCGCTCGGATATCGACAACGCTGGGTGACATCTGCTGCCAGAAGTGACAAACCGGGCACTGGTGGGTACCCAACTTTTGGGAAAAAGCAGCGGCACGACGGGCGACGCATGACCCGCAACGGGAATCTTTACCGCCGACCGGACGTTGACCGGATGACGACGACAGCGACACCTGTCCTGTGGGCGACAAGCCCGGGAGGCACGATTCATGAGTGAGCGAGCTCTCCGCGGCACGCGACTCGTGGTTACAAGCTACGAGACCGACCGCGGCATCGATCTGGCCCCGCGCCAGGCGGTGGAGTACGCATGCCCGAACGGACATCGATTTGAGATGCCGTTCTCGGTAGAGGCCGAAATTCCGCCGGAGTGGGAGTGCAAGGCGTGCGGCGCCACGGCACTCCTGGTGGACGGCGACGGGCCTGAGGAGAAGAAGGGCAAGCCCGCGCGTACGCACTGGGACATGCTCATGGAAAGGCGCACCCGCGAGGAGCTCGAAGAGGTCCTGGCCGAAAGGCTTGCGGTACTGCGATCCGGCGCCATGAACATTGCGGTGCATCCGCGGGACAGCCGCAAGTCCGCGTAACGCCCCGGCGTTGCGCCTGACGGCAGTCAGCACAACAGCAAGAGCCGCGGGGCCGTGACACAGCGAGTCTGCTGTCACGGCCCCGCGGCTCTTGTCATTCCACAAGCGACCGCGTCAGGGGGTCAGCGGCGGCCGCAGGCCCTCGTCCCGCCGCGGCGCGGGCTGCGTGTCCTCCCGGACGACCTCACCCTGCACGACCTTGCCGTCCGGGCGGTGAATGCGGGCCTGCTGGAAGGCGTCGCCCAGGCTGCCGGCGCCGGCCGCGCTCATCCTGCGCTCCAGGGAACGCTCGGCGTACCTGCCGAGGAACGACCGGACGGGCGGTACGAGCAGCAGCAGCCCCGCCGCGTCCGAGACCAGCCCCGGCAGCATCAGCAGCAGACCGCCGAGCATCAGGAAGCCGTTGCCGCTGCTCCCCCGCCGCTGCGCGGGCGTCTCGCCCGACTGCTGCCGCTGGAGCGTCTCGGTGAGGTTCCTGAAAGCACGGCGGCCCGCCCGCTTGATGACCACGGAGCCGAGCACGACTCCCGCCACCAGCAGCAGGAACACCGTGAATCCGCTCGCGGCACCGGCCACGACGGTCAGCAGCCAGATCTCCAGCACCAGCCAGGCGGCGACGGAGAGAGGTACGAGAGTGCGCGCACGCGAGCGCTTGGGGGCTGTCGGGAGCGGTGAGCCGGTCGTCATGCCCCCAGTGTGCCTGGGCGGGCGCCTGGACGGCGTAAAGAAGAGATCAGGTGGGCCTGCGCCCGAGGAGCTTGTTCGCGCGGGAGCCGACGCCCCACGCCGTCACGCGCCACAGCGCCTCGACGACGATGTCACGACTCATCTTGCTGTCGCCCAGCTCGCGCTCGACGAAGGTGATGGGCACCTCGACCACGTGGTATCCCGCCTCGACCGCACGGCGGGCGAGGTCGACCTGGAAGCAGTACCCCTGGGAGGCGACCTCTTCGAGGCCGAGGCCTTCCAGGGTCTGCGCGCGAAAGGCCCGGAAGCCGCCCGTGACGTCGCGGATCGGTACGCCGAGAAGCACCCGCGAGTACGTGCTGCCGCCCCGGGAGAGCACCTCGCGGTGCTTGGGCCAGTTGACGACGCGGCCGCCCGGCACCCAGCGCGAGCCGAGGACCAGGTCGGCCCCCTTGAGGGCGGTCAGCAGGCGCGGAAGCTCCTCGGGCTGGTGCGAGCCGTCCGCGTCCATTTCCACGAGTACGCCGTACCCGTGCTCGATGCCCCAGCGGAAGCCCGCCAGGTAGGCCGCGCCGAGCCCCTCCTTGCCCTTGCGGTGCAGGACCTGGACCTGGTCGTCGCCGGCCGCGATCTCGTCGGCGATCTTTCCGGTGCCGTCGGGGCTGTTGTCGTCGGCGACCAGAACGTGCGCGTCGGGGACCGCCGCACGCACCCGGGAGACGATCGGCTTGATGTTCTCGGCCTCGTTGTAGGTCGGAATGATCACCAAGGCTCTGCCGAGCGGGCCGTAACGCCTCTGACCGCCGTCGTTCACTGCTTCCCCTTAATGTCCGTACACAGTTGCCCCACCATAGCGAGCATGGTCCGGCGGGCCTGCACGGATGCCGTCGAGAGGAAGCCGAAAGCCGTTCTGCGGGTCGGGGCCCGGCGTCCTTCGGGCCGGCCCCGGGCCCGCCGGCTGCGGGTCGGCCGAGAGCCGTTGTCTACTGAACATCCGGGCCCCGCCCGGGTCCCACCTTCCCCCGGGCCCTCGAGGAGCAGGGGGGACCCCCGCCCGGCTGAACCTTCCCTCGCCCCCGAGGCGCGGGCGCTGAACCTGGCTCCGAGTACTGGTGCGCCGGTGCGGCACACCGCCCCATGACCCAGCGGCGTTCGACGACTGCGTGGAGGTCTGCCGGTCGGACGTCCTGCGGTGGACCCGGCCGAACCTACCGGCCGGTGGCCGCTTTCTGTCAATAGCCGTTCGACCTGCGGCGTTCATTCAAATCACCAGGTCAGTGCGGAAGGTGCGCGAGAGGCACGACGACCCCTGGGAACACCGATCGGCGGTACCGCGCCCGCGCACATCACCCGTTCGGCCGCACGAAGACGGTCTGTCCGAAGACCACGGTCCGCAGGCAGACGGGGAGTTCGGCCCCGGGTGTGAGGTCCGGCAGCCCGGGGGTGCCGGAGCGCGGGTCGGTCGACCAGCGGGCGACCCGGTCGTCGGGCGCCTGCACCACGAGTTCGTCGGCTCGCCAGACCGCGTAGTCGGCGGGGGCGCCGGGGACCAGGGTGCCCGCGTCGTCGCGGCCGACGGCCCGCCAGCCGCCCCGCGTGTGGGCGGTGAAGGCGGCGCGTACGGA
The DNA here is from genome assembly GCA_003719395.1 of Streptomyces altiplanensis. GTDB lineage: Bacteria > Actinomycetota > Actinomycetes > Streptomycetales > Streptomycetaceae > Streptomyces > Streptomyces altiplanensis. The sequence continues at coordinate 46,761 of RHMC01000044.1, forward strand.
GACCCGGTGCCCGGGCGTGCGGTGGAAGGCCGCCGCCCGGACCGTGCCCCACGGGTCGAGCGGGGTGACCGGGCTGTCGGAGCCGAAGGCCAGCGGCACCCCGGCGCGCAGCAGGGCGGCGTATATTGAGCGTACGGGCCCGCTCGGCGCCCAGGCGCTGCGCGTACATGCCGTCCTCGCCGCCCCAGGCCGCGTCGAACGCGGGCTGCACCGAGGCGGTCAGACCGAGTTCGGCGAAGGCGGCGATGGTGGCGGGGGTCAGCATCTCGGCGTGCTCGACGCGGTGGCGTGCGGCGCGGATCCGGGCGAGGCCGAGCTTCTGGGCGGCGGCGCGCACCCCGTCGACGACCGAGGTGAGGGCGGCGTCGCCGATGGCGTGGAAGCCGGCCTGGAGTCCGGCTTCGGTGCAGGCGGTGACATGGGCGGCGACGGCGGCCGTGTCGAGGTGGGCGGTGCCGGTGTGGGGAGCGTCGGCGTACGGGGCGTGCAGGCAGGCGGTGTGCGAGCCGAGGGATCCGTCGACGAAGAGGTCGCCCGCCGCGCCCACCGCGCCGAGTTCGCGAACGCGTTCGGCGTCCTTCGCACCCGCGACCTGCTCGGCCCAGTAGCCGAAGACGCGCGGGCCCGGCTGCTCCGCCGCCAGCTTCAGCAGGCCGGTGAAGTCCTCCTCGTCGGAGATGTCGGGTCCCGCGCACTCGTGGACCGCACCGATGCCGAGCGAAGCGGCGTGCGCGAGGGCCGCGCGCTGCGCCTCGGCTCGCTGGGCCGGCGTGACGGCGCCGTGCGCCGCGGCGCGTACGGCGTGGTGGGCGGCGGCGGTGAGCGGGGCGTCCGGGTGGTAGCCCGTCAGGCCGGTGATTCCGGGGACCAGGTCGAGGAGGGCGGTGGTGACGACGGCCGAGTGGACGTCGATCCGGGGCAGGTAGAGCGGGCGGCCGCCGGCCGCCTCGTCGAGTTCGGCGAGGACGGGGGCCGCTGTTCGGGCCAGCGCGTGGCGTCCCAGCCGTGCCCGAGCAGGATGCGTCCCGCCGGGGCTGCGGCGGCGTGCACCCGTACCAGATCCAGCGCACCGGCGAGGGAGCGCGCACCGGAGAGGTCGAGGCCGGTGAGGGCGAGACCGGTGGACGTGGTGTGCACGTGTGCGTCCGTGAACGCGGGCGTCACCAGAGCCCCTTCGAGGTCGATCACCTCGTCGACACCCGGGGCGAAGGCGTCGGCCGCCCCTTCGGAGCCCACCCAGGCGACATGTCCGCGCTCGACGACCATCGCGGTGGCGAAGGGATCGGCGGGGCTGTGGACGTCTCCGCCGCGCAGCTGCACGGTGCGGTGTTCGACCTGGGGGGGCGGGGGGCGTTGTGCTCGGTCATGGGGACCAGTCTC
>RHMC01000443.1 GCA_003719395.1 Streptomyces altiplanensis
GGCCGCGGACCCGACGGGGACTCGGGCCTTGATGCGTTTGCCGGAGGGCTCGCGCCGTGCCTCGAAGTCCTCGCACACCGCGGTGACGATCTCCAGACCGTGCCCGCCGACCCGGGCCGGATCGGCGGGCAGGACGAGCGGCAGGACCGGGCTCGTGTCGGACACCGTGATCTCCAGGACCGGACCGGACAGCTCCACCTCGACGGCGCAGGGCCCCGGCGCGTACTTGCGCGCATTGGTCACCAGTTCGCTGACGACCAGCTGGGCGATCTCCGTCAGCCGGGGCGAGACCTCGATCCAGCCGTCCCTCTGCAGCTGGGCCAGGAAACCGGTAACGAACCGCCGGGCATCCCCGATCACCCCGGGCGTCACGTCGAACGCCTCACCGGCCCACACGCACCGGCCGGCGAGCACCGGCCGGCCCGGCGCCGCACTGCCCGCGGCGTTCGGGAAGTCCTGGCGAGCGGGCGAAACGGCGGCACCGGACGCGGCACCAAACGGCTCCCCCACCGCCTGGTCGCTGTCAGCTTGCCGGGCCTGCGGACGGTGGAGGTTCTGGTCGCCGTTCATACCTCAGCACGTGCCCCGGGCGCCGCCTATTAACCAAGGAAGGAAAACCCGGCTGAGTACCCCCCACACCCTCATGTAATCACCCGGAAAACAAAGAACCGGCCGCGGGACGGCTCCCGCAGGGCCGGCGCGGCCCGCACGGCCCGCGGACAACGCCGGCTGCGCCGTGGA
>RHMC01000444.1 GCA_003719395.1 Streptomyces altiplanensis
CGAGGACGGCCGCCGCGCCAAGAACCACCTGCTGGAGGCCAACCTCCGCCTCGTGGTCTCGCTGGCCAAGCGCTACACCGGCCGCGGCATGCTCTTCCTGGACCTGATCCAGGAGGGCAACCTGGGTCTGATCCGCGCGTCGAGAAGTTCGACTACACCAAGGGCTACAAGTTCTCGACGTACGCTACCTGGTGGATCCGGCAGGCGATCACCCGCGCGATGGCCGACCAGGCCCGCACCATCCGCATCCCGGTGCACATGGTCGAGGTCATCAACAAGCTCGCCCGCGTGCAGCGCCAGATGCTCCAGGACCTGGGCCGCGAGCCCACCCCGGAGGAGCTGGCCAAGGAACTCGACATGACCCCCGAGAAGGTCATCGAGGTCCAGAAGTACGGCCGCGAGCCCATCTCGCTGCACACCCCGCTGGGTGAGGAGGGCGACAGCGAGTTCGGCGACCTCATCGAGGACTCCGAGGCGGTCGTCCCGGCCGACGCGGTCTCCTTCACCTTCCTGCAGGAGCAGCTGCACTCGGTCCTGGACACCCTCTCGGAGCGCGAGGCGGGCGTCGTGTCCATGCGCTTCGGTCTCACCGACGGCCAGCCCAAGACCCTCGACGAGATCGGCAAGGTCTACGGCGTCACGCGTGAGCGCATCCGCCAGATCGAGTCCAAGACCATGTCGAAGCTGCGCCACCCGTCGCGCTCGCAGGTCCTGCGCGACTACCTCGACTA
>RHMC01000445.1 GCA_003719395.1 Streptomyces altiplanensis
CTAAGCCTTTCAGCGCCGATGGTACTGCAGGGGGGACCCTGTGGGAGAGTAGGACGCCGCCGAACAATCTTTCAGGACCCTTGGTCCAGCGTTCATGCTGGACCAAGGGTCCTTTTTGTTTTTCCGAAGCGCGTCGGACGACCGACTGCGCGAGAATGACTGCGTTACCCCAAGACAGGAGCCAACCGATGTCCACCAACTCTTCCGACGATCGTCCGGAGCGCGAGCCGCGCCGGCGAGACGGCGATGACAGGGGCGGATACCGCGGCGGTCGTGACGACCGTGCGCCGCGCCGGGACAACGATCGCGGTGGGTTCCGTCGTGATGACCGTCCCACCGGCGGAGCTGCGCGAGGCGGTCGTGACGACCGAGGCGGGCGTCCGAGCGGTGGTGGCGGTGGCTTCCAGCGTCGTGACGACCGGCCGAGCAGCGGCCCTCGTCGTGACGACAGCCGAGGCGGCCGTCCGGCCGGCGGTGGTGGCGGTTACCGCGTCGTGATGACGACCGTGGTGGGTTCCGTGGTGGACGCGATGACCGTGGGCCGCGCCGTGACGACCGTCCGGCCGGTGGTGGGTTCCAGCGTCGTGACGACCGGCCCAGCGGTGGTGGGTTCCAGCGTCGTGACGACCGGCCGAGCAGTGGGCCGCGTCGTGATGACGACCGTGGTGGGTTCCGTGGTGGACGCGATGACCGTGGGC
>RHMC01000446.1 GCA_003719395.1 Streptomyces altiplanensis
CCCCCGGAATGCCGGGGGGCGGCGGCCCTCTCGTGTGCGGGTGGACGGGCGGGGGCGCCGCCCCCGGAATGCCGGGGGGCGGCGGCCCTCTCGTGTGCGGGTGGACGGGCGGGGGAGGGGGCCCGGTGGCGCTGCGTCCTTCGGTGTACTCGGGGGCCGGCCGGGGGCAGGACGCTTTCGGGCGGCCGGCGGGTGATCGTGGAGACATGAGGGAAATCACCGAAACCGTCGGCTGGGTCATCGGCGTCCAAGGCGCACTGGGAGTCGCCGGAAGCGTCTTCGGGGACCGCCCCTGGGGCCTGTTGCCGCAGTGGTGGGACATCCCGGCCGGGGGCTACGCCGCCCTCGCCGTGGCCGGGGCCGTCCTGGCGCTGTGGGGAGGGGCGGCGCGCAAGAAGCGGGCCTAGGCGATGTGTTCGGCGTCGAGTTCGTGCTCGTAGCGGACCCTGAAGCGCTTCGTGTACTCCGCCAGTTCGCCGGGGGTCGGGGCCTCGGCGTACATGTCGTGGACGTAGGAGCCGAACTGACGGGGCGACGGGAAGGCGCTGTACTCGCTCAGGTACCTGCGGAACGCGTCGTAGTAGATCTCCTCGGGGGAGACCTCTTCGGACTCGGGGTAGGGCTCGGCATCCGGGTACTACGCCGGGTCCTGCTCGTGGCGCGGGCCGGGGGACGGAGCCGAGG
>RHMC01000447.1 GCA_003719395.1 Streptomyces altiplanensis
GGTGGCGGCCGGAGTGCGGCGGAACGGGGCCGCGGCCCGATGCGGCCGCGGGCCAACGGCTCTGAGGGCGCGGCCCGGGGGGGTGCCGCGCGTACGGACCAGCGGGCTTCGGGCGGTGGCGAAACAGGTGCCCAAGACCGGTCAGGAATCGAGAAGCGCCGGCCACGGAGCCGCAACTAGCCTGACCGTCATGGACCTCACCATTCACACGAGCTTCCTCCCGCACACCGACCCGGACGCCTCCCTGGCCTTCTACCGCGACACCCTCGGCTTCGAAGTCCGCAACGACGTCGGAAGCGGCACGATGCGCTGGATCACGGTCGGCCCCGCCGGCCGGCCCGGCACGTCCGTCCTCCTGGCACCGCCGGCCACCGACCCCGGCATCACCGACACCGAGCGCCGCACCATCGTCGAGATGATGGCCAAGGGCACCTACGGCTGGATCCTGCTGGCCACCAAGGACCTCGACGCCACCTTCGAGAAGATCCAGGCCGGCGACGCCGAGGTCGTCCAGGAACCGACCGAGCAGCCGTACGGCATCCGCGACTGCGCCTTCCGCGACCCCGCGGGAAACCTGATCCGCATCCAGGAACTGCGCTGAACCGTCCGGCGATCACAGCCACCAACCGCACACACGGCACCGTGAAGCAGCCCGCCCACGACCCCGGGCACGCCGGC
>RHMC01000448.1 GCA_003719395.1 Streptomyces altiplanensis
AGTGCCGTGTCGAACAGGGCGAGGCCCTGCTCGACGGAGAGCGGCGGCATCCCCGAACGGGCCAGCCGCTGCATGTCCGCCTCGGACACACTCCCCGTCATCCCGCCCGCCTGGTCCCACGGACCCCACGCCAACGACACACCAACCAGCCCCTCGGCCCGCCGCCGCGCCATCAACGCATCCAGGAACGTATTCGCCGCCGCGTAATTCCCCTGCCCCGCACCACCGAACACACCAGCCACCGACGAGAACACCACAAAAGCCGACAGATCCAGATCACACGTCAACTCATGCAGATGCCACACCGCGTCCACCTTCGGACGCAACACCCCATCCAGCCGCTCCGGCGTCAGCGAACCCACCACTCCGTCATCCAGCACACCAGCCGCATGCACCACAGCAGACAACGGATGCTCGACGGGTACGCCGACCAGCAGCTCGGACACGGCGGTCCGGTCTGCGAGGTCGCACGCCAGGGCGGTGACCGCCGCTCCCCGCGCGGTCAGCTCCTCGACCAACTCGGCGGCACCAGGAGCCTCGGCACCCCGCCTGCTGGCCAACAGCAGGTGACGTACGCCGCGTTCCGTGACCAGATGCCTGGCCAGTACGGCGCCCAGACCACCCGTACCACCGGTGATCAGGACCGTGCC
>RHMC01000449.1 GCA_003719395.1 Streptomyces altiplanensis
GAAGGAGAACAAGGAGCTGGGGAGGGAGCGCGATGTCCTCAAACGCTGCATGGTCCTGTGGGTGAAGTAGCTGCGGCGGACCCGGCCACCGTGGCCGGGGTGATCAGCGACAACAGGACCGACCACAACATCCCGCACACCGTGTCCTGCCGCGCCCTCGGCGTGAGCGAGTCATGGTTCTACAAGTGGCGCGATCGCCGGCCCACCAGGCGTGAACTGCGCAGGCAGCGGCTGGCCGGCGAGATCAAGGAGATCTTCACCGAGGAGGGCAAGCTCTACCTGGCCACGGTCATCGACCTGTTCTCCCGGCGCCTGCTCGGCTACGCGATGGGCGCCCACCACGACGCGGAACTGGTCGTGGCCGCGTTGAACATGGCAGCGGCCACCCGCGGCGGTGACGTCCGTGGCGTGATCTTCCACTCGGACCGCGGAAGCGAGTACGGCTCACGGAAGTTCGCCCGCGCATGCCGCCGACTGGGAGTGACGCGGTCCATGGGCCGTCCCCACAACGAGTTGACAACTATAGGAGCGTCAATGCCGCCGCCGAGAGCTTCTTCGCGCTACTGAGCTCTTTCCAACCTGACAGCGGCACTGCCGAGTTGGGCTGCTGTACGACGAGGTGAAGCTCCTGGTAGACGGGTTCTCGACC
>RHMC01000450.1 GCA_003719395.1 Streptomyces altiplanensis
CATGGCAGCACCAAGGTATCGGCCCGAATCCGGCAGTAGTTAAATTACGGGTCCTAGCCGCGCGCTACGCGTTCATCAATGCGGAGAAGGCGTCCGAGAGCAACCCGGGCGGCCGGCCGGTGGCGTTCCTGTGCCGGGTGCTGAAGGTGTCCCGCTCGGCGTACTACGCCTGGCGGGCGGCGAGACCCGCCCGTAGGGTGCGACAGCATACGGAAGGCGAACTCGTTGATGAGATAAGGGTGTTGCATGCCGGCTCGCGGGGTGCCTACGGCGCCCCGCGGATCCATGCTGCCCTGCGCCGGGTCGGGCGGGTGGTCAACATGAAGAAGGTCGAGCGGCTGATGCGTGAGCACCGCATCGTCGGGATCACCCGGCGCCGGCGGCGCGGGCTCACGCGGCAAGCGAAGAAGGCGGTCTTCGCCGCCGACCTGATCCGTCGGGACTTCACCGCGTCGCGGCCGGGCATGCGCCTGGTTGGCGACATGACCGAGCTGGTCACCGCCGAGGGCAAGGTCTACCTGGCGACCTGCATCGATCTGGCAACGCGTGAAGTGATCGGCTGGGCGATGGCCGGCCATCACCGGGCCGAGCTGCCGGTGGCGGCCCTGCGGATGGCGGCCGGCCGGGGT
>RHMC01000451.1 GCA_003719395.1 Streptomyces altiplanensis
GCAGAGGAGGAAGGTCGCTAAGCCACCCCCACAGCCTCCCACCCACAAGCCCACCACACCCACCGAACCTACGAAAAGATCAGTAGGCGGGGTTTTCACCTGTCGACTGCTACACGATCCACCGACATTGAAGTGAACTGCCGGAAAATCGCTTGCCAAATCCTGTGGTCCGAGTCAGGACTGACTCTGCGTCGCTGGTGCATGCCATCGGCGTTCGCTTCAAAGTTAGGATGCTCGGTCCCGTCACCGCAAAGCATGTCCGCCGCTGACCTCCCTCACTGGCACCTTCCTTCCAGCACTGAGGCGAGGACGTCGACCCTCTACTCGAAGAGCGCGAAGAAGCCGCCGTATGCTATTCCTAGTTTGTGGCCTTGGAGATAGCAAATTCCGGCTGCATCCTGGAACCCTGGCGGGCACTTGACCGGCCCGATCCCGTCTGTGGTCAGGATTCCATCGAGATTCGGTCCGGCCGTGTACAAGATCGGACCAATCGGAGGGAACAGGTTGTCGTCGGGATGGGGAATTGAATTCGCAACGATCGCGAGGGGCGTGAATTCGAGTTTGAAGCAGTGAGCTCTTTCAGAGTGGCCTCTGATCGGGTGACGGGCCGGTGGCCCGCAACGCA
>RHMC01000045.1 GCA_003719395.1 Streptomyces altiplanensis
GTCCCACGCCCGTACCGGCGCCACTGCCTGGCCCTGACGCGCGCGCCGTCGCCGCCCGTGCCGGTGGGGCCGCCGCGCCCCGCACGGTGCGGGTGACGTTGGGGCAGGCCCTCGGGCAGGTGCTCGCCGAACCTCACCGCCGCGCTCACCGAGCTGCGTCTTCGACACGTCCGCCATGGACGGATGGGCGGTGGCGGGCCCAGGGCCGTGGCACATCGGGGAAGGCGGCCAGGTCCTCGCCGGGCACGCCGCGCCCGGAGCGCTCACCGACGGTACGGCCGTGCGCATCGCCACCGGCGCCCGGGTCCCGCCCGACACCACCGCCGTGATCCGCAACGAGCACGCCCGGCCGGCGGAGGCCGAGGGGCGGCTGTACGCGCGCCGCGAGGTCGTCCAGGGCCAGGACATCCGGCCGCGCGGCCAGGAGTGCCGTACCGGTGACCGACTGCTGCCCGCCGGGGCCCTCGTCACCCCCGCCGTCCTCGGCCTCGCCGCGGCCGCCGGTTACGACACGCTGTCCGTCGTGTCCCGGCCCCGCGTCGAAGTGCTCGTACTGGGTGACGAGTTGCTGAGTGAGGGCCTGCCGCACGACGGGATGGTCCGTGACGCCCTCGGCCCGCTCCTCGACCCCTGGCTGCGCGCCCTCGGCGCCGAAGTGCTGGGCACCCGTCGCCTGGGCGACGACGCCGAAGCGCTCCACCGGGCCGTCACCACGTCCACGGCCGACCTCGTCGTGACCACGGGCGGCACGGCGGCCGGTCCCGTCGACCACGTCCACCCGATCCTGCGCAAGGCGGGCGCCCCGCTGCTGGTCGACGGTGTCGCGGTGCGGCCCGGCCATCCGATGCTGCTGGCACGCCTCGGAGCCGGGGGAGGAGAAGCGGGCGGGGCAGAAGGCCCGTATCTGGTCGGCCTGCCCGGCAACCCGCTGGCCGCCGTGTCGGGCCTGCTGACCCTCGCCGAGCCGCTGCTGCGCGCCCGTGCCCAACAGGCCCCCCGCGCTCCGCGCTTCTCGTCCGTACGGGACGATGTGAGCGGCCACCCGTACGACACCCGTCTCGTCCCTGTCGCCCGCCGCCGAGGGGGAGGAGACGGGAACGGACCGGAGCAGGCCGTGCCGCTGCACTACAACGGTCCGGCCATGCTGCGCGGCATCGCCGCAGCCGACGGCCTGGCCGTCGTCCCGCCCGGCGGCGCACGGGCCGGCCAGGTACTGGAGATCCTCGACCTGCCCTGGACAGAAGGACGTTTCACGTGAAACTTCCCGGCCAAGACGCGATGGCCAGGCATGCCGACGAGCACCTCGTCGCCGCCCGGATCAAGCTGCCGCGCCGTATCGTCGACCGCCCGCTGCGGCAGGTCGGCAAGCGTCTGCTGATGGCGATGATGGTTCTGGCCACGACGGTGCTCATCGTCTACCTCGACCGCGCCGGCTATCACGACAACGCCGACGAGAGCATCGACCTCCTCGATGCCGTCTACTACTCGACCGTGACCCTCTCCACGACGGGTTACGGCGACATCGTGCCGCACAGTGACAGCGCCAGGCTCGTCAACGTGCTGTTGGTGACGCCGCTGCGCGTGCTTTTCCTGATCATCCTGGTCGGCACCACTCTCGAGGTCCTCACCGAACGGACCCGGGAGGAGTGGCGGCTGAACCGCTGGAGGGCCCAGTTGCGCGACCACACCATCATCGTCGGATTCGGTACCAAGGGTCGTTCCGCGATCCAGACCCTGGGCGCCACGGGGCTCAGGAAAGAGCAGATCGTGGTCGTCGACCCGAGTGCGAAGGTCATCGAAGCGGCCAACGCCGACGGGTTCACGGGTGTCCTGGGCGATGCCACCCGCAGCGACGTATTGCTCCGCGCCGAGCTCCAGAAGGCCCGCCAGATCATCATCGCGACCCAGCGTGACGACACGGCGGTCCTGGTCACGCTCACCGCGCGTCAGCTCAACCGCGGTGCGAAGATCGTCGCCGCGGTCCGTGAGGAGGAGAACGCGCCGCTGCTGCGCCAGTCCGGTGCCGACGCGGTCATCACCAGCGCCAGCGCGGCCGGGCGGCTCCTCGGCCTGTCCGTGCTCAGCCCCAGCGCGGGCACGGTGATGGAGGACCTGATCCAGCAGGGCAGCGGACTCGATCTCGTCGAGCGGCCGGTGATAAAGGCCGAAGTGGGACGGAGCGTACGGGAGACCGAGGACCTGGTGGTCAGTGTCCTGCGCGGGCACCGGCTGCTCGGTTACGACGACCCGGCGGCCAGCCCGTTGCAGCTGACGGACCGGCTGATCACCATCGTGCGCGCCTCGCCCGGCACCACGACCGCGGGGGACATGCGGGTGACGGTGCCGGACTAGGCCGGTACGGGCCGGTGCGGAGTAGCCTCGCGGCCATGTATGCGATCACGATTCCTGAACCCGGTGGCCCCGAGGCGCTCGTATGGGCGGAGGTCCCCGATCCCGTACCCGGCGAGGGCGAGGTCCTCGTCGAGGTCGCGGCGAGCGCCGTCAACCGCGCCGACCTGCTGCAGCGCCAGGGCTTCTACGAACCGCCGCCCGGCTCGTCCCGGTACCCCGGCCTCGAATGCTCCGGCCGGATCGCGGCACTGGGGCCCGGCGTCTCGGGCTGGTCCGTGGGCGACGAGGTGTGCGCCCTGCTGAGCGGCGGCGGATACGCCGAGAAGGTCGCCGTACCGGCCGGGCAGCTGATGCCCGTGCCCGACGGCATGGACCTGGTCACCGCGGCGTCGCTGCCCGAGGTGACCGCGACGGTCTGGTCGAACGTCTTCATGATCGCCCACCTGCGGCCCGGTGAGACGCTGCTGCTGCACGGCGGCGCGAGCGGCATCGGCACGATGGCGATCCAGCTCGCCAAGGCGGTCGGCGCGCGCGTCGCGGTCACCGCCGGCGGTCCCGAGAAGCTGGCGCACTGCGCGCAGCTGGGCGCGGACATCCTGATCGACTACCGGGAGCAGGACTTCGTCCAGGAGCTGCGCAAGGCCACCGACGGGGCCGGCGCGGACGTCATCCTCGACATCATCGGCGCGAAGTACCTGGACCGGAACGTGAAGGCACTCGCCGTCAACGGCCGCCTCGCGGTCATCGGCATGCAGGGTGGTGTGAAGGGCGAGCTCAATCTGGGCGCGCTGATGAAGAAGCGCGCCGCGATCACGGCGACGTCGCTGCGGATGCGCCCGCTGGGCGAGAAGGCGGCCATCGTCTCGGCGGTACGGGAACATGTCTGGCCGCTGATCGGCACCGGCCGCGTGCGCCCGGTGGTGGACCGTGTCGTGCCGATGGCCGAGGCGGCGGAGGCCCACCGGGTGCTGGAGGCGGGCGGCCACGTCGGCAAGATCCTGCTGACCACGGCCTGAGCGGGCCCGATCCGCGCGAGAGGCCCGCACCGCCGTCACGGCGGTGCGGGCCTCTCGCCGCTCGTGAGCGGGTCCACCGGCTCCACCGGGTCCAGCGAGTTCAGCGGATCCGGTGAGCCCGGCGGGCTTCAGAGGTACGGACCCGAACGCACCGGGCCGTGGCCTTCGTCATGCCCGTCGTCCTCGTGGCCCGTGCCCGGCGGAAGCGCGCGCCGCATCTGCTCCAACTGCGCCCGCGCCGCCATCTGCTGGGCGAAGAGCGCCGTCTGGATGCCGTGGAAGAGGCCTTCGAGCCACCCGACCAACTGGGCCTGCGCGATGCGCAGTTCCGCCTCGGAGGGGATCGCCTCGTCCGTGAACGGCAGGGAGAGCCGCTCCAGTTCCTCGACGAGCTCAGGCGCGAGACCGTCTTCGAGTTCCTTCACCGAGCTGGCGTGAATGTCCTTCAGCCGCACCCGGCTCGCCTCGTCGAGAGGAGCCGCCCGGACCTCCTCCAGGAGCTGCTTGATCATGCTGCCGATGCGCATGACCTTCGCGGGCTGTTCGACCATCTCTGTCACTGGCACCTCGCGCGACTCGTCGTCAGCGCCGCCGAAAGCCATTCCGTCCTGTCCCATGACAAGAACTTTCGGGCTCTCCTGCGACCGTTCACTCCTCGGCATCTCCATGCTGCCATTCTCTCGTACGCCTGCGTCACACACACGGTGTGCCCCCGCGCAGAGGTGATCCACCCTGCGCGGGGGCACGGGAACCGGCGCCTCGGCTCAGTCCGCCGCGCGCCGCGCCACCGCGGTGCGGGACCTGGTGACCAGTGCGGCGAGGAGCGCCGCGCCCACGGGTACGGCGACGAGCAGCGCCGCGAGGGTCTCCCACGGGACGACGATCGGGACGTACGGCGGATCGATCATGCCGCCCATGCCGGCGTCCAGGTCCTTCTCGTACCACTTCAGCTGCTGGTGTTCCTCGGTCAGCCGCAGCCCGATCGCGGGCAGCACGCCCGCCGCCGAGCCGAGTACCACGCCCATCGCGGCGACCACCCCGCACTGGAAACCGCTCAGCGTCCTGCGCACCCGCGGGGGTGCGCCGACCGCGGTGAGGGTCTTCAGATCGGGTTCGGCATCGGTCTGGGCGAGGCCCGTCGCGATGCCGGCCGCGCCGATGGTGACGAGTCCGGCGAAGACGGTCAGGGCCAGCAGAACGATGCTGTTGTCGCTGACGTACCCCTCCTCCACGTACAGGCCGCCGTCGGTGCCCAGCACGTCGAGCGCCGCGTCGAGCTTCTGCCGCTGTGTGCTGTTCGGCAGGTTGTCGGCCGAGAAGTACGAGCCGAAGGGAACGGTGGTGAGCCCGGCGGCCTTCGCTGCCTGTGCCGGCAGGACGACGTTCAGTCCGTACGACTGGACGGACTCGGGGGCCTGGTGGACGGGGAAGGACTTGATCTCGCCGGGCGCGTCCTCGCCCCTCTGCGTCATCAGGTCGGCCTTCTTCGTGTCGGTGATCAGCTTGACGCCGATCTGTCCCTTCTCGACGTTGCGCCGGTCGAAGGAGACGGCCTTGCCGCTCTTGAGGGCGTCGACGACGGCCGGGTCGTCGATCGCGAGGACCGACAGCAGCTTCTCGTCGGCGACGAGGACCTCCTGATCGGAGTACTGGCCGTCCTCCTGGCAGCGCCAGTCCTTGGACAGCTTGCGGCGCTCGGCCGGCGACAGCTCCTTCGCGCCCGGGAGGTCCTGCGACCACAGGGCGCAGCGGTTGTCCTCGGGCACGACGAGCTCGTACCGTCCGCAGCCCTTCACGTCGCTGTACGGCTCGCAGTTGGCGTTGCCCACGACGATCCGGCCGACATCGGCGCGCACGTCGACGGGGAAGTGCTTCTGGACGGCCGTGCGCAGGGCCGGCACACCGCGGCCGCCGCCCTCCGTGTCGGACACGGTCACCGCACCGTGCGGCAGCCGTGCCTGGTAGGCGGCGCGCTGCTGTACGTCGTCGCTGGTGGCGTACGTCGCCACGGCGACCGTGCCCGCCACGGCGGCCAGCACGGCGGCGACGGCGGGGGCGTGCGGCCCCGGTTGCGCACGGCGTCGCGCAGAGCCAGGCGCGGCGACAGCGGCAGCCACCCGCCGAGCTTGCCGAAGAGGCCGACCAGGGCGGGGGTGAGCGCGACAATGCCCAGCTCGGCGAGGGCGCTGCCGCCCGCGACGATGACGATGCTGTCGGTGGCGGTGGCGCCGAACAGCGTGATGGCGATGCCCAGGCCGGTCGCGATCAGGCCGACGACGGGCAGGACGCGGCTGGAGCGGCGTACACCGCGACGGCCGGTGAGCGAGGCCAGCACGGTCTGCCGGGACGCGGTGACGGCCGGGACGATCGCGGCGAGCAGACCGGTGAGGACGGCGAGCAGGCCGATGCCGAGCAGTTCCAGCGGACGGACGTCGAAGCTGCCGAACCGCTGGCCCATGTAGTCCTCGAGCAGCGGCCGCAGCACGAAGGTGAGGAGCAGGCCGAGAGCGGTGCCCACGACGGCCGCGGCGAAGCCGATGACCAGGCCGCCGGAGAGCACGATGGCGCGGATGTGGCGGCGGTCGCCGCCGTTGGCGCCGACCAGGCCGAGCTGACGGCGCGAGCGCCGGGCCCCGACCGCGAACGCCGGGCCCGCGAGCAGGCAGATCTCCAGCATGGCGAGGCCGACGACGGTGCCGATGGCGGCGAGCTCCGCGGTCCTGGCCGCCGTGCTCTGCTCGTAGTCGGACCAGTCGTCCCGCTGGTGGAGCGGCACCTCGGAGTCGGCGGGCGGGGCGAGGGCCACGGCCCGCGAGGTCACCACGGCGCCGTGGGCATTGGCCTTCTTGACCATGTTCCACGTGAAACCATCGCCGTCGACCGACACCAGATATGTGCTGCCGGCCGCCGTGCCGGGCAGGCCGTCGGCCTTGAGCGCCTTGTCGAGCGGCGCCAGGAACGTGCCGGGCCGCGCGAGGACCTCGTCGGACTTGAGTGCGCCGGGGAGTTCGTACGAGCCGACGATCCGGTACTCGGTGGCGAGCCCGCGGGCGGTGAGCTCCGAACCCACCTCCAGGCCGCTGGTCTCCAGGAAGTGGGCGGTCGCGGCGATCTCGCCGGCCTTGTCGGGGAACCGGCCCTGGCCGAGGGTCATGAGGCCCTTGGCCATCGGATCGGTCGCGTCCAGCTCATGGATCACGGTGTTGAGCAGACCGTGCTCGGTACGGAGCTTGCCGCTGCCGCTCGTGTCCTTGAGGATCTTCGCGCCCGCCGGGAACGCCGCCCGGATGTCGGCGGAGCCGTCGGGCCACGGCTTGTTGTCGAAGTTCTCCACCGTCATGTAGTTGCGGCCGTCGGGAGACTGGTGGATCGGCACACCGCCCATGCCCGGGTCGGACACCCGGGCGTCGGCGGCGCCGAGGTCGCGCTCCATCTGCTGCTCGGTGGAGAGTTCGGCGCTGCGCAGGGTCAGATCGGCGGCGCTCACGCCCAGGATCGGCAGGGCGATCATGGCGAGTACGAGGGAACTGCGGCCCTTGAAGCGCCAGGCGTCGCGGCGGGCGATGCGCACCGCGGCCACCCATGAGTGGTACCAGTGATTCACTGTGCGGCCGCCTGCCCGGAGAGCAGCGAGTCGGCCTGGCTGCGCAGGGTCTCGTCGACGACGGAGCCGTCGCGCAGGAAGACCACCCGGTCCGCCCAGGCCGCGAAGCGCGGCTCGTGGGTGACGAGGATGCCGGCCGCGCCCGCGTCGCAGCGGGCGCGCAGCAGCGCGAGTACGGACTCGCCCGTCTCGGAGTCCAGGGCGCCGGTCGGTTCGTCGGCGAGGACGAGGCGGCGGTCTCCCACCAGGGCGCGGGCGATGGCCACGCGCTGCTGCTGGCCGCCGGACATCTCGTCGGGGAAGCGGTCGGCGAGCTGGCCGAGGCCCATTTCCTCCAGGGCGGCGACGGCGGAGACGCGCGCTTTGCGGGCGGACACGCCGTCCAGCTCGCGGGGCAGGGCGATGTTCTCGGCGGCGGTCAGGGCCGGGATGAGGTTGTAGTCCTGGAAGACGTAGCCGATGCTGCGGCGGCGCAGGGCGGCGAGTTCCTTGCGGCCCACGGTCGTGATGTCCGTTCCTTCGACGACGACCCGGCCCGAGGTGGGGCTGTCGAGACCGCCCGCGATGGTGAGCAGGGTGGACTTGCCGGAGCCCGACGGGCCCATGACGGCGACGAGTTCACCGGGGAAGACGGAGAGGTTGACGCCGCGCAGGGCGTGCACTTCGGTGGCGCCGCTGCCGTGGACGCGGGTCAGCTCCTCAAGTTGCAGTACGGGCTGCTGTGACTGCTGTGACTTGAATGCCTGTTGGGGCTGATGTGACGTGTGGGGCATGGATTCAGGCATGAAAAAGGTCCCCCTGAGGTGGAATGGTGGTGGGGCGCGGGTTCTAGCGCCGTGTGCTGCGAGGCATCGGGGCCGTACGAGCGGTATCGGCAACGGCAGTGACGTCATGGCCCGCAGGGGCCGGTGACGCGGCCGCGGGAGCGTTCTCGGCCCTGCGCGCGGCCGTCGCGGAGAGCCGGGTGAGCCGGGACTCGGAGTGGTCGAGCCAGCGCGCCTCGGCCTCGGTCTGAAAGATCAGCTGTTCCAGTACGAGCAGCCAGGCGATGTCGTCGCGCGCCTGTTCGCCGTCTTCGCTCTCGACCTCGACGGCGGCGAGGGCCCGGGCCTTGAGGCGGGTGTAGTCCTGCATCGCCTGGAGAGTGGCGTGGCGCTGGGCCTGGATGACGGCCCGGATGTCGACGCCGGGGGCGCCGACGGCCATGGCGAGCTTGATGGCCAGCTCGTCGCGGGGCGGGCTGGCGCGGTCGACGGGCCGCTGGAACCAGCTCTTGAGTTCGCCTCGCCCCGCGTCGGTGATCGCGTACAGCGCGTGGCCCGCTCCGTCCTCGCCGTCCTGGACGACCATGCCGTCGCGTTCGAGGCGGGCCAGGGTCGTATAGACCTGGCCGACGTTGAGAGGCCAGGTCGCACCGGTGCGCGACTCGAATTCGGTACGCAGCTGGGAGCCGTAACGGGGGCCGTGTTCCAGGAGGGCCAGCAGCCCGTGGCGGATCGACATACTGAGTATGTATACCGAGTATGCCGCCGGGTGCCAACCGACCTGAGGAGGACATCGGAAGTAGGCCCTGAGAGGGACGGGCTGCCGGACGGCGGGTCAGCCGCGCCGCATCCGGAGCCCCAGGAACCCGAGCCCGAGCCCGAACAGCGAGAGCCCCACCCCCAGCGGAAGCACATGGACGCCCAGCGGGTCGGACTGCGCGACGGCCTGCTGGGACCCCTTGCGGGCGGTGCCCGGCGGGGCGTGGGAGGAGGAGGGGGAGGCGGTGGGCTCGTGCCAGGGGTCCTCCAGCGCCTCTTCGTGGACCTCTCCGGGCGAGGGCGCGTACGGCTTGCGGGGGGGTGGCCGAGGCGCTCGCCGAGCGCGGAAGCCGAGCCGGACGCGGACGCGGAGGGGCTGCGTGTGGCCCCGGAGCTGCCCGACGGGCTCGCACCGCCGCTCTCGGCCGCCTCCGCCGTGGCGGACCCGCTCCCGCTGGGAGCCGCGTCCTTCCCGGGTGTCCTTCCCGGCCGCGTACGCCCCTCCCCGGCCGCCGGCCGGCCAGGCTCCCGGAAGGAGCGGTGGTGGGGACGGAGAACCGCTTCGAACCGTCCGACCGCTCCGGCACCCGGCCCCGGCTCCCCCGCGGAGACGGGCGCGGACGAGGAGGCGGGCAGAGGCGAGGAGGTGGGGAGGGGAGCTGAGATGCGTGCGGGCGTCGGGTCCGGCGCACGCTCGTCGGCGTACGCCCCCGGGACCGGCAGTGCCAGCACCGCGGCCACCCCCACCGCCGCGAACCGGACAGCCATGGGATTCCGCCTCCTGTGCCGAGATGTGCCGAGATCTGCTGGGACATGACGAGATATGCCGAGATGCGCCGGACCGCTGCGTCCGGTGCTGGGATGCCGGACCCAGCGTCACACGCCGCGACACCTCCGGCACCCCGGGTCACACGAAAGGGGCCCCCGCGCGTGTTATGCGCGCAGGGGCCCCTTCCGTATGTCCGAACCGGACCGCTCGGCCGTCCGGTCTAGTCCGAGGGCGGATTGCCGGTGGCGACTTCCAGCTCGATCGTGAAGTCCTCGGGGTCGATGTCGGCATCACGCTTGGGGTACTGGTTGACCACCGTGTCCTCGCCCCAGGTGGGGTCGTCGACCCTGGTCTCCTTGAGCTTCCACCCCGCCGCGTTCAGGCACAGCTTGACCGAGCGGATGTCCTTGTAGAGGAAGCTCGGCACCACGACCTTCTCCGGGTCCGACATCGACTCCCTGCCGGGCGAGCAGTCGGTGGTCTTCATGGTCCTGGAGCGGTCCGGGCCCTTGTAGCCGGGCTTGGTCGCGGCCTCGCTCCGGGTGGGGTCGTCGCCGCCCTCGTTCCCGCCGTTCGGGTCGTCCCTGAGCGAGAGCGCCGTGACCAGGCCGCCGATCGCCAGCAGCGCGACCACGACCGACCCCACGACCACCGGCATGTTCCGGTTGCCGCCTCCCGGGCCCTGTGCCGTCCGGGGCGCCATCGTGTACGGCGGCGGGGTCTGCCCGCCCTGCATGCCGTGCTGCATCCCGTGCGTCGCGTACGGCGAAGGGGCGGGCGTGGGGTGCGCCGCCTGTGCCGGGTACCCGTATCCCTGCTGCGCGGGGCCCGGGGCGGGCGTCGGCGGCCCGTACGGCGCCGGACCCGGCTGGTACGGCGTCTGCACGCTGCCGCTCTGCGGGTAACCCGTCTGCTCGACCGGCGGGAAGACCGCCGACCCGACCCCGGACCCGCTCTGCGCCGCCGGACCGCCACCGATGATCACCGGCGCGGCACCCGTCTGGCCCGACCCCGACACCCGCGCGCACTCGTCGCGCATCGCGGCCGCGCTGGGAAACCGCTCGTTCGGGTTCTTCTTCAGCGCCCGTGCGACGAGGGCGTCGACCGCCGGCGGGATCGACCGGTTGATCGACGAAGGAGCCACCGGCTCCTCCTGGACGTGTGCGTACGCGATGGCGAGCGGCGAGTCCGCGTCGAACGGCAGCCGGCCCGTCACCAGTTGGAACAGCATGATGCCGACCGAGTACAGGTCGGAGCGCGCGTCGACGCCGCGCCCCAGCGCCTGCTCGGGCGACAGGTACTGCGGCGTGCCGACGACCATGCCGGTCTGCGTCATCGACGTGACGCCGGACTGCATGGCGCGCGCGATGCCGAAGTCCATGACCTTGACCACATTGCGCTTGTTCATCATCACGTTGCCGGGCTTGATGTCGCGGTGGACCAGGCCCATCTCGTGACTGGTGTCCAACGCGGCCAGCACATCCGCCGTGATCTTGAGCGCCTTGTCGGCCGGCATGGCGCCGTACTGCTCGATGTCCGCCCGGAGCACGGAGCCGAGCGGCTGCCCCTCGACGTACTCCATGACGATGTACGGCATCAGCGCGCCGTCGAGCTGGTCCTCGCCGGTGTCGAAGACCGAGACGATGTTGGGGTGGGAGAGCTTGGCGACCGCCTGCGCCTCGCGCCGGAACCGTTCGCGGAACGACTGCTCGCGCCCCAGTTCCGTGTGCAGCGTCTTGATGGCCACCTGGCGGTCCAGCGCGGAGTCGTACGCGAGGTACACCGACGCCATGCCGCCTTCTCCGAGCAGGTCGCGCAGCTGGTACCGCCCGCCCGCGACCGAGCCGCCCGCGTAGCGGCCCTGTCCGCCGTCCTGGCTCATTACCGTGCTTCCCCCTCAGCGCAAGATTTACGGGCCAAGTCTGCCCCAGGGCACTGACACGTCAAGCGCGGTGCCCGTTCCGTGACCGTACGCGCCACAAGCGTCGCGCAAGCGTTACAGCGGGGGGTCCGGCACGGGCCCGGCGAGGGTCCTGCGCGAGGCCGGCGAGAGTCCGGCAGGTGTCCGGAATTTGCATGGGTGCATCGGCAACGGGTTTGATGGCCGGTCCATCCCGGACCGGCGCGCCGCGCGGAGGCTGTAGCGTGACGTGGCGGAGAACCTTGAGGCCCCTGAGGACCACCGCGAACGCGACGCGGACAGAAACGACGGCGAGGACTGATGGCACCCGAACCCGAGGGAAGCGGCGGCGGAGTGTCGGACGCCCCGGAATCATGGGGTATGGGCGGATTGGTCGGCGATGGCCGCTACCGGCTGACGCACCGCCTCGGCCGCGGCGGCATGGCGGAAGTGTTCGCCGCCGAGGACGTACGGCTCGGCCGTACCGTGGCGGTGAAGCTGCTCCGCTCCGATCTTGCGGAGGACCCCACCTCCAAGGCGCGGTTCACGCGTGAGGCACAGTCGGTCGCCGGCCTGAACCACCACGCCGTGGTCGCCGTGTACGACTCCGGCGAGGACCAGGTCGGCGGAAGCGTCGTCCCCTACATCGTGATGGAGCTCGTCGAGGGCCGTACGATCCGCGAGCTGCTCCAGAACGCGGAGGCCCCCGGTCCCGAGCAGGCGCTGATCATCGTCTCCGGCGTGCTCGAAGCGCTTGCGTACAGCCACCAGCACGGCATCGTGCACCGCGACATCAAGCCCGCGAACGTGATCATCACGCACAGTGGCGCGGTCAAGGTCATGGACTTCGGCATCGCCCGCGCCCTGCACGGCGTGCAGTCGACGATGACGCAGACCGGCATGGTCATGGGCACGCCCCAGTACCTCTCCCCGGAGCAGGCGCTGGGCAAGGCCGTCGACCACCGCAGTGACCTGTACGCGACGGGCTGTCTGCTCTACGAGCTGCTCGCGCTGCGTCCCCCCTTCACCGGCGAGACCCCCCTCTCGGTGGTCTACCAGCACGTCCAGGACATCCCCGTGCCGCCGTCCGAGATCTCGGACGTGGCACCGCCCGAGCTGGACGGGCTCGTCATGCGTTCCCTCGCGAAGGACCCGGACGACCGGTTCCAGAGCGCGGAGGAGATGCGCGGGCTCATCCAGTACGGCCTGTCGATGCTCCAGGAGCAGGGCAGCCACACCGGCACCTGGAACACCGGCCCCGTCGAGATGCACGAGGGCGCCACACCCCCGCCGGGGGCGCCTACGCGACGACCGCGATGGGCCACCCGAACCACGGCGACACCTCGCAGATGCAGGCGGGCGGCGCGATACTCCCGCCGATGAACCCGCACGACGGGGCGTACGACGGCGGGCACGGCGGCGGGAGCGGCCGCGGCAAGATGTGGATCTTCGCGGTGCTCGCGGTCATCGCGATCGCGGCGGGTGTCGCTTTCGCGATGAACCGGCCGGACGACAACGGCGGCGGCGGCACGGAGCAGAAGGACAAGAACCCGTCGGTCTCCTCCACCCCGACCAAGTCGGACGAGAAGAAGACGAAGCCCTCGGACGACGCGTCCTCGCCCGGCGACACCGACCCGGGCACCTCCACCGGCGGTCAGCAGACGGACCGGACCCCGTCCAACAAGTACCCGAAGTACCCCCCGAGCAGTACGCCGTCGCGCACGCCCAGCAGCACGCCGTCGGCGACGGACACCGCCCCGGGCACGACGACGGACGGCGGCACGGACACCGGCGGCACCGACACCGGCGGCACCGACACGGGTGGTACGGACGCGGGTGGTACGGACACCGGCGGTACGGACGCGGGCGGCACCGACGCCGGTGGTACGGACGCCGGTGGTACGGACGCGGGCGGCACCGACGCCGGAGGCACCGACATCGGCGGCACGGACGCGGCCGGCGGAGCCGCCACCCCCTGATCCGGGCCCCTCATCCGGCGAACGCCTCGCACACCGCCTCGTACTCCCTCGTCCACCACACCGCCAGGGCCGACACCGCAGGAAACTGCGGGTCGGCCCTTCGGTCGTTCAGCTGGTAGCGCCAGCGCAGTATCCAGAAGTCGTTGAGCCGCTCCCACCACACCCGGTGCACCGCGGCGGCCAGCTCGTCCGCACCGGCCCCGGCCGCCCGCCGGTACGCCGCCGCGTACGCCCGTACCTTCGCCAGCTCCAGCTCCCCGTCCGGCCGCACGAAGAAGATCGCCGCGGCCCGTACCGCCTCCTCCGCGCGCGGCTGCACCGCGAGGCGGTCCCAGTCGACGATCGCGCCGGCTCGGCGCCCCGGTAGAGCAGGTTCAGCGGATGGAAGTCGCCGTGCACCCACCCGGTGGCGGGCTCGGCGACCGGCGGGGGCCGCCGGTGGGCGTGCCGCTCCAGGAGGACCCGCCGCTCCAGGAGGCGGTGTTCCGCCAGTACGTCGAAGGCGTCGCGGGGCCGCCGCCCGCGCGCGAGCGTCAGCAGCTCGTCGATCAGGGCGAAGGTGTCGGCGGGGTCGGCGCAGTCGGCACAGCCGTGCGTACGCCGTGCGGTCTCCTCCATCACCCGGTCGAGGCAGGTGTGCACGAGCCCCAGGAGCGCTCCGAGCCGCCGGGACTCCGCCGTCGTGAGCTGGGCGCCGTCCCGGTGCCGGCCGTCGATCCACGGGTGCAGGGCGTAGCAGCGGCCGCCGATCACCGTGACCGTGCCGCCGTGGGTGTCCTCGACGGGCGGGGCGACGGGGACGCCGAACGCCTGGAGGTGGCGGGTGGCGCGGTGCTGGCGTCTGATCGTGTCGCGGTCGCCGTCCAGGTGGTGCTTGAGGAAGTAGTCGCCGCGGGTGGTCACGAGGCGGTAGCCGTGGTTGAGCAGGCCCTGGGCCACGGGCTCGCAGGAGAGCGGCTCGCCCGGGTCGCGGTAGTGGCGCAGCAGGGGGCCGACGGGCGGCGAAGGGACGGGTACAGATGAGCGTGGCACCCGCCAGATGTTAGATCACAGCGCGTACTCGTCATGTCGCTCAGGGGCGCAGTTCAAGGTGTGCACGGTGGTGAACTGCGGTTCGATGCGCATGTAGACGGGATCGAAGGGCTCGCCGTTGACGTAGTGGGGGCCGCGGCCGAAGAGCTCCAGTTCGTCGGTGGTCGGTTCGAACAGCTCGGCGGTGCCGGTGAACTGGACGGACCACAGGGTGGCGTCGCCGGCGCCGGGGCCGGAGCTGAAGTTGTCCGCGCCGTACGCGACCACGCTGCCGTGGCAGGCCTGGTGGTGGTTGAAGCCCGCGTGCATGCGCAGCAGCACGCACCCGCGCACGACGATGTGCCGTGCGACGGCGAGGAAGGGCAGGGCCCGCATGCTCGTGACGACTCGGCCGTAGGGGACGCGGCGGAGGAGCTCGACGGCGCGTGGATCCTCGGCGGGCTGGGCGGGCTCGGTGGGCATGCCCTTCACTGTCGGCCACCGGCAGGGGCCCGTAAAAGGGACGGAAGTCCCGAATCGAACCCGGAACCCGGAACCCGGAACCCGGAACCCGGAACTTGGAACTTGGAAAGCGGAACCCGGAGG
The DNA here is from genome assembly GCA_003719395.1 of Streptomyces altiplanensis. Classification (GTDB taxonomy): domain Bacteria; phylum Actinomycetota; class Actinomycetes; order Streptomycetales; family Streptomycetaceae; genus Streptomyces; species Streptomyces altiplanensis. Next base: position 14,761 of record RHMC01000045.1, read on the forward strand.
GCGGGAGCCGGCTAGCGCTTCTCCTCCGCCTGCTTGCGCGCCACATACGCGGCGGCCTGCGAGCGGCGTTCCATGCCCAGCTTGGAGAGCAGGCTGGAGACGTAGTTCTTGATGGTCTTCTCCGCGAGGTGCAGCCGCTCGCCGATGACCCGGTTGGTCAGGCCCTCGCCGATCAGGTCGAGGATCCTGCGCCTCCTGCTCGGTGAGGCGCGCGAGCCGGCTGTCGTCCTTGGCGGCGCTGCCCGACCGCAGCCGCTCCAGGACGCGGGCGGTCGCCACCGGGTCCAGGAGCGACTTGCCCGCCGCCACGTCGCGCACGGCCGCCAGCAGCTCGTTGCCGCGGATCGCCTTGAGTACGTATCCGGAGGCACCGGCCATGATCGCGTCGAAAAGTGCCTCGTCGTCGGAGAACGAGGTGAGCATCAGGCATTTGATGTCCTCGTTCTGCGAACGGACTTCGCGGCAGACCTCCACACCGCTTCCGTCGGGCAGCCGTACGTCGAGAACCGCCACGTCGGGACGGGTCGCAACGATCCTGACCAGGGAATCTGCGGCTGTGCCGGCCTCACCGACCACCTCGATGTCGTCCTCGACGGAGAGCAGTTCGTGGACGCCGCGCCGGACCACCTCGTGGTCGTCGACAAGAAATACGGTGATTTTTCCATCTTCGCGCACGCCGTCATCCTCACACACGAACTCTTCCCGTGTCGTAGGTCGCCGGGATAACGTGCCGTTGTTCCGGCGGACTGCAAGGCTCTGACCAGTGGTTGTTCCCGAATTCTGCGATTTACTTGGATATCCAAGCAAAATCGCAGGTCAAGAGGGGTTTCGCAGTTATGCGGCCCACTGGGTAACGTGCCTGTGGCAGGCGTTTCGCCGGGGCACCTGTCACACCTGTTCCCGGCCGAGTCGCACCCACCCCGTGCACGAGGACGCAAGCAGGTGAGCCGCACTGGTCACCGGCAGACCCCGGGGGCCGGACAGACGGAGGAGCACGCACGTGACCGTGGAGAGCACTGCCGCGCGTAAGCCGCGACGCAGCAGCACCAAGCGCGTCAGCGCCAAGAAACCCCAGCGATCCGAGCCGGAGCTCGTACAGCTGCTCACCCCCGAGGGCGAGCGTGTCGAGCACCCGGACTACGCGATCGACCTCACCCCGGACGAACTGCTCGGCCTGTACCGGGACATGGTCCTGACCCGCCGCTTCGACGCCGAGGCCACCGCGCTCCAGCGCCAGGGCGAGCTGGGCCTGTGGGCCTCGCTGCTCGGCCAGGAGGCCGCCCAGATCGGCTCGGCCCGCGCGCTGCGTGACGACGACTACGTCTTTCCGACGTACCGCGAGCACGGTGTCGCCTGGTGCCGAGGTGTCGATCCGACGAACCTGCTGGGAATGTTCCGTGGCGTGAACCACGGTGGCTGGGATCCCAGCACCAACAATTTCCATCTGTACACGATCGTCATCGGCTCGCAGACGCTGCACGCGACCGGTTACGCGATGGGTGTCGCCAAGGACGGCGCGGACTCCGCGGTCATCGCGTACTTCGGCGACGGTGCGTCCAGCCAGGGCGATGTCGCCGAATCGTTCACCTTCTCGGCGGTCTACAACGCCCCGGTCGTCTTCTTCTGCCAGAACAACCAGTGGGCGATCTCCGAGCCCACCGAGCGCCAGACCCGCGTCCCGCTCTACCAGCGCGCGCAGGGCTTCGGCTTCCCGGGCGTGAGGGTCGACGGCAACGACGTCCTCGCCTGCCTGGCCGTGACCCGCGACGCGCTGGAGCGCGCGCGGTCGAGGGGCCGACGCTGGTCGAGGCGTTCACGTACCGCATGGGCGCGCACACCACCTCCGACGACCCGACGAAGTACCGGGCCGACGAGGAGCGCGAGGCGTGGGAGGCGAAGGACCCGATCCTGCGCCTGCGCACGTACCTGGAGAAGGAGGGCTTCGCCGGCGCGGCCTTCTTCGAGGCGCTGGAGACCGAGAGCGAGAGCCTCGGCAAGCGGGTCCGCGAGGCGGTGCGCGCCATGCCCGACCCGGACCAGCTGGCGATCTTCGAGAACGTCTACGCGGACGGCCACGCCCTCGTCGACGAGGAGCGCGCGCAGTTCGCCGCCTACCAGGCGTCCTTCGCGGCCGAGTCAGGGGAGGGCAAGTAAGCATGTCCGTTCAGTCTGTCCAGTCCGTCCAGAAACTCCCCCTCGCGAAGGCGATCAACGAGTCGCTGCGCAAGGCCCTCGAAACCGACCCCAAGGTCCTGATCATGGGCGAGGACGTCGGAAAGCTCGGCGGTGTCTTCCGGGTCACCGACGGGCTCCAGAAGGACTTCGGCGAGGAGCGGGTCATCGACACCCCGCTCGCCGAGTCCGGCATCGTCGGCACGGCGATCGGCCTCGCGCTGCGCGGCTACCGCCCGGTCGTGGAGATCCAGTTCGACGGGTTCGTCTTCCCGGCGTACGACCAGATCGTCACGCAGCTCGCGAAGATGCACGCGCGCTCGCTCGGCACGATCAAGATGCCGGTCGTCATCCGCATCCCGTACGGCGGCGGCATCGGCGCGGTCGAGCACCACAGCGAGTCCCCGGAGGCGCTGTTCGCGCACGTCGCCGGTCTGAAGGTGGTCTCGCCGTCCAACTCCTCGGACGCGTACTGGATGATGCAGCAGGCCATCCAGAGCGACGACCCGGTGATCTTCTTCGAGCCGAAGCGGCGCTACTGGGACAAGGGCGAGGTCGACGTCGAGGCCATTGCGGGCCCGCTCCACACGGCGCGCGTCGTGCGTGAGGGCACCGACCTGACGCTCGCGGCGTACGGCCCGATGGTGAAGGTCTGCGTGGAGGCGGCAGCGGCGGCGGCCGAGGAGGGCAAGTCCCTCGAAGTCCTCGACCTGCGGTCGATGTCCCCGATCGACTTCGACACGGTCCAGACGTCGGTCGAGAAGACCGGCCGCCTGGTCGTGGTCCACGAGGCCCCGGTCTTCTACGGCTCGGGTGCGGAGATCGCCGCCCGCATGACGGAGCGGTGCTTCTACCACCTGGAGGCGCCGGTGCTGAGGGTGGGCGGCTTCCACTCGCCGTACCCGCCGGCGCGCCTGGAGGAGGAGTACTTGCCGGGACTCGACCGGGTACTCGACGCCGTCGACCGCTCGCTTGCGTACTGAGGAGAGCCGTGACGATGACTGAGACTTCCCAGACTCCCCGTACCTCCCAGCGCTTCCGCGAGTTCAAGATGCCCGACGTGGGCGAGGGACTCACCGAGGCCGAGATCCTCAAGTGGTACGTCCGGCCGGGCGACACGGTCACCGACGGCCAGGTGGTGTGCGAGGTCGAGACGGCGAAGGCCGCCGTGGAACTCCCCATCCCGTACGACGGCGTGGTGCACGAGCTGCGCTTCGGCGAGGGCGTGACGGTCGATGTCGGCCAGGTGATCATCACGGTGGACGTGGCGCCGGGGTCGGACACACCCGCCGCTGCTCAGGCCCCGGTGGCGGAGCCCGTGCCCGAGGCGGACCAGCCCGAGGAGGCCAAGCCCGCGGCCCGCCAGCCGGTGCTCGTCGGCTACGGCGTGTCCGAGGCCTCCACGAAGCGCCGCCCGCGCAGGGGCGTGGCGGCCCCGGCGGAGACGGCGGCGGTCGCCGCCGCCGTCCAGGCGGAGCTCAACGGTCACGGTTCCGGCGCCACGGCGGCGCCGGAGTCCCGGCAGTCCCGCCCGCTGGCCAAGCCTCCGGTCCGCAAGCTCGCCAAGGACCTGGGCATCGACCTGACCACGGTCACGCCGACCGGCCCCGACGGGATCATCACCCGCGAGGACGTCCGCGCGGCGACCCGGCTCCGGCACGCCCGGAGCAGGAGCAGGCGGCACAGCGGGCGAGCCCGAGCCGGTGCCCGCGCCGGAGACCGCTGCGGCTCCGGGGCCGGTCACCGCCGGCGCCCGGGAGACCCGTACCCCCATCAAGGGCGTACGGAAGGCCATCGCGTCGGCCATGGTGACCAGCGCGTTCACCGCGCCGCACGTCACGGAGTTCATCACCTTCGACATCACGCGCACGATGAAGCTCGTCGAAGAGCTGAAGTCCGACAAGGACATGGCGGGCCTGCGGGTCAACCCGCTCCTCCTGATCGCCAAGGCGTTCCTGGTCGCGATCAAGCGCAACCCGGACGTCAACGCGGCCTGGGACGAGGCGAACCAGGAGATCGTGCGCAAGGAGTACGTGAACCTGGGCATCGCGGCGGCCACCCCGCGCGGCCTGATCGTCCCGAACATCAAGGACGCCCAGGCGAAGACCCTGCCCGAACTCGCTTCCGCGCTCGGCGAGCTGGTCTCCACGGCCCGCGAGGGCAAGACGCCCCCGGCGGCGATGCAGGGCGGCACGGTGACCATCACCAACGTCGGCGTCTTCGGCGTCGACACCGGTACGCCGATCCTCAACCCGGGCGAGTCCGCGATCCTCGCGGTCGGCGCGATCAAGCTCCAGCCGTGGGTCCACAAGGGCAAGGTGAAGCCCCGTCAGGTGACCACCCTCGCCCTCTCCTTCGACCACCGGCTGGTCGACGGCGAGCTGGGCTCCCGGGTCCTGGCGGACGTGGCGGCCGTACTGGAACAGCCGAAGCGCCTGATCACCTGGGCCTAGGCATCCGCTTTCCCCCGGACGCTTCCTCCGGGACGCTTCCCCCCCGACGGTCCCGCCGCACGGCGGGGCCCGGTCCGGCTTTTCCGGGCTCAGCCGAGACAGAACTCGTTGCCCTCGGGGTCGTCCTGGAGGACGACGGCGTACCTCCATGTCGGGCCGGTCCAGGACCCGGAACACCGTCGCACCGGCGCCGGTCAGCCGTCTCACCGTGTCGGTGACGCGCCGCGTCCGGACGTCGAGCGGAACACCGCGCCCGCCGCTCACCTTCACGTCGAGGTGCACCCGGTTCTTGACGCTCTTGGCTTCCGGGACCTGCTGGAACCACACCCGGGGCCCCCGCCCCGCCGGGTCGACGATCGACTCGGGACTCTCGCCGGCCCCGCCGGTCAGCTCCTCCTCGGCCACGCCCATGTCGGCCCAGTACGCCCGCCACGTGGAGTGCCCGCCCGGCGGGGGCTCCGGCACGTAACCCAGCGCGTCGCACCAGAAGGCCACCAGCCTCTGCGGGTCCGCGCAGTCGACCGTCACTTGCAGCGTTGTCTCCATGGGCCGAGCGTCCCAGACGGGTCTGACAGCGGCGGGACCTCCCGGCGCCCCGGACCACTGCGCCGGCGCCGGACCGGGCGGACCTACGGCCGGTGCAGGACGTAGACCGGCGGCCCCTCCTCCGTGCCGTCCGCAGGGCGGATGCACGCGTGCTCGCGCATGAGCCTCAGGCACTCGTCGACGCGGGGCACCGGCAGCCCCGTCCGCTCCGCGATGGATTCGAGCGACTGCCGGAGCTCACCCTCCTGGGCCAGTGCGGGAGCGATGGTGACGGCCACGGCCCACACGTCCTCCGTCACCGACATGCGCGCTTTCCAGTCGGCCAGCACCGCCTCGGCGGTGAGGCGCGGGTGCCGGACGGCCGGCGGCGCGGTGCGGTCGGTGAGCAGCACGTCGAGCCGGTCCGTGATCCGCTCCATGGCAGGCGCGGTCGCCTGGTGCGCGGCAAGGGACGCGTGCTGCGCGGCAAGCGACTCGCGCTGTACGGCTGCGAATTCCTCGTCCGACCGGAGGTTGCGTTCCTCGGCCCGGACGATGGCGTCTGCGATCCGCGCCGGCATGGCGTAGGCCATGGGGGCTGCCGGGTCCGACGGCTGCACTTCGGCTTCGGGGAGGGCGTAGGAGCCGTACCGCTGGACGGACAGGACCACCTCGGCGACCCATTCCCTGAACGGCGTGCAGGCGGGTTTCGTGCAACCGATGACGAGGAGGACGAGCCCTTGCAGATCAATGAGCTGAAGGTCCCGGCGCCACTCTCTGCCTGCGGGGATGCCGAGACCGTGACTTCTGGTCACCGTCTCGAGGCGCTTGCGGTGTTCTTCCGGGACGTGATCGAGGAGAGCCTTCCCGGGCCTGGTGTACCCGAGCTTCCTGCATACGTCGGACGCCGGGAACCAGTGGTTTCCGTCGGGCATCGTCAGCCTCCGGAGCCGTGCCCCGGTCGCGCCGTGGGCGAAGTCGCCGATGTCGATCGCCTCGTGCCGCGGCGGCATGCCGTGTTCGTTCATTCGGACCACCTCCAGGGCGGAACGTAGAACGGCGCGAATCGGATATGCCAGTCGAATCGTGAATGTTCACAAGTGTGGGTGGACGAGGTGGATTTCCCTGCGGACGATCACCGGCGTCCGTATAACGAACGTTGACGGGCGGTCGCCTTCCGTACCGGGATGCGGACGCCGGTTTCTGTTGCACCTCTGTTGTATCTATGCTGTGCGCATGCCTGCCGCGCCCCCGATTCCCGCCCGCCCTGCCGCCGCCCCCGGCAAGCAGCCCCCCGCTGCCGAGCGCGTCTACACCCACGTCAAGAAGGGTGTGCTCGACCGCCATTACGAGGGCGGCACCCTCCTCACCGAGGGCGATCTCGCCGACGCCGTCGGCGTGTCCAGGACGCCGGTGCGGGAAGCGCTGCTGCGGCTGGAGGTCGAGGGGCTCATCAAGCTGTACCCGAAGAAGGGCGCCCTCGTCCTCGCCGTCTCCGCCCAGGAGATCTCGGACGTCGTCGAAACCCGGCTGCTGGTCGAGGAGTTCGCGGTGCGCCGGGCCGTACCCGCGCCCCCCGCCCTCGTCGCCCGGCTCGAAGAGCTGCTGGAGGAGCAGAAGCAGCGCGCCCTGGAGGGCGACCTCGCCGAAGTCGCCGTCACCGACCGCTGCTTCCACGCCGAGATCGTCCGCCACGCCGGGAACCAGATCCTCTCCCGCCTCTACGACCAGCTCCGCGACCGTCAACTGCGCATGGGCGTCACCATCATGGAGGCGCACCCCGACCGCGTGGCCAAGAACATCACCGAGCACGCCGAGATGCTCGAAGCCATCAGGGCGGGGGACGTGGAAGGCGCCGCGCAGTGCGTACGCCGCCACGTCGGCCGGGTCAAGGTGCTGGTCCGGGGTGAGGACCGGTGAGGGTTCCCCCCGTTCCACCCGGCCCCGCCGCTCCCGCCGTCTGCCTGCCCGGCGATCCGCCCGGCGGCCGGTGGCCGCCGACGTCTGGGGCATCGGCGTCGCCGTCTACTTCGTCGCCGTCATCTTCCGTACGAGCCTGGGGGTCGCGGGGCTCGACGCCGCCGACCGGTTCGACGTCAACGCGTCCGCGCTGTCGACGTTCTCGATCCTCCAGCTCCTCGTCTACGCGGGCATGCAGATACCCGTCGGCCTCATGGTCGACCGCCTCGGGACGAAGAAGGTCCTGACCCTGGGCGTCGTCCTGTTCACCCTCGGGCAGCTCGGCTTCGCCCTCTCCCCCTCGTACGGCACGGCCCTCGCCGCCCGCGCCCTCCTCGGCTGCGGCGACGCGATGACCTTCATCGCCGTCCTGCGGCTCGGCGCCCGCTGGTTCCCGGCCCGCCGCGGACCGCTCATCGCGCAGGTGGCCGCGCTCTGCGGGATGGCGGGCAACCTCATGTCCACGCTCGTCATCGCGCGCATGCTGCACGGCGTCGGCTGGACCACCACCTTCGCGGGCAGCTCGCTCGCCGGGGTGCTCGTGCTCGTACTCCTGCTGCTGTTCCTCAAGGACCACCGCGAGGGGCACGAGCCGGCGCCCGCCGAGCACGCGGGCGCGGCCTACGTCCGCAAGCAGATCGCCGCCTCGTGGCGCGAGCCCGGGACACGGCTCGGGATGTGGGTGCACTTCACGACGCAGTTCCCGGGGATGGTGTTCCTGCTGCTGTGGGGGCTGCCGTTCCTCGTCGAGGCGCAAGGACTCTCGCGCGGGACGGCGGGCGGGCTGCTGACGCTCGTCGTGCTGTCCAACATGGCGCTCGGCCTGGTGTACGGGCAGCTGATCGCCCGCCACGGCGCGGCCCGTGCGCCGCTCGCCCTCTCCACCGTCGGGGCGACCGCCCTGCTGTGGGCGGCGACCCTCGCGTACCCGGGCGACCACGCCCCGATGTGGCTGCTGGTCACGTTGTGCACGGTGCTCGGTGCCTGCGGTCCCGCCTCGATGATCGGCTTCGACTTCGCCCGGCCCGCCAACCCGCCGGAGCGCCAGGGCACCGCGTCCGGGATCGTCAACATGGGCGGCTTCGTCGCCTCGATGACGACGCTGCTCGCGGTGGGCGTGCTGCTCGACGCCACCGGGGACAACTACCGGATCGCGTTCGCCTCGGTCTTCGTGCTGGAGGCGGCCGGGGTCGTGCAGATCCTGCGCCTGCGCAAGCGCACGGCCCGCCGGGAGCGGGACCACCTGGTCGCCAGCCGCGTCGAGGCGGTGCACGTCCCGGTCTGAGGGGGCCGGAAGGCGGCCGCTTCACGGCGTGACGTTCCTACGGCGTGACGGCCCTACGGGGCGACGGCCCTACGGCGTGACGGCGAAGTTGCGCAGGATCGCGTCCGCCAGCTCCTCGTCGCCCTCGACCTTGACGCGGTCGGCGACCGCGCCGTGGCGGACCCGGCCGCAGGCCAGGCGTACGTACGTCTCCCAGTCCATGACGATCGTCGCGAGCGGGCCCAGCGAGGGCGTGCCGTCCACCGTGCCGCGGCCCTCCGCGTCCACGCGGACCGTGCGCATGAACTCGACCGGGCCGTGCACGTCGAAGACGACCGCGGAGCCGGCGGGCGCGTCCGCCCCCTTCGCGAGACCTTCGGCAGGCCCTGGACGAGGACGTCGCGGGTGACGAACGCGCCGGGGGAGTCGAGGTTGCCGGGCCGGCCGAGCGCGGTGCGCAGGTCCTGCTCGTGCACCCAGGTGTCGAAGGCCCGCATCCGCATGGCCAGTTCCAGGGTCTGCTCGGCGCCGAGCGGGGCGCGGACCATGGTGTCGGGGGAACGCGTCTCGTTGCGGAGCTGACGCGCGCGGCGGATGATCGTGTATTCGAGTTCGGAGGTCATCTCCGGCGCGGTGTGGTGGCGCCGCACGTCGACCTGCATCTCCATGTACCGGGCGAACTCCGACGTCACGTGGTACAGGTCACGCGGCAGCGAGTGGATCGGCCGGGGGTCGCCGAGCATCTCGCACTCCATGCCGATGACGTGCGAGACGATGTCGCGTACCGACCAGCCGGGGCACGGCGTGCGGCGGTTCCACTCGCCCTCGACGAGCGGTGTCACCAGCTCGGATATCGCTTCGATGGAGTGGGTCCATGCTTCGGCGTAGGGCTGGAGGCTGGGATGGACGGTCACGGGACCCCTCGTGCGGTTCAGTGGCGGTGGCGCGGGCTGGTCTGGGCTCTGTGGGAGGCTTGCACGCTAAGTTACGCTGCCCCGTGGCACCCTGGCAGTGCTTTGGTATGACGATCGTAGGCCCGTGTTGACGGCTCGAATGCCAGGACGGTGGTAGTGTGCGCGCCTCCCTCATCCAGATCGCAGTAGACCCGGACGAATCGGTCAATTCTCGTCGGCTGCGTGTGGCTTCGCTCGTGCGTGAGCAGCGCGAGCGGCACGGCGCGGATCTGGTGGTCCTTCCCGAGCTGTGGCCGACCGGGGCCTTCGCGTACGAATCCTTCGTCGGCGAGGCGGAGCCCCTGGAGGGCCCGACGTACCGGGTGATGGCGGAGGCGGCGGCCGGCGCCGGGGTGTGGCTGCACGCCGGATCGATCGTCGAGCGCACGGCACCCGACAGCGGCTCCGCCGCGGGGTCCGGTCCCCTCTACAACACCTCGCTGGTCTTCTCCCCCGACGGCGAGCTCGTCCGTGCGTACCGCAAGATCCACCGCTTCGGCTTCGACAAGGGCGAGGCCGTGCTGATGAGCGCGGGCGAGGAGCTCGTGACGGTGCGGGCCGCGGGCCTGACCTTCGGTCTCGGCACCTGCTACGACCTGCGCTTCCCCGAACTCTTCCGCGGCCTCGTCGACGCCGGGGCGCAGGCGTTCGTCGTCCCGGCCGGCTGGCCGCCCGGCGCCGCGACCACTGGACGCTGCTGGCCCGACAGGGCGTCGAGAACCAGGCGTACGTCCTGGCCTGCGGCACCGCCGGCACCCACGCGGGGGTGGAGCAGGCGGGGCACAGCATCGTCGTCGACGTGGGGCGAGGTGCTGGCGGAGGCGGGACCGGCGGAGGAGGTGCTCACGGTCGACCTGGACCCGGCCAGGGTGGCGAAGACCCGCGACCAGTTCCCGGCCCTGAAGGACCGGCGGCTGCGCTAGCGGCGCAGCGGCGCCGTGGGGGCGGGGAGACTCAGCCGTCCTCGCGCTCCTTCTCCGCCATCCGGATCACGCACACCGCGACCGCGATCAGCAGCGCCGTGTCGGCGTCGTCCCGTACGACATCGACGGCGTACGTGTCGCGGACCCGGAACCACTTCCGGGAGATGCGGGCCAGCAGCTCGCCGTCGTGCTCGACCGAGAACTCCCGGTCGAGCACACGGCCGCTGACATCCAGTTCGGTCCCCTCGGCCAGGGCGACGCGGTAGTGGTTGCGCAGCAGCGACAGCCGCTTCCTGCGTACGGTCGCGAGCGTCTGCCCGTCCCGCTCGACGGTCATCGCGTCCCGGATGCTGAGCGCCTTCTCGCGCAGCGTGACCAGCACCCGGCCGGCCGGATCCTTGATCTCCAGGGTGTCGCGCAGCCGCATCGCCTTGCCGTCGACGAGGAAGGCGTGGTGGCCGTGCTCGTCCTCGATCCAGTAGTCGTCGCCGATGCTGAAGATCTTGTCGCGTACGAGGTACTTCATGCGGTCAGGGCTACCCCGTGGCGGCGGCCTCGCACCAGAGGTACTTGTCGGACGACCCGAATGCGGCAGCGGTCAGCCGCCCGGGGCTGCCTCAGCGCCGGCCCGGAGCGCGTGAACGTCCTCCCCGAGCAGTTGTGCGGCCTTGGGAACGGTTGCCCGAAGAGGTGTGCGGCCCAGATTGCCCCGACGCCCGACGCCCGACGCCCGACGCCCGACGCCCGACGCCCGACGGGCTTCGGATCGGTGTCTGTTGCGTGCGCCACGGGCACGTGTGCCCATCCGCCGGACAGCACGGCGGCCCGTGACCGCTCACTGGGCATGGCGGCGCTCCTCCTGTGGTGGACGCCTTGGGGGCGTTCCAACGGATGCGGGATCCGGCCGGCGACTGCGGGGCAGGGAGCGGCTCGTCCTGCCAGGGGGGCACCCGCGTCGCACGGCCGTGACCGGGCGTTCATGCGCCGGATGGCACCCTTGAAACATGAACGATGCCGCTCCGGCGCCCACCCCCGCGCCCCGCCGTGCCCGTGTCCGTGCCCCCGAGCTGATCGGCAAGGGCGGCTGGCTGAACACGGGCGGGAAAGACCTGACCCTCTCCGACCTGCGAGGACGCATTGTCATCCTCGATTTCTGGACCTTTTGCTGTGTGAACTGCCTGCATGTCCTGGACGAGCTGCGGGAGCTGGAGGAGAAGCACCGGGACACGGTGGTGATCATCGGGGTCCACTCGCCGAAGTTCGTGCACGAGGCCGAGCACCAGGCCGTCGTCGACGCCGTCGAGCGGTACGGCGTGCACCACCCGGTCCTCGACGACCCCGAGCTCGCGACGTGGAAGCAGTACGCCGTACGGGCCTGGCCGACGCTCGTCGTCATCGACCCCGAGGGGTACGTCGTCGCGCAGCACGCCGGCGAGGGCCACGCGCACGCCATCGAGAGGCTCGTCGAGGAGCTGGAGGCCGCGCACGAGGCGAAGGGGACGCTGCGGCGCGGGGACGGTCCGTACGTCGCTCCCGAGCCGGTCGCGACCGACCTGCGCTTTCCTGGCAAGGCGCTGCTGCTGCCCGGCACGGGGCACTTCCTGGTCTCGGACACCACCCGCCACCAGCTCGTCGAGCTCGAAGCGGACGGCGAGACCGTCGTACGGCGCATCGGCGACGGCGGGGACGGCGGATTCAAGGAGCCGCAGGGGCTGGCGCTGCTGCCCGACGGGCGGGTCGTCGTGGCCGACACCGTCCATCACCAGCTGCGTGCCTACGACCCGGCGAGCGGTGCCGTCGAGGTCCTCGCCGGCACCGGAAAGCAGTGGTGGCAGGGGTCCCCGGTCTCCGGGCCCGCCCGCGAGGTCGACCTGTCCTCGCCGTGGGACGTGGCCTGGTGGCAGGGCAAGGTGTGGATCGCCATGGCCGGTGTGCACCAGCTGTGGACGTACGACCCCGAGACCGGGGCCGTGCAGGCCGTGGCCGGGACGACCAACGAGGGGCTGGTGGACGGGCCCGCCGCCGAGGCGTGGTTCGCGCAGCCCTCCGGCCTCGCGGTCTCGGCGGACGGCGAGCGGCTGTGGGTGGCGGACTCGGAGACGAGCGCGCTGCGGTACGTCGACAGCGAGCTGGTGGTGCACACCGCCGTCGGGACCGGTCTCTTCGACTTCGGGCGCACGCGACGGCGCGGCGGGGCAGGCGCTGCTCCAGCACCCGCTCGGGGTGACGGCGCTGCCCGACGGGTCGGTCGCGGTCAGCGACACGTACAACCACGCGCTGCGGCGCTACGACCCGGCGAGCGGTGAAGTGACCACCCTGGCCACGGACTTGAGGGAGCCGAGCGACGCCGTGCTCGTCGGTGACGACATCGTCGTCGTCGAGTCCGCCCGCCACCGGCTGACCCGGCTGCGCCTGCCCGACGAGGCGGTCCGCGTCGAGTCCGTCGCCCACCGCACGCAGCGCGCGGCGACCGAAGTGGCGCCGGGGAAGCTTCAGTTGGACGTCGTCTTCCAGGCGCCGAGCGGACAGAAGCTGGACACGCGGTACGGGCCCTCGACGCGGCTGCTGGTCTCCTCGACCCCGCCGGAGCTGCTGGCCGGGGGCGAGGGCGCCGGGACCGACCTGAGCCGTGAGCTGGAGCTGAACCCGGAGGTCACCGAGGGCGTGCTGCACGTCTCGGCGATGGCCGCCTCCTGCGACGACGACCCCGCCAACGAGTACCCGGCGTGCCATGTCCACCAGCAGGACTGGGGCGTGCCCGTCCGCGTGAGCGCGGAAGGAACGCCCCGGCTGCCGCTCGTACTCGCCGGCATGGACGGCTGAGCAGCCGGCGGCTTCCGGGCCCGGCGTGTGCTGCCCGGGCCCGAAAGCGCCGGCCGGCCGTCGCCGGGCGTCAGGGGTTGTGGTGCCGGTCGTCGGACACGACGGTGGTGGTGGGCGGTACGACCATACGACGGCGCCTGGCGACGCTGGCGTAGACCGCGACCCCGATGATTCCGACGAGCATCATGATGATCCCGACAAGGTCGAGGTTGACGCTCTCCATCTCCCAGTCGGTGGCGAAGGCGAGTATCGCCCCGCCCGCGATGAGGAGAATGAATCCTCCCAGTCCCATGAGTCTGCCTCCCTGTAGGCCCGGCTGTTGGGCCGGTGTACGTCTTTCGCGTACCCGGCCCTTCAACAGGCAAGCGTGCAAGCAGGCTTCGGGATTCGGGAGGGTCAGCCTTCCAGGAACGCCGTCACCGCGTTCGCCAGCAGGTACGGGTCGTCCGCCCCGCACAGCTCGCGCGCGCTGTGCATCGACAGGATCGCGACGCCGATGTCGACGGTCCGGATCCCGTGCCGGGCGGCGGTGATCGGGCCGATCGTCGTGCCGCACGGCATCGCGTTGTTCGACACGAAGTTCTGCCAGGGCACTCCGGCCTTCTCGCACGCCGCCGCGAACACGGCCTGGCCGCTGCCGTCCGTCGCGTACCGCATGTTGACGTTGACCTTGAGGATCGGTCCGCCGTTGACACGCGGGTGGTGCGTCGGGTCGTGGCGCTCGCGGTAGTTGGGGTGCACGGCGTGCCCGGTGTCGGACGACAGGCAGATCGTGCCGGCGAAGGCGCGCGCCCTGTCGTCGTAGCTGCCGCCGCGGGCGAACACCGAACGCTCCAGCACGTTGCCCAGCAGCGGCCCGTCGGCGCCGGTGTCGGACTGCGACCCGTTCTCCTCGTGGTCGAAGGCGGCGAGCACCGGAATGGACGGGAGCGGGCCGTCCGACCCGCTGACGGCCACCAGCGCCGCGACCCCCGCGTGCACGGAGATCAGGTTGTCCATGCGCGGCCCGGCCACCAGCTCGCGGTCACGGCCGAGGTAGGACGGCGGGTCGATGCTGTGGGCCATGAGGTCCCAGCCGGCGACCTCTCCCCGGGCCAGGCCCTCTTCCTCCTCCAGGAACCGGATGAGGTCCCCTTCGTTCACGTCCCCGAGACCCCAGATCGGCTGCATGTGCCGCTGCTTGTCGAGCTTGAGGCCGTCGGTGTTCACCGACCGGTCCAGGTGCACGGCCAGCTGCGGCACGCGCAGCAGCGCCCGGTCGATGTTGACCAGACGGTGCGAGCCGTCGCGCAGCGTCAGCCGCCCGGCGATGCCCAGGTCCCGGTCGAGCCAGGTGTTGAGGAGCGTCCCGCCGTAGATCTCGACGGCGATCTGCCGCCAGCCCTCCGCGCCCATGTCGGGCAGCGGCTTCACGTGCAGGTGCGGGGAGTCGGTGTGCCCGCCGATGATCCGGAACGGCGTGCTCGCCTGTGCGCCCTCCGGTACGTACCAGGCGATGATCGCTCCGCCGCGCAGCACGTACTTCCCGCCGGCCGTCGCGTCCCAGGCCTCGGTCTCCGCGACCTGCCGGAACCCGGCCTTGTCCAGTCGCTCTGCGGCGTTCGCCACCGCGTGGTACGGCGTCGGGCTGGCTGCCAGGAAGGACATCAGGTCGTCGGTGTGGCCGCGGTCGAAGCGGGCGGGTGCGCTCATGGGGTTCACCATAACCAGGGGCGGACGCGGGCCCGTACCGCCCGTGTCAGAGCCCCGGAGGCCGCTCGAACCGCCGCTGTATCGTCCGGCGTTCGCCGCGCCGCACCTGCGGCAGCGATCTGCGGGGCGCCGGCCGGCCGCTGTTCCTGCCGGCGCCGCCCGACGCAGAACAGACAGCCCTCGCCGGGGGGCGCGGTCGGGTCGATGGGCGAGCCGGGGTGCTCGGCGCAGCCCGACGCGTTGCGCGGCCGGGAGAGCTCGCGGGCCACGATCAAGGCGCGGTGCAGGGTGTCCGCGATCTCCACGAACTCCTCGGCGGGGGAGGAGACGGTGACGGCGAAGGCGCGGTCGTTGACCTCCTGGACGTACCCCTTGAGCCGGCTCTGCGTGTACGGCGGATCGGGCACGGGGTAGCCGAGGCGGCGCTGCTCGGCCGGGGCGGGAACGCTGCGCTCGCCGCGGCGGCGGCGGTCGTTGCAGAGCAGGCAGCGGCCCCAGCCCGCGGGGGCCTCGGGGTCGGTGGCGCCGTTGGGGTGCAGCTCGCAGCCGGTGTAGCTCTTGACGGGGGCGAGGTCGGCGGCCGTCTTGAAGGCGACGTACAGCGTGTCGGCGACCGGTTCGTACTCGAGCGGGTGGGAGCCCTCGTACAGCTCGCCGATCTGGTCGCCCACGGAGCCGAGCTTTCCGCGCAGCTCACTGAGCGCGTACGGCCGGCCGGCGGGACGGAGTAGCCACCCCTGCGGGATTCCATGGAACTCATGCCGTCCAGAGTCGCACGGGCCTCCGACAACGGGCCGGGACCGCCCCCCGGGGAGCGGCCCCGGCCCGTGGCCGGAGGGTTTCGGGAAGGGGACCGGCTGGACTAGAAGGCCGCCTCGTCCAGCTCCATCAGGGACTGGTCGACGGACTCGGCCAGGGCGCGCTCGACACCGACGCCCGGCAGGACGTTCGCGGCGAAGAACTTCGCCGCCGCGATCTTGCCCGTGTAGAACGGCACGTCCTTCGGGGAGGCGGTCGGCAGCTTCTCGGCGGCCACGGCCGCGCCCCGGAGCAGCAGGTAGCCGACGACGACGTCACCGGAGGCCATCAGCAGGCGGGTGGTGTTCAGGCCGACCTTGTAGATGGACTTGACGTCCTTCTCGGTGCCCGCGAGGTCCGTCAGCATGGTGCCGACGATGGCCTCCAGGTCCACGGCCGCCTTGGCGAGGTGGTCGCGGGCCGTGGCGAGCTCCTCGCCGCCGGTGCCGACGGCGAGGAACTTCTTGATGTCCTCGGCCAGCGAGTTCAGCGCGGCGCCCTGGTTGCGGACGATCTTCCGGAAGAAGTAGTCCTGGCCCTGGATCGCGGTCGTGCCCTCGTACAGGGTGTCGATCTTCGCGTCGCGGATGTACTGCTCGATCGGGTACTCCTGGAGGTACCCGGAACCGCCGAACGTCTGGAGCGACTGCGCCAGCTGCTCGTACGACTTCTCGGAGCCGTAGCCCTTGACGATCGGCAGCAGCAGGTCGTTCATGGCGACGAGCGCCGAGGTGTCCTCGCCCGCCGCCTCCTTGGCGGTGATCTCGTCCTGGACGGACGCGGTGTGCAGGACCAGGGCGCGCATGCCCTCGGCGTACGCCTTCTGCGTCATGAGCGAGCGGCGGACGTCGGGGTGGTGCGTGATGGTGACCTTGGGCGCCGTCTTGTCCATGAAGTTGGCGAGGTCCGGGCCCTGGACGCGCTCCTTGGCGTACTCCAGCGCGTTGAGGTAACCGGTCGACAGTGTCGCGATCGCCTTCGTGCCGACCATCATCCGGGCGAACTCGATGATCATGAACATCTGGCGGATGCCGTCGTGCTTGTCGCCGATCAGCCAGCCCTTGGCGGGGTGCTGGTCGCCGAAGGTCATCTCGCACGTGTTGGACGCCTTGAGGCCCATCTTGTGCTCGACGTTCGTGGCGTAGACGCCGTTGCGCTCGCCCAGCTCGCCGGTCTCCCAGTCGAACTCGTACTTCGGGACGAGGAAGAGCGAGAGCCCCTTGGTGCCGGGGCCCGCACCCTCCGGCCGCGCGAGCACGTAGTGAAGGATGTTCTCCGACATGTCGTGCTCGCCGGACGTGATGAAGCGCTTCACGCCCTCGATGTGCCAGGAGCCGTCCTCCTGCTGGACCGCCTTCGTGCGGCCGGCGCCGACGTCCGAACCGGCGTCCGGCTCGGTCAGGACCATCGTCGAGCCCCACTGCTTGTCGACGGCTATCTGCGCGATCTTCTTCTGCGCCTCGTTGCCCTCCTCGAAGAGGACGCCGGCGAACGCCGGGCCCGAGGAGTACATCCAGACCGCCGGGTTGGCGCCGAGCAGCAGCTCCGCGTAGGCCCAGATCAGCGAGCGGGGGGAGGTGGTGCCGCCGATCTCCTCGGGGAGGCCGAGACGCCAGTACTCGCTGTCCATGAAGGCCTGGTAGCTCTTCTTGAAGGACGCCGGTACGGGCGCGGTGTTGGTGGCCGGGTCGAAGACCGGCGGGTTGCGGTCGGCGTCCTCGAAGGAGGCGGCGAGGTCGTTCTCCGCGAGGCGGGCGATCTCGTCGAGGATGCTCTTGGCGGTCTCGACGTCCATCTCCGCGAACGGGCCGGTGCCGTACAGCTTGTCGCGGCCGAGGACCTCGAAGAGGTTGAACTCGATGTCGCGGAGGTTCGACTTGTAGTGACCCATGGCAACGGCTCCGTAAGGATCGGGAGGCAGATTCCTCGTACATCTACTACTGGCAAGTAGCTACGATGATGCTACCCGTCGGTAATAAGACGCAACCCCTCAACGGGTCATCTGTGACGCTTCTCAACACAAACTGCGGCCAGCGGCCGGAGGCGTCGACTCGATACGCTTGCGCGCATGTACGGCTACGACCAGAACCAGGGTGGACAGCAGCAGTACGCGCCGCCGCAGCCCCCGCCCCAGGGCGGCTACGGGGAGCAGCCGCTCTACCCGGAGCCGTCGCCGCCCTCGCTCGCCGACGCGGTGCGCGCCTTCACCACCGGATCGCTCTCCGCCGAGGACTTCCAGCAGATCTTCGCCACGTCGAAGGTCTACTGCCCGCGCGGCGACAATCCGGGATTCCTCGCGCTGCACAACACCCAGCAGCCGGTGATCCCGATGTTCACCTCGCTCAAGGAACTGCGTAAGTACGCCGGCAAGGAGTCGAAGTACTTCGTGATCACCGGCGCGGAGGTGATCGACCTGCTGCCGACCGGGTACGGCTTCGTCCTCGACATGGAGGGTGAGCACCGGATGGTCTTCGACGCGAAGGCGGTGGAGCAGATGGTCGACTTCGCCATGCGGCGGATGTACGGCTAGACGCCCGGAGACGGCTGGTCGAGGCGGTCGAGGCGGTCGAGGTGGGCCGGGGTCAGGTGGAGATCTGCCGCGGCGAGGTTCTCCTCCAGGTGGTCGATCCGGGCGGTGCCCGGGATCGGGAGGACGACCGGAGAGCGGCCGAGGAGCCACGCGAGCGCGACCTGCGCGGGAGTGGCGCCCAGTTCGGCCGCCACGGCGGCGACCTCGGCCGTCGCGCCTGGCGCCGCCGTGGCGACGGGCCGCCACGGCAGGAACGCGATGCCCGCCGCCTCGCAGGCCGCGAGCACGGGCTCGTACGCGCGGTCCAGCAGGCTGTACCGGTTCTGCACGCTCGCGACGTCGACGATCTCCCGTGCCCGGTCGAGTTCGGTGACGGTGACCTCGGACAGTCCGATCCGTCCGACCTTGCCCTCGGTCCGGAGCTCCCGCAGCGTGCCGAGCTGATCGGCCAGGGGCACCTCCGGATCGATGCGGTGCAGCTGGAGGAGTTCGAGCCGCTCGACGCGCAGCCGGCGCAGCGCGTGGTCGACCTGGTCGCGCAGGACGTCCGGCCGCCCGTCCAGCTTCCACTCGGCCGCCGGGCCCGACCGCGCGACGCCGACCTTGGTGGTGATGAGCAGCCCGTCCGCGTACGGGTGCAGGGCCTCGGCGAGGAGCTCCTCGTTGGCGCCCCCGCCGTACAGAGGGCGGTGTCGATCAGCGTGACGCCCAGCTCGACGGCCCGCCGGGCGACGGCGAGGGACGCCTCGCGGCCGGGGCCGGGCTCGGTCGGCAGCCGCATGGCTCCGAACCCGAGCCGCCGTACCCCCAGGTCCCCGCCGATGTGGAACATGGTCGATGTCATTCGGTCTTTCCGCCCCCTAGGTGAAGTGGCAACGCTAACAGGGGAGTTGGTGTGGGGACGGAGGCATTCGCGGAAAGGCGGAAGGGGGCCGGACGCGGCGGTGGCGCGCATCGGCGCCCGGGGAATTCCTCCCGGGCGCTTCTCGTTGGGGGTGGCAAGAAGTTCTATGTTCAACTAAAGTGGACGTACAAGGAGGCCCGCCATGCCTGCAGTAACCGTTGAGAACCCGTTGACCCTGCCGAAGGTCGTCGCGCCGGGCGACGCCGTGTCGCGCCCCGTGCTGGCCGTCACGACCGCTCCGGGCGGTTTCGAGGGCGAGGGCTTCCCGGTACGCCGTGCCTTCGCCGGTATCGACTACACGTACCTCGACCCGTTCATCATGATGGACCAGATGGGTGAGGTGGAGTACGAGGCCGGAGAGCCGAAGGGCACGCCCTGGCACCCCCACCGCGGCTTCGAGACGGTCACGTACCTGATCGACGGCACGTTCGTCCACCAGGACAGCAACGGCGGCGGCGGCACGATCCGCAACGGCGACACCCAGTGGATGACCGCCGGGTCCGGCCTGCTGCACATCGAGGCGCCGCCGGAGTCGCTGGTCATGTCGGGCGGCCTGTTCCACGGCCTCCAGCTGTGGGTCAACCTGCCCGCCTCCGACAAGATGATGGCCCCCCGCTACCAGGACATCCGCGGCGGCCAGGTGCAGCTGCTGACGTCGCCGGACGGGGGCGCGCTGCTCCGTGTCATCGCGGGCGAGCTGGACGGCCACGAGGGCCCCGGCATCACGCACACGCCGATCACGATGATCCACGCGACGCTGCGGCCGGGTGCGGAGATCACGCTTCCGTGGCGTGCGGACTTCAACGCGCTGGCGTACGTCCTGGCCGGCCGCGGCAGCGTCGGTACGGACCGCCGCCCCGTCGGCACGGGCCGGACCGCGGTCTTCGGCGACGGGGACTCGCTGACCGTCCGCGCGGACGAGCAGCAGGACGCGAACGCCCCGGACCTGGAGATCGTCCTCCTCGGCGGGCGCCCGATCCGGGAGCCGATGGCGCACTACGGGCCGTTCGTGATGAACACGCAGCAAGAGCTGAAGCAGGCTTTCGAGGACTTCCAGCGGGGCCGCCTCGGCACCGTCCCGGCCGTCCACGGCATGCGCTGAGCGGTGTGGATCCGCCCGGGTGACGCGGACAGTGGTCAGTCACCCGGGCGGGCCCCGCCGGCGGGCCGCCCCGTGCCGCCCGTGATCCGCTGGGGCCGTGCAGCCGACTCAGCCGCTCCTCCCCGAGTCCGCGCACCGGGTCGCCGCCTGGTGTGTCGTCGCGCTGCTCGTCACCGGGGTCGCCGCGGTGGGGGTCTGGCTGTGCGTCACCTTCAAGACCGCCGTCACCCCCGTCCTGCTCGCCCTCCTCGGAACCGCGCTGCTCGGGCCCCTGCACCGGCGGCTCGTCAAGATGCGGCTGAACCGGTCACTCGCCGCCCTGCTCACCTGTGTCGCGGTGGTCGCCGTCGTCGGCGGCGCCTCGTACATCGTCGTCAACGCGCTCGTCGAGACCGGTGACCAGATCCTCGGCTCGCTCCGGCAGGCGGCCGGGGACCTGTCCCGGCACTTCGGGGCGGCCGGGACCTCCCTGGACGACGTGGCCCAGAACGCCAGGGAGCTGCTCGGGAAGTTCGGCGGGACCGCGGCGTCCGGGGTGATCACCGGGCTCAGCGTCGTCGGGGAGATGGCCGCGGTCGCCGTCCTGGCCCTGCTGCTGATCTTCTTCTTCCTCCGGGACTCGGACCGGGCCGCCGGGACCCTGCGGGCCCTCTCCCCCGGCTCGACCGGCGACACCGTCGAGGCGATGGGCCGCCGCGCCTTCGAGGCCGTCGAGGGCTTCATGCGCGGTACGACGTTCATCGCGCTGATCGACGCGGTCCTCATCACCGTCGGGCTGCTGGTCCTGGAGGTGCCCGGCGCGGTCGGCCTCGGCGCGCTGGTCTTCGTCGGCGCGTACATCCCCTATCTCGGCGCCTTCATCTCCGGCGCGGTCGCGGTGCTCGTCGCGCTCGCGGACCGGGGGTTCGTGATCGCGCTGTGGGCGCTGGGGGTCGTACTGGCCGTACAGGTGCTGGAAGGGCATGTCCTCCAGCCCGTGATCCAGAGCCGGACCGTGCAGATGCACCCGGCTCTGGTGATGCTGGCGATCACCGCCGGGGCGTCCGTCGCGGGCATCCTCGGGATGCTTCTCGCCGTGCCGCTGACGGCGGCCGTCTTCGGGGTGATCGGAGAGCTGCGCAGGCGTCACGAGCACGAGAGCGCGAGGGCCGCGCCGGGCAGGGGCGCGCCCGGCGCCGGGCTCTAGTGCGCTCTCACACGGCCTGCGGGGGAACGGTGTCCTCGGCCGCCGGCTCGAAGCCCGCGAGCATTTGCTCCAGTGCCCGCTGGTCGGGGCCGATGAAGGGGTCCGAGCCGGGGGCCGACGCGAGCGTGTCGAGCATCCGGGGGGCCAGGCCGACAGCCGGCGGCAGGTGGGTGGAGAGGACGGTCTCGGGGGCCATGGCGCGCAGGGGCTCGACGGTGGCGAGGTACTTGCCGGTGTCGACGGCGTGCACCCAGGGGCTGTCCACGGTGGCCCACAGCAGCTGGGCGGCACGCAGGTCCGCGGCGGCGAGCGCGGCGGCCTCGCCGCCGACGGCGACTTCCGCGCTGGGCATGGGCCCGCCGAAGCAGTCGGAGCTGAAGCAGGTCCGCGACCGGTCGTCGTAGAAGCCGACGGTGGCGGGGTTGTCGAACAGCGGCGGCCGGAAGGCCCTGAGCGTACGGTCGCCGACGTCCAGGCTCTGGCCGGGGTTGACCAGGCATACGCGGTCGAGCGGCAGGGGGCGCTCGGTGGACATGATCCCGGCGCCGAGGAACGTGGTCACGAGGCGTGCCCGGGGAGCGGCGGCGAGCAGGTCGAACAGGCCGCCCGTGTGGTCGCGGTCGGGGTGGGTGAGCCATATCCAGCGCACGTCGGCGGGGTCGATGACGGAGCCGAGCGCCTCGAGGAAATTCCGGTCGGGGAGGCTGAGGCCGGTGTCGACGACGACCGGCTCGTCGGCGAACAGGACGAAGGCGTTGACCGGGAGGAAGCCGATGCCCGGTACCTCCAGGCAGTCCGCCAGTACGGTGGTGTCGCTTCTGGTCTTCTGCAGGCTCATGGCGGCTCTCCGTGGTCCCCCCGGCGACAGAACGGAACAGGGCGGCGCTGACGGGGCGTCCGTCTTTTTGACCATTCTGCTCCTGTGGGACCGGTACGGCGCCCCGGGAGCCCGGCGCCCCGCGCGGTGCGGGGGCTTTGGGGTCGGTGCCGTGCCGGCGCGTCTCCTTCCGCCATCGTGGCAGGCGACGCGGGGGGCTTCTGGGGGCGGTGGGTGCGGGGGGCTTCGGGGTCGGTGCCGCGCCGGGGCGTCTCCTCGGGTGCCGAACGTTCGGGTACGGGGACTTCTTCGGGGTGGCTGCGTTCGACGCCCTGCGGGGAGCGCCCCGGCACGCCCCCTCCCGCCACCGTGGTAGGTGAGGCGGGGGTGCGTGCGTCCCCTGGGGCAGCGGGTGTTACGCGTCCGCGTACTTCGTGTCCGCCGCCGGGTCCAGCGCCAGGCGGTAGCCGCGCTTGACCACCGTCTGGATGAGGTTGGGCGCGCCGAGGGAGGCGCGCAGGCGGGCCATCGCCGTTTCGACGGCGTGTTCGTCGCGGCCGGAGCCCGGCAGTGCCCGGAGGAGGTCCGCCCGGGAGACGACCCAGCCCGGACGGCGGGCCAGCGCCCGCAGCAGGGACATGCCCGCGGGCGGCACGGGGCGCAGCTCGCCGTCGACCTCGACAGGCGTGGCCGCGGATCTCGACGCTGCGGCCCGCGACCGGCAGGGTGCGGGCGCGGTTCGGGAGTTCGCGGCAGATCAGCTGGACCAGGGGGCCGAGGCGGAAGCGCTCGGGCTGCGCCGTGTCGATGCCGTGCGCCTGGAGGGGGAGGGCTGTCACCGGGCCTACGCAGGCCGACAGTACGTCGTGACCGAGGGCCGCCAGGAGGCCGGGGAGCATGCCGCGTTCCTCGGCCCGGGAGAGGAGGGACGCCGCCGCGGGGGCGCTGGTGAAGGCCAGGGCGTCCACGCCGCGGCCCACCGTGGCGTCGATGAGGCGGTCGAGCGGCGTGATGTCCTCGGGCGGCATCCAGCGGTAGACCGGTACGCCGACGACATCCGCGCCCCCGGCCCGCAGCGCCTCGACGAAGCCGGGCAGCGGTTCGCCGTGCAGCTGGATCGCGATGCGGCGGCCCTGCACGCCTTCGGCGAGGAGGCGGTCGAGGACCTCGGCCATGGACTCGGAGGTGGGTGACCACTCCTCGGTGAGGCCGGCGGCGCGGATGGCGCCCTTCACCTTGGGGCCGCGGGCGAGGAGTTCGACGCCCTGGAGGCGGGACAGGAGGGCCTCGCCCAGGCCCCAGCCGTCCGCCGCCTCCACCCAGCCGCGGAAGCCGATGGCCGTGGTGGCGATCACCACGTCGGGTGCGTGGTCGATGAGCTGTTCGGTGAGGGTGAGGAGTTCGCTGTCGTCGGCGAGCGGCACGATCCGCAGGGCGGGGGCGTGCAGGACCGCCGCGCCCCGGCGGGTCAGCAGCGTGCCCAGCTCGTCGGCGCGCCGGGCGGCGGTGACGCCGACGGTGAAGCCCGCGAGCGGGCCGTGCTCTGGTTCGTGCGTGGTGTTGTTCACGGACATCGCTACCCGGCTCCTGTGCTGGTGGTGCGGAGGACCGAGCCTGTCAACACCACGTGACAGGCTCGGTTCCTTCGTATTTCCCGGCCGTTAACGGAGTCGCGCGGCTCAGACCTCGGCGTAGGTGAGCTGCGGCTTCGCCGGTGTGGCGACCGGACGTCGAAGGTATACCGCCCAGGTGACCGTGAAGCACACGGCGTAGAAGGCCAGGAAGGAAGCGAAGGCCGCCGTTCCCGTTCCCGCCGTCTGGAAGGACTGGCGGAAGGCGAGGTTGATCGCCAGCCCGCCGAGCGCGCCGACCGCGCCGATCAGGCCCATGGAGGCCCCGGAGAGCCGCCGCCCGTACGCGGCGCCGCCTCGCCCTCCATGCCCTTCGCCAGCGCCTTCGCCTGGAAGATCGCGGGGATCATCTTGTACGTCGATCCGTTGCCGAGGCCGGAGAGGACGAAGAGCGCCGTGAAGCCGGTGAGGAAGACGGGGAGCGACGCGGTCGTGGAGGCGTAGACGACGACGGATGTCGCGGCCGCCATCGCGGCGAAGTTCCACAGCGTGATGCGGGCGCGCCGAAGCGGTCGGCGAGGGAGCCGCCGAGGGGCCGGATCAGGGAGCCGAGCAGCGGGCCGATGAAGGTGAGCGAGGCCGCCTGGAGCGGCGTACGGCCGAACTGGGTCTGGAGGACCAGGCCGAACGCGAAGCTGTAGCCGATGAAGGAGCCGAACGTCCCGACGTACAGGAAGGCCATGATCCACGTGTGCGGGTCGCGGGCGGCCGCCTTCGCCGCCCCGGTGTCGTTGCGCACGGGCGCCAGGTTGTCCATCCGCAGCGCGGCGCACACGGCCGCGAGGATGATCAGCGGGATGTACGCGCCGATCAGGACGCGGGGGTGGTCCGCCCCCGCCACGGCGATGACCAGCAGGCCGGCCAGCTGCACGACGGGTACGCCGATGTTGCCGCCGCCCGCGTTGAGGCCGAGCGCCCAGCCCTTCTTGCGGAGCGGGAAGAAGGAGTTGATGTTGGTCATGGAGGAGGCGAAGTTGCCGCCGCCGACGCCGGTGAGGGCCGCGACCGCCATGAAGGTGGTGTAGGAGGTGCCCGGCTCCATCACGGCGTACGCCGCGCCCGTGGGCAGCAGGAGCAGCAGCGCGCTGAAGACGGTCCAGTTGCGGCCGCCGAAGCGTGCCACGGCGAAGGTGTAGGGGATGCGGGCGACCGCTCCGACGAGGGTGGCCGTGCCGATCAGGAAGAACTTGCCGGCCGGGTCGATGCCGTACTCCGGGCCCATGAAGAGCACCATGACGGACCACAGGGTCCAGATGGAGAACCCGATGTGCTCGGAGAGGACGGAGAAGAGCAGGTTGCGGCGGGCGATCCGCTCACCCGTCCGCTTCCAGAAGGTGTCGTCCTCGGGGTCCCACTGTTCGATCCACCGGCCTGCCATGACGTGCCTCCACGAGTGATCGGGTCGTGGGGGCGACGCTAGGCACGGCGGATTTCAGGCCCGTGCCGTGAGGTGACCGGCGCGCAACCTTGCTCTCACCCGGCTGTCACCGCTTCTGTGAGCGGCTTCCCCCGCGGGGTGAGCCGTCGGGCCACAGGCGCGGTCCGCGCTGGGCCGCGACGTCTTCCAGCCGGCCCGCGGCCAAGGTCGTCAGGACGTCGGCGGCCGGACGACGATCGGCATCGGAGTGGTGTCCGCGCTCTCGGTGCGGAAGGCGCGGACCGCGCCGGTCGGCAGGACCGCGGCTGCCGGCCCTGGCGTTGCCCGCGACCGCGCCGGCCCGGGGGCCGCCGAAGGGCCGGACCGGTTCGCGGACGGTGGCGGGCTCGAGGACGGTGCCGGCGTACGACGCGCTCGTCCGGCAGGCGGGGTGTCGTGTCAGTCGCTGCCGAGCATCAGTGACATGTCGGCCTCGGGGAGCCACCCGTCGGCGGGCAGGTCCAGCCAGCCATGACGCTCCACAAGCCCGTCCATTGTCCTTTTCAACACGTCAAGCCCCTTGTGCCGCAGCCCTTTTCGCCACACAAGCGAGATGGGCGACAGGGGTACGGGCTTCACGACCGGCCGCAGCTCCATGCCGGGCACCGTGATGAACTCGGTGCTCGCCAGAACCGACCACCGCCGCCGGCGGACGAGCCGGACGAACTCCTCGGCGCCCTCGATCTCCGGGAACGGAGCCGCCACCTCGATGCCCCGCCCGGCGAACAGCCGTACCGCCAGATCGGTCCACTCCGCGGTGGCCGGATTGCCCGCCCCCGCGTAGAGGGTCTCCCCCGCCAGCGCGTCCAGCGGCACCTCGTCCAGCGCGGCCAGCGGATGGTCCTCGCGGAGCAGTACGGCCATCCGCTCGAAGCGCACCGGCCCGTGCTCCAGCTGGTCGAGCACCGCCGGGTCGAGCCCGGCGACCCGCCCCGACGAGACGTCCAGCCTGCCGCCGAGGATCGCGGCCGCCGCCCCCGTCAGGCCGCTGTGGAAGCGCGCGACGAACTCGACGTCGGGCGCGGCCGCCCGGGCCTCCTCCAGCACCCGGTGGGCGGTGCCGACCGGCGCGCCGACATCGAAGACCAGCGGCCGCTCGTCGCGCGCCCAGGCCCCGCCCAGTTCGTCGTACGCCGCCAGCACGCGTCGCGCGTAGGGCAGGAGCCGCTCGCCGTCCGCCGTCAGCGACACGCTGCGGGTGGACCGTACGAACAGCTCGGAGCCCACCTCGCGCTCCAGGCGCCGGATGTCACGGCTCAGCGCCTGCTGGGCCACGTAGAGTCTGGCTGCCGCGCGGGTGAAGTGCAGGTCCTCGGCGACCGCCTCGAAGGCGCGCAGCAGACGAGGCTCGATGTCGTGGGGCACGCCGCGAACTTACAACGCGGATGCGTGAATCGGCGCCCAGAAGGTGTTGGACCACCGGTGACGCCCGCCGTGAAGCTCGGTCCATGCCCCTCCACGAACCCCCTCCCCCTCTCCTGGCCGTGGCACGACGTACTGATCGCCGCGCACCGGCCGGGTCACGGCCCGTACGGACCGCGCCGCCGCGGCCCCCGCCGCCTCTCCCCCTACCGCCGCCTCTTCGCCACCCCCGGCGCCCGCGCCTTCACCGCGGGCAATCTCCTCGCCCGCATCCCGATGGGCATGTTCAGCGTGAGCGCGGTCATGATGATCGCCGGTTCGCGCGGCTCGTACGCCCTGGCGGGCGCCGTCACCGCGGCCGGTTTCGCCGCCACCGCCCTGGTGCGCCCTGGACGGCCCGGCTCGTCGACCGGTACGGCCAGGCCCGCGTCGCGGTGCCCGCCACCGCCGTCGCCGTGCTCGGCTCGCTGGCCCTGCTGCTCTGCGTCCGTCACGACGCACCCGACTGGACGCTCCTCGCCGCGTACGCCGCGACCGCCACCACCCCCAACACGGGCGGCATGTCCCGCGCCCGCTGGGCCCACCTGCACCGCGACGACCCGGCGGCCCGGCACACCGCGAACTCCTTCGAGCAGGCCGTCGACGAGCTGTGCTTCATGCTCGGCCCGGTCGCCGCCGCCTTCCTCTGTTCGGCGCTCTTCCCCGAGGCCGGCACCCTGACCGGCGCGGTCCTCCTGATGACCGGTGTCCTGGTCTTCGCCGCCCAGCGCGCCACGGAACCGCCCGTCGCTCCCCGTGCCAAGACCGCCCGCTCCCCTCTGCGCCTGCCCGGTGTCCCCGCCCTGCTGACCGTCTTCTTCGCCACCGGTGTGGTCTTCGGCTCCATGGAGATCGTCACTCTCGCCTTCGCCGACGGTCTGGGCCACAGCGCGGCCGCGGGCCCGGTCCTCGCCCTCCAGGCGGCCGGATCGTGCGTGGCGGGCCTGCTGTACGGATCCGCGCGCCCGGCAGCCGACCCGTACCGCCGCCTGCTCGTCTGTGTCGCGGCGATGACGGCCCTGATGTTCTTGCCGCTGCTCGCGGCCTCCACCGGCTCGCTGGTCACCGTCGCGGGCGCCCTGCTGCCGGCGGGCGCGGCCACCGCACCGACGATGGTCACCGGCATGGCGCTGGTCCAACGCATGGTCCCCGAGGCCCAGTTGAACGAGGGCATGACCCTGGCCGTCACCGCGATCCTGGGCGGCATGGCGGCGGGCTCGGCCACCGGCGGCCGGCTCGCGGAGCACCTGGCCCCGGCCTCGGCCTACCTGGCGCCGGTCGCGGCCGCGGGCCTGGCCACGGTCTTCTGCGCCGCGCTGCGCCGGCCCCGGTAGGCGGGGCATGCGTTCCGCGCCCGGTACACCACGAAGGCCCCGCCGTCACAGGGACGGCGGGGCCTTCGTCTCACATGGGAATTGTGGAGATGGCGGGAATCGAACCCGCGTCCAACGGTGCGGAGACAGGGCTTCTCCGAGTGCAGTCCGCTACGTTTTTCTCGGCCCCGGAGATCACACGGACAAGTCTCCGACGGGCTCAGTCACTGTTTGGTTTCCCACCCGATCCCGTGACCGGACCGAGTGGTTTAGTTCCCTTGATGATGCCAGGATCCGGGTCGGGAACACCCCCGGGCTGACACTTCGCTAGGTCGCTACTTAGGCAGCGAGGGCGAAGGAATCGCGCTTGGAATCGGCGATTATTGGTTGCGACATATGGTTAACGAGATCATTGCCGCTTCCTCGACTCGCTTCCCCTGCCTCGACATCCGCTGTCGAAACCGATCATCCCCATGTTGTTTTATCAAGGTGGTGCCGCGCCCCGGGGGGCACAGGTGCCATCGTACGTGAACAACGCACGACCGTGCCAGCCCATTCCTCCCGGCCGGACGGCCTGTCCCGGCGGGCCCTCAGAGCCGCCCGCGCTCCCTGCGCTTCACCGCCGAGATCGCCCGGTTCGTCTCGCGCAGGTCCTGCTTCTCGCGCAGCGTCTGCCGCTTGTCGTACTCCTTCTTGCCCTTGGCCAGCGCGATCTCGATCTTGGCCCGGCCGTCCTTGAAGTACATCGCCAGGGGCACGATCGTGTGACCCGTCTCCTGCGACTTGCTCGCGAGCTTGTCGATCTCCGCCCGGTTCAGCAGCAGCTTGCGCTTGCGGCGCGCGGAGTGGTTGGTCCAGGTCCCCTGCGTGTACTCCGGTACGTGCACGTTGTGCAGCCACGCCTCGCCCCCGTCGAGCTGCACGAAGCCGTCCACCAGCGAGGCGCGCCCCTGCCGCAGGGACTTCACCTCGGTGCCGGTCAGGACCATGCCGGCCTCGTAGGTGTCGATGATGAGGTAGTCGTGTCGCGCCTTCTTGTTCTGCGCGATCATCTTGCGCCCTTTTTCCTTAGCCATAGTGCGGCCATTTTCGCACTACGACCCTCCTCCGAGGCCACTCAATACTGTCCGGGCCCGCTCCTCGGCCCGCTCGCTCACCACGAGGTCAGGGCTGATGCCCCGGCCGTCGACACTGTGGCCCGCCGGAGTCCGGTAATGGCCGACGGTGAGCTCCGCCACGGAGCCGTCGGGCAGCCGGCTCGGCATCTGGACCGAGCCCTTCCCGAACGTACGCGAACCCACGGTGACCGCCCGGCCACGGTCCTGGAGCGCCCCCGTGACGAGCTCCGCCGCGCTCATGGTGCCGCCGTCGACGAGCGCCACGAGGGGCCGGGCGGTGTCCCCGCCCCGGCTCCGCGTGGAGCGCGCGCTGCTCGCCGCGCAGCGTACGTCGCGACCAGGCCGCCGTCGAGGAAGGCGGACGCGGCGGTGACGGCCTCGGCGACGAGCCCGCCGCCGTTGCCGCGCAGGTCGAGGAGGACGCCGTGGCCCTCGGGCGCGGCGCGGACCGCGTCCCGCACCCGCTCGCCCGAGCCCTTGGTGAAGGACGCCACCTTGATCAGCACGGCGTCGCTGTCCGCGAGCGGCTCCACGGTGACGGCCTCGGTGGTGAGGCGCGCGCGGCGCAGCGTCTCGCTCCACTCGCGCGCACCGCGCTCCAGGCCGAGGACGACGGAGCTGCCCGCCCGCGCCGGGCGTCGCGCAGGAGCCCGACGACTTCGGTGACGGGACGGTTCGCCACCGGGCGGCCGTCGATCGTACGGAGCCGGTCGCCCTCCCTGACCCCGGCCCGCCCGGCGGGGCCGCCGGACTGCACCCGGGTCACCTCGATGCGGCCGCCGTGCACGCGCTCGACCCGCAGTCCGACGCCCGTGTACTCGCCGTCGAGTGCCTGCGTGAACTCCTCGTACTCCGCCGGGTCGTACACCGCGCCCCACCGGTCCCCGCTGCGGCTGACGACCTCTTCGGCCGCCTCCTTGCCGGACTTGCCGTCGGCCATCGCCCGGGCTGCGGCGGCGGCGACCTCCTCGCGGTCGGCGGTCGCCGCGATCGAACGGGAGGGGAGAGAGGGGGACTTCACCTCGTCGCGCTGCCAGCAGTCGGTGGCGGCGGCGGTGACGAGTACGGCCGCGAAAACCAGTGTCAGGGCAGCCCCGCGGCGAATTCCACGGGGACGGAGGGTGACTTCCGGGCCTGGCATGGCGCCGAGTCTAGGACAAACGAAGGGCGCCGCACGGTCGGTTGACCGTACGGCGCCCGGGGCTCATGTCACACCTTGAGGTACTTGCGCAGCGCCACGAACCCGGCGAGCGCGGGCATCAGCAGCGCGATCGCGAGCACCAGCGGCAGTTTGGCCAGCACCGCGTCCCAGCCGATGAAGTTGACCAGATTGAGCTTCTCCGACAGCGCCAGGCCGTGGTCGATCAGGAAGTACCGGCCGACGAGCAGCATCCCGCAGGCGAGCACGCCGCCGATCAGGCCCGCGAACGCGGCCTCCATGATGAACGGCATCTGGATGTAGAAACTGGACGCGCCGACGAGCCGCATGATGCCCGTCTCGCGCCGCCGGCTGAAGGCGGATACGCGCACGGTGTTGACGATCAGCATCAGCGCGATGACGAGCATCAGGGCCATCACGCAGAGTGCGGCCACGTTCATGCCGTTCATCAGCTCGAAGAGGTTGTCGAGGATGCCGCGCTGGTCCTCGACGGAGTGCACGCCGTCCCGGCCCGCGAACGCGGTCGCGACCACCTTGTACTTCTCCGGGTCGTCGAGCTTGACCCGGTAGGACTCCTGCATCTGGTCCGGGGTGATGGTGTCGGCCAGCGAGGTGTCCCCGAACTGCTCCTTGTAGTGCTTGAACGCCTGGTCGGCCGACTCGTAGTGGACGTCCTTGACGATGTCCATCTTGTCGAGGTCGTCCTTGACCTGCTTCTTCTGCTCCGCGGTGACCGCGCCCTTGTCGCACGTGGAGGCGGTCTCCGCGTCGTTCTTGTTGCAGAAGTAGATCGAGACGTTGACCTTGTCGTACCAGTAGCCCTTCATCGTGCTCACCTGCTCGCGCATGAGCAGGGCCCCGCCGAAGAGGGCGAGGGAGAGAGCGACGGAGATGACCACCGCGAAGGTCATGGTGAGATTCCGGCGGAGACCGACGCCGATCTCCGACAGGACGAACTGGGCGCGCATGGCGTCCTTTCAGTGCTGGTAGCCGTAGACGCCGCGAGACTGGTCGCGCACGAGGCGGCCCTTCTCAAGTTCGATGACGCGCTTGCGCATCTGGTCGACGATCTGCTGGTCGTGGGTCGCCATCACCACAGTGGTGCCGGTGCGGTTGATGCGGTCCAGCAGCTTCATGATGCCGACGGAGGTCTGCGGGTCGAGATTGCCCGTCGGCTCGTCCGCGATCAGCAGCATCGGGCGGTTGACGAACGCCCGCGCGATCGCCACGCGCTGCTGCTCACCGCCGGAGAGTTCGCCGGGCATCCGGCTCTCCTTGCCACCGAGACCGACGAGATCGAGGACCTGGGGTACGGACTTGCGGATCTCGCCGCGCGACTTGCCGATGACTTCCTGCGCGAAGGCGACGTTCTCCCCGACGGTCTTGTTGGGGAGAAGGCGGAAGTCCTGGAACACGGTGCCGAGCTGGCGCCGCATCTGCGGCACCTTCCAGTTGGACAGGCGCGCGAGGTCCTTGCCCAGGACGTGCACCATGCCGTGGCTGGCGCGCTCCTCACGCAGCAGCAGCCGCAGGAAGGTTGACTTGCCGGAGCCGGAAGAGCCCACGAGGAAGACGAATTCGCCCTTCTCGACCTCCAGGGAGACATCCCTGAGGGCGGGGCGGCTTTGCTTCGGGTAGGTCTTGGAGACGTTGTCGAATCGGATCACGGATGCACCACGGTCGCCGGGAGTAGGTGAGCGTGACCATACGCGACGCGGGCGGGCGCGCGCAGTCGGCGTCCGGCGATGGCCGTTTTATCACGGATCGCTCACGGACCGGCGACCGGTTCTGAGCGGAACGCGGCGGCCGTGTTCCGGCGGGGCGCGCCGGAACACGTGGGAGCTGGCACAGTGGAAGGGGGAACAGTCGCGTTTCCCTGAGCGTTGGGCGGAGAGAACGCGTACAGGCGGATCCGCGCGCGGGAGGAGGAAAGCGCATGACCTATGACCGACTGGTGTGCGCGAACTGCGCGGCCCCGGTGAACCAGGGCCGCTGCCCGGTCTGCCGGGCCAACAGGGCGAGGATGCAGCAGGAGGGCGGCCCGCTGAGCGGGCTGAGCCCCGCGGCACTGGTGGCGCTCGTGGCGCTGCTGGTGGCGGTGATGGCCCTGGTGGCGCACCAGACCGCGTAGAGCCCGACCGTGCGGCCCGAGGACCCAGGAGGCTTCCGCCGCCCGCAATCGTCTCCACAGCCCCTCTGGGGGCCGGATACGGACCAATGGGGAAGGGCCCGGAGCGCGCAGTGCGCTCCGGGCCCTTCTTGTACACCTAGGTGGTTCAGGCGACGGTGCGGCCGCCACCGACCAGGCGCGGCAGCATGCGGAAGCCGATGCCACCGGCGATCATCGTCGCGGCACCGATCAGCAGGAACGAGGTCTCGGCGGCGCCCGTCTCCGCGAGCTCCTCCTTGGCCTTGCCCTGCGCCACCGGCTGGGAGCCGGCGCTGTCGGTGTCGGTGTTGTCCTCGCACTCGGCACCGTCGAGGTCGAGGGTGCAGGTGCCGGCGTCGCCGCCACCGGTCGTGGTGGTGCCGGCCTCGTCGCCACCGGTCGTGGAGCCGCCGTTGCCGCCGGTCTCGGAGCCGCCGTTTCCGCCGGTCGTGGAGCCGCCGTTGCCGCCGTTCCCGTTACCGCCGTTGCCGTTGCCCCCGTTCCCGTTTCCGCCGTTGCCGCCGGGGTTGCCCGGGTCGGTGGGCGGGTCCACCGGGTCGGTCGGGTCGGTGGGCGGGTCCACCGGGTCAGTGGGCGGGTCCACCGGGTCGGCCGGCGGGTCCACCGGGTCGGCCGGGTCCGCGGGTCCGCGGGTCGCGGGCG
>RHMC01000452.1 GCA_003719395.1 Streptomyces altiplanensis
TTCCGCGGTTTCCCCCGAAACCGCGGCCCCGTGCCCCGTCCCCCTCGTGCCTTCAGGCCACCAGCTCGCCGAAGGACTCTTCCTCGTCACGGCCGAAGCTGAGGACCTCGTCCTCGCGCAGCCGGCGCAGTGAACGCCAGATGCTGCTCTTGACCGTGCCGACACTGATGTCGAGGATGTCCGCGATCTCCGGGTCGGTGCGGCCCTCGTAGTACCGCAGGACCAGCATCGTGCGCTGGAGTTCGGGCAGCCGGGCGAGCGCCTGCCAGAGCACGGCGCGCAGCTCGGTGCCGCGCATCGCGTCCGTGTCGTTCGCCGTCTCCGGCAGTTCCTCGGTCGGGTATTCGTTGAGCTTGCGCCTGCGCCAGGCGCTGATGTGCAGGTTCGTCATCGTGCGGCGCAGGTAGCCGCCGACCGCCGCCTTGTCGCTGATCCTGTCCCAGGCGCGGTACGTCGAGAAGAGGGCGCTCTGCAGCAGGTCCTCGGCCTCGAACCGGTCGCCGGTCAGGTGGTAGGCGGTGGCGTACAGGGAGGCACGGCGCTCCTGGACGTAGGCGGTGAATTCCGCCTCCGACCTCGGAGCCCCTCCCCCTGTGACCTCCCGGTACGCCGCTCCCCCGT
>RHMC01000453.1 GCA_003719395.1 Streptomyces altiplanensis
CCATCAGCGGCGAGTGGAACGCGTGCGAGACCCGCAGCCAGGTGGCCTTGCGGCCCTGTTCCGCCAGCCGCGCCGCGACCTCCAGGACCACGTCCTCGTGACCGGAGATCACCACCGACGACGGGCCGTTGACCGCCGCGATCGAAACCTGGCCCTCCCGCTCGACCAACAGCGGCAGAACCTCCTCCTCCGTCGCCTGCACCGCGACCATCGCTCCACCGGACGGCAGCGCCTGCATCAACCGCGCCCGCGCCACCACCAGACGAACCGCGTCCTCCAGCGAGAACACCCCCGCCACATGCGCCGCCGCGATCTCACCGATCGAATGACCCGCCACGAAGTCCGGGGACACACCCCACGACTCCACCAGACGGAACAACGCCACCTCGATGGCGAACAACGCCGGCTGAGTGAAACCCGTCTCGTTCAGCAGCTCCGCGTCCCCGCCCCACATCACCTCACGCAACGAACGGCCCAACTCACCGTCCAACAACACCAGTACCGAATCCAGCGCCTCCGCGAACACCGGGAACCGGCCGTACAACTCCCGGCCCATCCCCAACCGCTGCGAACCCTGACCCGAGAACAACACCGC
>RHMC01000454.1 GCA_003719395.1 Streptomyces altiplanensis
TAACGCTTACTCGTGTTGCTCTTCTGACTCACTACCTGTGACTGCTTCCTCCGGGACTACCGTCCCAGTATCAGACTGTCCAGGTCACAGGGGGAACCTCAGATCGAGGCGTTCGAGCGGTTCGGACACCGCTGGATGGAGCTGGTAGACCAGCACGGCGGCACACACCACGGCTACTTCCTGCCGGCCGAGGGAGCCAGCGACAAGGCGTTCGCCTTGTTCAGCTTCCCCAGCCTCGCCGCATACGAGGAGTACAGGACCCTGTTCGGCAAGGATGCCGAGTTCATCGAGGCGGACCGGATCAGGGACGAGAGTGGT
This sequence comes from Streptomyces altiplanensis, assembly GCA_003719395.1. Classification (GTDB taxonomy): domain Bacteria; phylum Actinomycetota; class Actinomycetes; order Streptomycetales; family Streptomycetaceae; genus Streptomyces; species Streptomyces altiplanensis. The sequence continues at coordinate 319 of RHMC01000454.1, forward strand.
TGCGTACTGCGTTACGAGCGCACCTTCATGCGCCCACTGCTACCAAGATCCCCTCAAGCAGCCCCGCCTACCTGACCCCCAGCCCCCGGGTGGGTGTTCTGGAGGCGCAGCCGGAAGAACCGCCAGACAGGGGAGCACCCCATGTGCAGGCGGGAGAAGTAGACGACCACTGGTGGACGGTACGGATCGGGGTATACGGGCTGGCATGGCACCGAAGACTGAATCCCTGATGTCCCTGCGGGCCGTACGGCAGCTGCGCCGGGTCCGCACCTT
>RHMC01000455.1 GCA_003719395.1 Streptomyces altiplanensis
TGGCGATACTCGCGGTGGGCCTGTCCCGTCACACGGCCCTGCGCACCCTGCTGCGCATCCCGTTGCCGACCGGGCGGGCGCCCCGCGTGATCGGCGTCGACGATTTCGCACTGCGCCGGCGGCACCGCTATGCCACCGTGGTGATCGACGCCGAGACCCATGAGCGGATCGACGTGCTGCGACCGCACGGCCGACACGCTGGAAGCGTGGCTGCGCGAGCATCCGGGCGTCGAGGTCGTGTGCCGCGACGGCTCAGCCACCTACGCCGAGGCCATCCGCCGCGCCCTGCCCGACGCGGTCCAGGTCGCGGACAGGTGGCATCTGTGGCACAACCTGTGCGAAGCCGCCCTCAGCGAGGTGAAGGCGCACAGCAGCTGCTGGGCCACCGTACTGGACGCACCCATCTACGACGGGCCACGCGCCCGAACCACCCTGGAACGTTGGCACCAAGTCCATGACCTGCTCAATCAGGGCGTGGGCCTGCTCGAATGCGCCCGCCGTCTGCAACTGGCCCTGAACACCGTCAAGCGCTACGCACGAGCCGACCGGCCCGAGCGGATGCTCCGCGTCCCCAA
>RHMC01000456.1 GCA_003719395.1 Streptomyces altiplanensis
GTGGTCGCCCCGGTGTCCGGGGCGACCGGCGGGGTCGCGGGGGCCGCGACGGGCAGTTCGTCCCGCACCGTGTCGTCCACCCACAGCTTCCACGGCTGGAACCAGTACAGACCCGCGCCGGCCGCCACCGCGGCGACGAGCAGCACTCCGAGGACCCCGGGCTTGCCGAGTATGCGACTCATGCGCCCATTCAACGCCCCGAAGCCCGCTCCGACCTCTGCTTTCCGGTGACGAAAGCCTTACGGCGCTAGCCCGGTGGAGGGGACTTCGGTGTCGTACCGCTAAGAACCGGCCCGGTCGTGGGACGAGACGCACATGCCTGCCAAGTGCCCCGGCCCGGTCCCGCGCGCGGTGCGACGCGGTGTGCTGACGGTGCTGCTGGTACTCACCGCGGTCTTCGCCGTGGTGCTGGGCGAGAGGGGCGCCGTGCAGGCCCGGTTGCCGGGGGTGCCCGTCGCCGAAGCGACGTTGGGGGCCGGGGCCGAGGGCCAGCCGTCGGACACCGCCGACAGTGAGGTGCGCGGGGGCGGGGTGGGGTCCCGCGAGGCCCGGCGGGGGCGCGCGAG
>RHMC01000457.1 GCA_003719395.1 Streptomyces altiplanensis
GTACGCGCTCGGCGAGCCCGGGCCCGTCGCCGACAGGATCCGGGCCGCCGCCGCGCTGCTCGGCGCGCGTGGCCGCCGCCGCGCACCACGCGGTTCTCGCCTCCGGCGCGCTCGCCCGCCCGCCGCACGCGGGCCGCCACCTGTACGCCGACCTCGGACCGCTGCGCGCCGGCCTCGCCGCCCGGGGGGTGGACGACTCCATGGACCTGGAGGAGTACCTGAGCGCACGGCTGGAAACCCTCGTCCCCGGAGGCCACCGGTTCGGTGACGAAATGGGCGCGCTGCGTGTCCGGATCACGACCGCCCCGCTGCTCGGGTCAACCCCGGAGCAGCGTCTGGAGTCTCTTGCAGCAACCGACCCACTGGAATTGCCGCACGTGGCCCGAGCGTTGAGCGCGTTCGTGAAGGCCTTCGACGAACTTCGATGACCCTACGCCGGCTTACGCCACCGAACGGAGCACCCTTGATGAGACCGCCAGCAGCAGGCCGAGCGCGCTCTCACCACCCCCGCCCCTCCTGCCGTCCCCGGCAC
>RHMC01000458.1 GCA_003719395.1 Streptomyces altiplanensis
TCCGCGAAGATCGTGGTGGCGGGCGGCTTCGGCGTGGGCAAGACCACGTTCGTCGGAGCCGTCTCGGAGATCAACCCGCTGCGCACCGAGGCCGTCATGACGTCCGCATCGGCGGGCATCGACGACCTCACGCACACCGGAGACAAGACCACCACCACGGTGGCCATGGACTTCGGCCGCATCACCCTGGACCAGGACCTGATCCTGTACCTCTTCGGTACGCCCGGCCAGGACCGCTTCTGGTTCATGTGGGACGACCTGGTGCGCGGCGCGATCGGCGCCGTCGTCCTGGTCGACACGAGGAGGCTCGCCGACTGCTTCCCCGCCGTCGACTACTTCGAGAACAGCGGGCTGCCGTTCGTCATCGCCCTCAACGGCTTCGAGGGGCATCAGCCGTACACTCCCGACGAGGTGCGCGAGGCCCTGCAGATCGGCCCGGGCACCCCGATCATCACCACCGACGCCCGCCACCGCGCGGACGCCAAGAGCGCGCTGATCACGCTCGTCGAGCACGCCCTGATGGCGCGACTC